>JAYURW010000084.1:0-6991 GCA_043756025.1 Novosphingobium sp. | reverse complement strand
GCGCGGAGGCCAGCATGATCCCGGCCAGCGCGATAATCGCCCAGAATGCCCCGTGCTCGAGATAACGGTAATCGGCCAGCGTGCCTTGCCGCACCAGCAGGATCGTCAGCGATCGCACGAACATCGCACCGATCGAAAGGCCGAGCGCGATCACCACCATATTGTTTGAAAGCGCGAAGGCCCCGATTACGCCATCGAAACTGAACGAGGCATCGAGCACGTTGAGATAGAGGAACCCGCCCAGACCCGAGCGAACCACCACGCCGTTCAGTTTCATCGCTTCGTCGCGCATTTCCAGGATTGTGCTGATCGCTTCGACCGCGATGAAGCAAACCAGACCTAATGTGCCGGCGATCATGAAAGTCAAAGCATCGGCGTCTGGCAGCACCCGCGAAATGAGGTAAATGACCAACAGCAGCAGCGCGATTTCGGCAGCCTTGATGTTGGAGACAAGGCTCAGCTTCCGTTCGATCCAACCGATCCAGTGCACGTCCTTTTCGCCGTCAAAGAAGAACGACAGCCCAACCATCGCCAAGAACGCGCCGCCAAACCCGGCGATGCCAACGTGGGCGCTGCTGACAATCGCCTCATACCGCGCGGGATCGTTGAGCGACAAGTTGAGCGCTTCGACTGGGTTCAACCCGGCGGCGATCGCCACAATCGCGAGCGGAAATACGATCCGCATTCCGAAAACGGCAATGATCATGCCCCAGGTCAGAAAGCGGCGCTGCCAGACTTCATCCATGTCGGTCAGCACCGCAGCGTTGACCACCGCGTTGTCAAACGACAGCGAAATTTCAAGGATCGAGAGAACCACAATGATCCAGAGCATCGAAGCCGTCGCGGCCAAGCTGCCGGTTTGTGACCAGGCGTACCAGGCACCCAGCGCAAGGCAGGCGATCGTAAAGAGGATCGAGCCCTTGTAGAATTTCATTAGCATCAGATAGCCTTGTCAGGTGTGCGGCGCCGCTTTTGCAGGCGGCGCGAACTTATTTGGGTTGATAGGTCTGTTCGGTGGTTGGAAAGGCGCGGGCGCGGACCTCTTGGGCATAACGCTCCGCTGCGCCCGAGATCGTCTCGGCAATCGCCTCGTACCGCTTAACAAAGCGCGGCACACGTTCGAACATCCCGAGCATATCCTCAGTCACCAGCACTTGTCCGTCGCATTGGGCGGAGGCACCGATGCCGATGGTGGGGATTTCGAGTGCCTTGGTCAGCGCTATAGCGATCGGTTCGATCACGCCTTCGATCACCACAGCAAAGGCCCCGGCCTGTTCAACCGCCTGACCATCACCGATGATCTTCTCGTGCTCTTGCTGCGAGCGGCCGCGCGCATTGTATCCGCCCAGTACGTTGACCGCCTGCGGGGTCAGGCCGACATGAGCCATTACCGGAATTCCGCGCGCGGACAGGAATGCGATAGTCTCGGCCATGGCGACGCCGCCTTCCAGCTTGACCGCTGCGCAGCCGGTCTCGGCCATAATCCGGCTGGCAGAGGCGAACGCCTGCTGCGGTGAAGCCTCATAAGTGCCGAACGGCATATCGACCACCACGACGCTGTGATAGCTGCCTCGGACAACCGCCGCGCCGTGCGCACACATCATATCGAGCGTGACCTGCAGCGACGATGGCAGGCCATAGATCACCTGTCCCAGCGAATCCCCGACCAGCAGCAAATCACAATGCGGATCGAGCAATTGCGCCTGCCGCGCGGTATAGGCGGTCAGCATCACCAGCGGCTCTGCGGTATTGCCTTCAAATTTGTGGCGCTTGATCTCGGGCACGGTCAGCCGCTTCATCGGCGTCGGTGTCGGGTGGGCGCGGCTGGTCGAAGTGTCGAGTTGGAATGTAGTGGACATGAGGACCCTCTAGCCGCTTGATCCAATCTGGGGAAGGGTTGGCAGTTAGGCCTTGCCATGCGCGGTCTTGCCGTTAGCTTCCGCGCCCAGAGAGTGCTTTGCGGATCCGACTGAAATCGGACCGTCAATTTTAGGGGAACCGTATGTTCGGTCGCGTCAAATCGCTGGATGCCATTCTGGCAACCGCCGAAAAGAAATCACTGCATCGATCGCTGGGGGTCTGTCAGGCTAACAGCGCGGCGGGAGGTGTCTGATGGCCAATCTCAATAATCGCAGCGTGTTGGAGCGGATGTTCGCGCGCAAGTCGATCGCCCAGGTGCAGCGTGAAACTCAAACCAGCGAGCTGAAGCGGACGTTGGGCAAATGGAACCTGCTGCTGCTCGGAGTCGGGTGCATTATTGGCGCGGGCATCTTTGTCAGGACGGGTAGCGCGGCGGCGCTTCATGCTGGTCCAGCGGTGCTGCTCTCGTTTGTTGTTGCAGGGATTGTCTGTGCCTTTGCCGGGCTTTGCTATGCGGAACTGTCTTCGACGCTGCCAGTTTCCGGTTCGGCCTACACTTATGGCTATACGACTTTGGGCGAATTCGTGGCCTGGATCATGGGCGCGCTGTTGCTGCTTGAATACGGCTTGGCGGCTTCGGTCGTTGCGGTCGGGTGGGGCGGCTATGTCGTCAGTTTGCTGGCCGATTTTGGCTTGGTGATACCAGCGCAATTTACGGGACCGGCCGGCTATCCTTTGTTGAAGGATGGCGCACCGGTGCTGGTTGACGGGCAGGCGGTGACCACGCTGTTCAACCTGCCAGCTTTCCTGATCTGCATGGCGCTGTCTGGCTTGCTGGTGGTTGGCATTTCGGAATCGGCCAAGGTCAACAACGTGATCGTTGCGATCAAGGTCAGCGTCCTGACCGCGTTTATTCTGGTCGGCGGCGCGATTGTGCTGTCGAACTTTGGTGAGCTCAGCGCGAAAAACTGGGTGCCGTTTATTCCTGAAAATACTGGCCCGGGTCAGTTCGGCGTAGACGGCATTATGCGCGCTGCCTCGATCGTGTTCTTTGCGTATATCGGCTTTGAGGCTGTTTCGACCGCCGGGCAGGAGGCCAAGAATCCGGCCAAGGATATGCCGTTCGGGATCATCGGATCGCTGGTGGTCTGCACGGTCATCTATATGCTGGTTGCGGCGATCATGACTTTGCTGGTGCCATATCAGTCGCTCAATGTGCCCGACCCAGTTGCGGTGGTGGTTGATAGCTTTGGCCCGGCGTGGGGCTGGCTGGCCAAGATCATCAAAGTCGGGGCGATTATCGGTCTGACGTCGGTGGTGCTGGTTCTGATGTATGCCCAGACCCGCATTTTCTACACCATGGCGCGTGACGGTTTGCTGCCAAAGGTGTTTTCGCGGGTGCATCCCAAGTTCAAGACTCCGGCGATCAATACCGTGTTGGTCGGTTTGATCACCGCTGTTGCGGCCGGATTTTTCGACATCAATGTGCTGGGTGACATGACTTCGGTCGGCACGCTGGCGGCATTCGCGATCGTCTGCCTGTCGGTGATCTATTTGCGCCGGGCTGCGCCGGAACTTCCGCGCGGTTTCACGGTACCGTTTTATCCAGTGTTGCCGGTGTTGGGGATCGTGTCATGCCTGTACCTGATCACGACCGTGCCTTGGAACGTGCTGCAGTTCTTCATCTGGTACCTGCTGGGTGGGATCGTGCTGTACTTCGTTTACGGGATGCGGAATTCCAATCTCCAGCATGGCGAAGGGCAGGATGATGCGCCGGATATGGGTGAATTCCCGGGGCCAGTGGTTGAGGACGACCGCCCGGGCTAATCGGTTGACCTTCGTTCCTGAATAGGAAAAGGGCCGCTTCCTTCTGGAAGCGGCCTTTTTCTGTGGTGGCCGGGACCCTAGAGGGTCACTTCGGCGTAACCGCCCTTGATGTTGCCTTGCACGTCCATGCCAAGGAACATCTTGGCGGTGTTGATGACGCCCAGTTCCCCTGACCAGATCGCAGCATCGCCCAGGTCCATCCGGAGCATAAGCGCGCTGCCTTTACCCTCTGGGAACCAGGCTTCGACGACCGTGCTCCACAGCGCATCCTTGCGCTCCTGGCTGGTTTCTTCGCTGAGCATGCCAGAGAAGCTTGCAAAGGTGTCGTGACCCTTGGCGACGAAGGTGGCGCTGGCTGCTCCTAGCCGGGCAAAGCGGTTGTCGGGGCTGGTAAAGAACCAGATTGTGCCATCGGCATCCTTGTCGAGCTGCGCGGTCATGGGCGCTGCGCCTTGGGGATCGATATCCAGATGAAGCATTACCACTGGGGCAGCGGAAAGTGCTTTCCAGAACTGGGCCTTGAGTTCCTGCGGGTCGCCCTGATCGTATGGCATGATGTGTCGCTCCGTTGGTTGGGGTAGCGCTAAAACGATGGGCAGGCGGGCAGGTTCCACGAAAATGCAGAAAGCTGTTTGCGAATCACTCCAAATGAGAACATAAAAGGAACATAGGAGTGATTCCCGTGATCAATGCCGTTACCCCGCTTGCTGCCTTTGCGCGGCTAAAACCTCGGCGCGTAGCCATCGGTATGCCGCACTGGCGGCCGGGGCTGGGCGGGGCTGCGTTGCATGGGGAGGTTTTTGCGCCCGTCCACGAAGCCAGCGGCGCGGCGCTGGCCGTGGCACTGGCGCTCGATGCGGCCATGCCGGGAGAGGAGCGCTGCTGGCTGTGGGTGCAGGACAAGGTGGCGCTGCGCCGCGGCGGCCGGCCCTATCAACCGGGCCTGCCGCGCAGCCTGCGCCACCGCCTGATCCATGTCGCTGCCCAAACGCCTGAGGACGCGCTGTTCGCGCTGGAGGAAGGACTGCGCTGCCGCGATCTGGCTTTCGTGGTGGGAGAGATCGCCGGCAATCCCAAGGCGCTGAATTTCACCGCCGCGCGGCGACTCAGTCTGGCGGTGGAAAAGCATGGCACGCCGCTGTGGCTGGTCCGGCTTGATGCTGCGCCGGATCTGTCCTCGGCCCGTCAGCGCTGGCAAGCCAAAGCCGCGCCATCGCTCCCCCCGCACTGGAACGCGGCGGCCCCCGGTGCCCCCGCCTGGCAGGCCGAACTGTTCCGCGCACGGGCGCACCCTCCCGGAAAATGGACTTTGAGCGATGAGGGAAATCACCTCTCCGTTCGGCCGACGCATTTTGGCGATCTGGCTGACGGCGCTGGCGATCAACCGCTGGCAGCTGGCTGAGGGGATCAGCCCCGCGCCCTTTGCGCTGCTCAGCGAAAGCGCCCACGGCCCGCGGATCGCGGCAATCAACGCCGCCGCGCGGGATGCCGGAGTCCAGCCAGGCGCGATGCTGACCGATGCCCGCGCGCTGTGTCCCGATCTGGCGGTGCATCCCGGCGATCCGACCGGGGATCTGGCGTTCCTTGAAAAGCTGGCGCTGTGGGCGCAGCGCTGGGGCCCGTGGTCAGCGCTTGATCCGCCCGACGGTCTGCTGGTCGATGTCACCGGCGTTTCGCACCTGTTTGGCGGTGAGCAAGCCCTGCTGGACGATGCCGCCACGCGATTGGCGGCGCGCGGATTGACCGTGCGCCTCGCCTTGGCGCCGACTGCTGGGGCGGCTTGGGCGCTGGCACATTACGGGCCGGAGCGGGCGATCCTCTCAAGATACTCCCCGTTTGGGGGAGGTGGGCCGCCGCAGGCGGGTCGGTGGGGGAATGCCGACCGCGACAGGCCCCCTCCGTCAGCCGTTTCGCGTCTGCCACCTCCCCCAGAGGGGGAGGATTTTCAGGCTCTCAACCAACTCCCCGTCGCGGCGCTGCGCCTTGATCCTGCGACCCTGCTGGTGCTGCGCCGCCTCGGCCTGAAGCGGGTAGGTGAGCTTTCGGGCGTGGCGCGCGATGCCTTGGCGCGGCGGTTCCGCAACACCCGCGCGCCGGGGGCCAACCCGCTGATCCGGCTCGACCAGTTGCTGGGCAAAGTACCCGAACCGCTGCTGCCGGTGGTCACGCAGGAAATGCCCTTGGTCCAGCGCCGCCTGATGGAGCCAATCCGCCACCGCAGCCTGCTCGATCAGGTGTTGGGCGATTTGACGCTGGATATGGCCCGGCTGCTCGAGGGCCGGGCGCAGGGTGCGCGGCGGCTCGATCTGGCGCTGTGGAAAGTCGATGGGGAAGTGCTCTCCCGCCGCCTTGAACTGGCCGCAGCGAGCCGCGATGCAGCGCATATCGCGCGGCTTTTTGCAGGCAAGCTGGACGATCTCGACGCCGGGTTCGGGATCGAGCTGGCCCGGTTGGCGGCGCCATGGTGTGAGCCGCTGGCGCTCTCTCAGGCCGATTTCGAAAAGGCGGCCGAAGCCCACGGAACGTCGCTCTCGGCCTGTATTGACCGGCTGAACGCGCGGCTTGGCGAAGCGGCAATTCGCCGCCCGCAACCCTGCGTCAGCCATATTCCCGAACGCGCCCAGCGCTGGTCGCCGCCGCTCACCCCGGAAAGCGCCAGCCAGACCGAACTGGCTTTCCATGCCCGGCCGTTGAAGCTGCTCGACCGGGCCGAGCTGATCGCGGTGCTCTATGCCAGCCCCGATGGCCTGCCGCGCCGGTTCCGCTGGCGCGGCGAGGTGCACGAAATTGTCCGCGCCGAAGGGCCCGAACGGATCGCGCCGGAATGGTGGCGCGAACGCGGCACGGTGCGGCTGCGCGATTACTACCGGATCGAGGACGGGCAGGGCCGCCGCTATTGGATCTACCGTCAGGGTATCGCCGGCGATGGACGCGGCGATACCCCTGACTGGTTCCTGCAAGGGCTTTACGCCTGATCCGTCACAGCGGCTGTTCGGCCAGTGACTGCTCGGTCACATAATCGAGCTTCTCTTGGCTCATCGGCGCATTGTCACCCGCGATGAAGGCCAACAGATCGTTTTTCAGCCGTTCGCCGTCGGTGGCGAACAGACCATGTGCTGAGCCACTATATTCGATCAGTGTGGTACCTTTCACCCGCCGTGCCACTTCGCGCCCGGTGGCATCGATTGGCACGGTCTTGTCGGAAGTGCCGTGGATGACCAGCGTCGGCACGTTGATATGCAGCAGATCGGGGCGGAAATCGGTGGTGCCAAAGGCCTTGGCTGCGGCCAGGGTCGGGCGCAGG
>JAYURW010000083.1:0-7040 GCA_043756025.1 Novosphingobium sp. | reverse complement strand
CGATGTCGATTACCGCCGAGAAAAAGGCCGAAGTGATCAAGGACAATGCCCGCGCCGACAATGACACGGGTTCGCCCGAGGTGCAGGTCGCGATCCTGACGACCCGGATCAACCAGCTGACCGACCATTTCAAGATGCACGCGAAGGACAATCACTCGCGCCGCGGTCTGCTGATGATGGTCAACAAGCGCCGCTCGCTGCTCGATTTCCTCAAGCGCGAGGATGTGTCGCGCTACAGCGATTTGATCGCCAAGCTCGGCCTCCGCAAGTAGTTTCACAAGGGCGCCTCCGGGCGCCCTTATCCTATCGGGCGTACCGCATTTCGGCGGTTCGTCCATGGGGCCTGAAATGCCCCACCCCGCCGCGAGCCGGATTGCTCGCACATAGATGAACCCATGACGCATCCGGCGCATGGGCGAAGGAAATAATATGTTCGATATCAAAACCGTGGAAGTCGACCTGGGCGGCAAGACGCTCAAGCTCGAAACCGGCCGCGTTGCGCGCCAGGCCAATGGCGCGGTGCTGGCCACTTATGGCGAAACCGTGGTGCTCTGCGCCGTGACCGCCGCCAAGTCGGTGAAGGAAGGGCAGGACTTCTTCCCGCTCACCGTTCACTACCAGGAAAAGTTCTTTGCCGCCGGGCGCATCCCGGGCGGCTTCTTCAAGCGTGAACGCGGCGCGACCGAAAAAGAAACGCTGGTTTCGCGGCTGATCGACCGTCCGGTCCGCCCGCTGTTCCCCGAAGGCTTCTACAACGAAATCAACGTCATCGCTCAGGTGCTGTCGTTTGATGGTGAGATTGAGCCCGACGTTCTGGCGATGATCGCTGCCTCGGCCGCGCTGACCATTTCGGGCGTGCCGTTCATGGGCCCAATCGGCGCTGCCCGCGTTGGTTATGTTGATGGCGAATACACTCTCAACCCCAAGCAGGAAGTGGCTGCCGCTGGCGACCTTGATCTGATCGTTGCCGCCACCGGTAACGCCGTGATGATGGTTGAATCGCAGGCCCGCGAGCTGAGCGAAGAAATCATGCTCGGCGCCGTGCTGTTCGCGCATGACGAGTGCAAGAAGGTGGTCAACCTGATCATCGATCTGGCTGAAAAGGCTGCCAAGGAACCTTGGGACATTGCCGTTTCGGACAATTCGGCAATCAAGGACCAGCTCAAGAAGCTGATCGGCAAAGACATCGCCGCTGCTTATAAGCTGACCGACAAGTCGCAGCGTTCGAATGCGCTCAATGAAATCCGTGCCAAAGCCAAGGCGGCGTTTGCCGATCAGGGCGGGCAGATCCAGATGACGGCTGGCAAAGTCGTCAAGAAGCTCGAAGGCGAAATCGTCCGCGGGTCGATCCTCAAGGACGGCAAGCGGATCGACGGACGCAAGACCACGCAGGTCCGTCCGATCGAAGCGATGGTCGGCTTCCTGCCGCGGACCCACGGTTCGGCGCTGTTCACCCGCGGTGAAACGCAGGCGATCTGCACCACCACGCTGGGCACCCGCGAAAGCGAGCAGATGATCGACGGGCTGGAAGGCCTGACCTACTCGAACTTCATGCTGCACTATAACTTCCCGCCCTATTCGGTTGGTGAAGTCGGGCGCTTTGGTGCTCCTAGCCGCCGTGACACCGGCCATGGCAAGCTGGCCTGGCGGGCGATGCAGGCCGTACTGCCCAGCAAGGAAGACTTCCCCTACACGATCCGCGTTGTCTCGGACATTACCGAGTCCAACGGTTCGTCCTCGATGGCTACTGTCTGCGGTGGTTCGCTCTCGATGATGGACGCCGGCGTGCCGCTGACCCGCCCGGTTTCGGGCATCGCGATGGGCCTGATCCTCGAAGGTGACGACTTTACCGTGCTGTCCGACATTCTGGGTGACGAAGATCACCTGGGCGACATGGACTTTAAGGTGGCCGGTACCAGCGAAGGCATCACCACGATGCAGATGGACATCAAGGTTGCCGGGATCACCCGCGAAATCTTTGAAGCCGCACTGCATCAGGCCAAGGACGGCCGCGCCCACATCCTGGGTGAAATGCAGAAGGCACTGGGCACTGCCCGGACTGAACTGTCCGACTATGCTCCGCGGATCGAGACAATGCAGATCGACAAATCGAAGATCCGCGAAGTCATCGGCACCGGCGGCAAGGTGATCCGCGAGATCGTTGCCGAAACCGGCGCCAAGGTCGACATCGACGATGAAGGCCTGATCAAGCTGTCGTCTTCGGACCCGGCCCAGATCGAAGCCGCCCGCGCCTGGATCCTCGGCATTGTCGAAGAACCCGAAGTCGGCAAGGTTTACGACGGCAAGGTTGTGACCATCGTTGATTTTGGAGCCTTCGTGAACTTCATGGGCGGCAAGGACGGTTTGGTCCACGTTTCCGAAATGAAGAACGAGCGCGTCGAAAAGCCAACCGATGTTGTGTCAGAAGGTCAGGCCGTGAAGGTCAAGGTCCTCGAAATCGATCCGCGCGGCAAGGTTCGCCTGTCGATGCGGGTGGTCGATCAGGAAACCGGCGAAACGCTGGAAGATACTCGTCCGGCGCGCGAACCACGCGAACCGCGCGGTGATCGTCCAGGTGGTGATCGCGGCGACCGCCGTGGTCCGCGCAGCGGCGGCGGCGGTGGCGATCGTGGCCCACGCAGCGGTGGCGGCGGTGACCGTGGTCCGCGTTCGGGCGGCGGTGACCGCGGTCCGCGCCGCGACGACGGCCCGGCTCCGGATCACGTCCCGGCGTTCCTCAAGGGCGACGACTAAGTCCCAGCCCAAGGATAAAAAAATGCAAAGGGGGTCGCTGCGGCGGCCCCCTTTTTGCTTGCACTGCCCGCGTCAAAAGCGGAACTCTCCTGTCCAAAGGAGAACTTCCGATGGCCCGCCAATTTGCCAAGCATTTCATTGCCATGGGGGCGCTGCTCACGTCCACCGCCGTGCTCGCCTGCGCCGATGGCGGGTGTGAGGGCGGGTTCAATCTGGTTTCCAAGGATCAGACTTGTCAGGGCCGGGCGATGCTGGCGCCGGGGAATGACAGCCGGATCAATTTGATGTTCCTGCTGAACGATCGCGGCGGGCGCAGCATGGCCGGGCTGGCCCCGCCGCGCGAAGAGGTCAGCTATAGCTATCTCGATACACCGTTCCTCGATTGGCGGTTGCTGCGCGAGGCGCTGTACCCGACCAAAGACATACCGTGGGAAACGCGGACCAAGGATTATTCCGGGACGCGCTGCCAAAGCTTTGCGGCCGGCACAGCCGCGCTCACCGCTGCGATGGCGGCCAATCGCGGGCTCCCTGCGGCGGAGCGCACGGCTTTGCTCAGCGCGCGGGCCGGAGCCGAGGAAGTCTGCAAAACCGGCACCGCCTATGACCGCAAGTACAAAGCCAAGTCCGAACTGTCGCCGCTGCCGGTTTACAGCCAGTGGCCCAGCGTATCGAGCGCGGCGGGCCGCGAATTCCTGACCTATCTGCAAGCCGCCGATGCGTTTTATGGCGATGATTTTGTTGCCGCGCGGAAGGGGTTTGTTGCACTGGCCGGGGCCAGCGATCCGTGGCTCAAGGAAACTGCCAGCTACACTCTGATCCGGGTTGAATATGCCGCGGCGCAGGCCCCGGCGATGTCCGATTATGGCGATTTCGAAGTGGGCGAAAAGGTGGACCGCGCGGCGGTGACGCGCGGACTGCAAGCGTTGACCGCCTATCTCAAGGGCTGGCCGCGCGGGCGCTATGCCGCATCGGCGCAGGGCCTGCTGCGGCGCGGGCTGTGGCTCGGGCGGCAGTATGAAACGCTGGGCGGCAGCTATGCCAGGGCGCTGGAAACCGCTGCGCCTGGCAGCGTAGCGGCGGCCGAACTGGTTGAGGAAATCGACACCAAGATCCTGTTCAATGAAGACGCCAAGGGCGCCGGGATCAGCGGGCCGATACTGCTGGCGGCCAAGATCTTGACAGCGCTGCGTGACACCAATTATGCCGACGAAGGTCCGGCCAAGCCATCGATCAGCGCAGCACAGATCGATGCCCTCGCGCCGCAATTTGCCGGACAGCCCGTTCTGTTCAGCTATCTGCAGGCGACCCACGCGTTCTACTATGGCCGCGATTACAAGCGGGTGTTGCAACTGATCCCCGACGATGCGCGGCGCGCTGGGCAAAACAACCTCAGCTTCAGCCGCCAAATGCTGCGCGGGATGGCGCTGGCGGCACTGAACGACCGGAATGAGGCAGGGTTCTGGCAGGAATTGATCCCCGGCGCCAAGGGCTTGTGGCAGCGTCCTTTGGCAGAGCTGGGGTTGGCGATGAGCTGGGAACGCAGCGGCCAGTTGGGCGCTGTCTTCGCCGCCGGTTCGCCCGTTACCGACAGCGGAATTCGCGGGCGTCTGATCACCTATTCAGCTGGTCCCACGCTGCTGCGCAGCATTACCCAGCGGCCTGCCAATCCGGCGGGAGAGCGCGATCTGGCGCTCTACACGCTGCTGGCCAGCGAGTTGGTCTATGGGCAGTTCGAGGCGTTCACCGGCGATGTAAACCTGCCGGTCGCCGATCCCAAAAGCAACGCCGCACTGTTCACCACCGCCAAGGTTTCAGACGGATACCCCTGCGCGCCGCTGGCGGTGACCGTGGCGGCGCTGGCCAAGAACCCGCTGGATGTTGCGGGGCGGCTCTGCCTGGGCGATTTCTACCGCCTGCACGGGGTCGATGCACTGGGTGATCGCTATGCCGTGTCGCCCCGGCCCAATGAGCTGGGCGGCGCGGCCAAAGGCTTTGGCGGCAAGGTGCTGACCCGCGGCGATTTCTACACCGCGATCATCGCCGATCCCAAAGCCGTGCCCAATGACAAGGCCTATGCACTGTACCGCGCGGTGATGTGCTATGCCCCCAGCAAGGCTAATGCGTGCGGCAATGCCGACGTCTCGGTCAGCCAGCGCAAGGCCTGGTTTGACCGGCTCAAGCGCGATTACCCGCAAAGCCCATGGGCCAAAAAGCTGCGCTATTACTGGTGAGGCAGGCGGGGCTGGCCCTGACGCTGCTGCTGGCGGCCTGTGCGCCTGCGGCAGCGAGCCGGGTAGATGCAGCGAACTATGACGCCTTCTTTCTGTGGGCCGGGGTCAAGCCGCAGCCGGTGCTGGGTCGCGCCAAAACGCTCTACCTGCTGGCCGGCGAAGTGCGCCGCGATGGGCGGTTCGTCTCGCTCCGGGCCGTGCCGCAGGTTCGCCAAGGCGAGGTTTGGCTGGTGGTCCGCGCCCAAAGCCTCGATTGGGCGCCGGGCACGTCTGAACGGATCGCAATCGAGCTGGACCGCTGGCAGACAGCGGGCGGCAATGTTGCTGGAATCCAGCTGGATTTCGATGCTTCAACCAAAGGCCTTGATCGCTATGCCGCGTTCCTGAAGCAGCTGCGCGCGCGCTTGCCTGCGCAATTCCGGCTTTCGATCACCGGGCTGATGGACTGGAGCGCCCATGGCGATCCGGCGGCATTGGCGGGCCTTGAGGGCGTGGTTGATGAAGTGGTGGTGCAAAGTTATCAGGGCCGCAAAACGATCCCCGGCTATGCCAGCTACCTCGCCAAGCTCGCCCGGGTACCGGTGCCACACAAGGTCGCGCTGGTGCAGGGCGGCGAATGGACCGAGCCCGCTGCGTTGAAACACGATCCGCTGTTTCGCGGCTATGTGGTGTTTCTGGTCAATCCTGATTGATCAGGCCCGCGCTGATCAGGCGGCCGCGTCCAGCTGCGATGGGACGCTGTCTTCCGCCGTCGCCAGTTCGATCCGGTTGCGCCCGTTCAGCTTGGCCCGGTACAACGCGATGTCCGCTGCGCGCAGTGCTGAACGCGGATCACCGCAAGCGAACACATCGGCGATCCCGGCCGAAAAGGTTACCTGACCGAATGGCAGATCATTCGCCCGGTTGACCAGACGGCGTTCGGCCAGCTGTTCGCGCAACTGATCGAGCTTGGTCTGCGCTTCCTCCAGATTTTGCCCGCGAAACAGCATCACGAATTCTTCGCCGCCGTGGCGCGCAACATGGCAGCTGTCATCGGATATGAGCGACAGACTGTCGGCCACCAATTTCAGCACCCGATCGCCGGCTTCGTGGCCGTGGGTATCGTTGATCCGTTTGAAATGATCGATATCGCAGAATGCCACGCACATCACTTCGGTAGTGGCCCGGGCGAGGCGATAGGATTCCTCAAACAGCGCTTCGAACGCGCGGCGGTTGGGCAGGCCGGTCAGGTGGTCTTCTTCGGCATTGCGGCGGGCCTCATCAAGCCGGCGGCGCAGCGCGCGGGTCTGGGCCTCGCTGCGCAGCATCTGCTTTTCGATATCGCGGGTCCGGCGCATCATCACTTTGGCGATGGTCGCCAGTTCGGAAATGACCGATCCGGCTTTGGTCACCTGTTCAAGCTCGTTGACGTGGCCTTCCAGCGCGGAATGGTACTGGCTGGTCGCGTTGTGGGCATCATGGCTGGTCTTGGCAAATTCGTCGATGGAGCCTTCCAGCCGCTGCATCAGCTCGGCCAGCTGGGCCAGATCCTCGCCTTTGCCGCCGCCCAGTGTCTCTTCCAGCCATTCGGCCGTCAGCGGCTGGCGCTGCTGCAACTGCCGGTCGATAGTCCGCACTACCTGGCTGTCGGCCCCGGTCAGATAGTTCCAGGTGATCATCAGCGTTTGCGGGCTAACCGGCAGTTTGTGCGTGCTCAGAAAGGCACCAATTTCGGCCATTTGGCGCTGCTGCGATGGTGAATGGCGATCTGACGAGGCCGCATCGCTTTTACCAGATTGGCCCGCCGCCGGGCGCTGGCCAAAGCCAAGCCAACCGAGCAAGCCGGTCTGAGCGCGTCCGAGATTGGGATCATGTGCTGTCATGCCATGGTTAACGGCATGACAGCAGAGAAGTTAAGCCTAGCCTCAGCGCACCCGCGGTCCGCCAAACGGCAGCGGCGGGGGCGGGCGGCGATGACCGCGCGGCAGCTGCGCCTGATAGGCCCGGCCGCAATGCGGAACGCAATAGGGGAAGCCGGGGTTCACTTTTTCCCCGCAGAAATGAAAGTCGGCTTCG
>JAYURW010000082.1:0-7106 GCA_043756025.1 Novosphingobium sp. | reverse complement strand
TGGATTCGAACCAGCGTACGCTCTCGCGGGCAGATTTACAGTCTGCTGCCATTAACCACTCGGCCACCTGTCCACACCAGTCTGCCGGTGCCGGGAAGACCCGGATATTTTGGCCCCCAAAGGAGCCGTCCGACCGAGAGGCGCGCATTTGGCGAAGGAGTGCTGCGCTGTCAATGGCCCATTGCCCTTGTCGTGCCGCTTTGCTGGCACTAGGACATCGCGGCATGAGCGAAATCGTCCCCGTAATCTCGGCCACCGGCCTGTTCACCCCAGCTGAATCGATCAGCAATGCTGAACTGGTGGAGAGCTTCAACCAGTATGTCGAGCGGTTCAATGCCGCTCATGCCGCTGAAATAGAGGCGGGCACCGCCACCGCGCTGGCGCTCAGCTCGACCGAATTCATCGAGAAGGCGAGCGGGATCAAGGCGCGTTATGTGATGAGCAAGGCCTCGCTGCTCGATCCCGATATCATGGTCCCGCGCTGGCCCGAACGGCCTGACGACGAACTTTCGGTGCTGGCCGAAATGGGCGTGAAGGCCGCGCTAGATGCGCTGCGCCGCGCCGGGCGCGATGCCAAGGATGTTGACGCCGTGCTGTGTTCTGCATCCAATATGCAGCGGCCGTACCCGGCAATGGCGGTGGAAATTCAGAACGCGCTGGGGATCGAGGGCTTTGCCTTTGACAT
Organism: Novosphingobium sp.; assembly: GCA_043756025.1. Lineage (GTDB taxonomy): Bacteria > Pseudomonadota > Alphaproteobacteria > Sphingomonadales > Sphingomonadaceae > Novosphingobium. Next base: position 6,421 of record JAYURW010000082.1, on the reverse strand, counting down.
GAACGTTGCGTGTTCGTCGGCCACTTTTGGCATCCAGACAGCGGCCGACTTCATCCGGGCCGGCAACGCCCGTTCGGTGCTGGTGGTCAGCCCGGAGATTTGCACCGGCCACAACAATATGCGCAACCGCGATAGCCACTTCATCTTTGGCGATGTCGCTACAGCGGTGCTGGTCGAGGCGCAGGACATGGCTCCGGCGCAGCATTGGAACATCGTCGGCACCCGGCTGAAAACGGTGTTCTCCAACAATATCCGCAACAACTTCGGCTTCCTGAATTGCGCCAATCCTGAATCGATCGGTTCGCCCGACAAGCTGTTCGTTCAGGAAGGCCGCAAGGTTTTCAAGGAAGTGGTGCCGATGGTCGCCAGCATGATCCTCGAAGAAGCCGCCCGGCTGGGAATTGCGCCCGAAGCGCTGCGGCGGTTGTGGCTGCATCAGGCCAATCAGGGGATGAACCGGCTGATTGCCCAGCGGGTGCTGGGGCATGAAGCGAGTGAGGATGAGAGCCCGACCGTGCTTGATACTTATGGCAACACCTCCAGCGCCGGGTCGATCATCGCATTTCACCTTAACAACGCAGACCTTGCCGCCGGAGATACCGGGGTGATCTGCTCTTTTGGGGCCGGCTATTCTGCGGGCACCGTGTTCATTCGGAAGGCTGCCTGATGCCCGGAGATATCCTCGACAATCGCGGACGCGGAGAGGCCAGCTGGTCTTGGCCCAGCGTTCACCCCGAAGGCCGGGTGTTCGCCTTGGTCGCCGCCGCCGCCAGCGCGGGCTTTGCGTTTTTTGCATGGGAGACCGTGGCTTGGCCGCTTGCTGCACTGGTGCTTGGAATTCTGGCCTTTTTCCGCGATCCCAAGCGGGTCACGCCACAGGGCGATGGCCTGATTGTGGCACCCGCCGACGGTTTGATTACGCTGATCAAACAGATGGAGCCGCCGCGCGAACTGGTTCAGGACGATGGTACCGGCGCGCCGGGGCTGGGCGCGGGGCCGGTCACGCGGATTTCGATCTTCATGTCTGTGTTCGATGTGCACATCAACCGCGCGCCAATCGGCGGTACGGTTCGCCGGGTGGTTTATATCCCCGGGCGGTTCGTGAACGCGGATTTGGACAAGGCGAGCGAAGAGAACGAGCGCCAGCACATTTTGATCGAGCGCGGCGATGGCCTGTCGATCGGTTTCACCCAGATCGCCGGGCTGATTGCGCGGCGGATCGTGCCGTTCGTCAAGCCGGGCGATATGCTGGCGGCGGGCCAACGGGTCGGGCTGATCCGGTTCGGCAGCCGAGTCGATGTCTATCTGCCCGCCGGGACCGAACCCAAAGTGCTGATCGGTCAAAAGACGATTGCCGGTGAAACGGTGCTGGCCGAAGTCGGCAGCGCCCTGCTGATCGAAGGTGCCCGCCAGTGAGCGGCGATAGCCCCCGCGCCGGTGGGCTGACGCTGCGGGCGATGGTGCCCAATGCGATTACGGCCGCCGCGCTGTGTGCCGGGCTGACCGGGATCCGCTTTGCGATTACCGGGGATTTTGACAAGGCGGTGCTGGCCGTGGTGCTGGCCGGACTGCTCGACGGGATCGATGGCCGGATCGCCCGGCTGCTAAAAGCGCAATCGCGGTTCGGGGCGGAGTTGGACAGTCTGGCTGACAACGTGTCGTTCGGGGTGGCTCCGGCGCTGATCCTGTTCATGTGGTCTTTGGATGATCTGCCCCGCGTCGGCTGGTTTGCGGCGCTGGCCTATGCGATCGCCTGCGCGCTGCGGCTGGCCCGGTTCAATGCCCAGATCGATCTGCCCGATGAGCCGCGCAAGACTGCTGGGTTCTTTACTGGGGTGCCTGCTCCGGTCGGGGCCGGTTTGGTGTTTTTGCCGCTGTACCTATGGACCGTCTCGGACAACGAACTGTTCCGTGATCCCCGGCTGGTCAGCGTTTGGCTGGTCGCGATGGCGTTCCTGATGATTTCAAACGTCGCAACGATCAGTTGGGGCAAGCTGCGGCCGCGTAAAGCCTTGCGATTGGAAGTGATCGCGCTGTTCGGTCTGGTCGGCGCCGCGATGATTACCGAGCCTTGGTGGACCTTGATCGGGATCTGCGTCGTCTATCTAGCACTGCTGCCAGTCGGCATTATCAGTTATGCGAAGGTCAAGCGGCAGCGCGCCCGTCCAGACGAACCAGCCGGTTGAGCGCAGCGCGCGGGCGCAGCGGAACCACTTTGCCATCGTTGTAGTGGACGATCACTGATCGGATGGTGAAGCGCACTTCGCGGGTTTCCGGACATTGCTCCAGCGCATGGCGCAGCGCCGCCACTTGGGGCAGGGCGGCGCGCACGGTCTGAACCAGCGAACCCAGCGCGAGCAGTGCGAAACATGACAGCAGCAGCGAAAATTCGAACATCAGCACCGCAAAATTCCTTCTGACTGCCTGTGTACAGGCTTGTGGATAGACTGTGGATGAACTAGAAAGTTCTTACATTGTTCCTCGAGCCAACGGTGTTCTCTATTTGTTCTAACGTGTCAAGCAGGAAAGATCGATCGGGGTGACCTGGAGGGTTTTCGGGTTTTGCAAGGCCGGCGGAATTTGACACCAAAACGCCAAGATGTGGTGTGTTATTATGAGGTTCGTTCCACCGCAGAGCAGCCTTAATGCCGCTGGGCCGAATTGAAGTGACGCTTCGCGCAGCAGGCTATTTCATGGACCAGCGCAACATCTTGGCGCTTTGGCGTGATCCCATTGGATCGCCCGCCAACCCAACCCCATACCGCAATTTTCCGCTGGATTTCCCGGAGTACCCCGGTTAAAGGCGCGCCAGCACGCAGGTTCGGCATTCCGCTGACCCGCAGGCAAATCCACATGGGAAGCATTCATCCCGGTGCCGCAGCGGTAGATGTCCGCACGGTTCCAGCTTCTCAGAGGTTCAACCGGAAGGACTAATCTTATGGCGGCTCCCGTCGTTACCATGCAGCAATTGATTGAGGCCGGCGCGCACTTCGGCCATCAGACCCACCGCTGGAACCCGCGGATGAAGCCGTATATCTTCGGCGCCCGCAACGGCATTCACATCCTTGACCTGTCGCAGACCGTGCCCCTGATGGCCCGTGCGCTCGATTTCATCGACGCCACCGTCCGCGCTGGCGGCAAAGTGTTGTTTGTCGGCACCAAGCGCCAGGCGCAGGACCAGGTCGCAGCCAGCGCCCGGGCTTCGAACCAGCACTTCGTCAATCACCGCTGGCTGGGCGGAATGCTGACCAACTGGAAAACCATTTCCGGTTCGATCAAGCGCCTCAAGACCCTTGAAGAACAGCTGGCTGGCGACACCGCCGGGCTGACCAAGAAGGAAGTCCTGCAGCTTACCCGTGAACGCGACAAGCTGGAGCTTTCGCTCGGCGGGATCCGCGACATGGGCGGTATTCCGGACGTGATGTTCGTGATCGATGCCAATAAGGAAGAACTGGCGATCAAGGAAGCCAACGTACTGGGTATTCCGGTCGTCGCGATCCTTGATTCGAACGTTTCGCCTGATGGCATCGCTTTCCCGATCCCGGCCAACGATGACGCCAGCCGCGCCATTGCGTTGTACTGCTCGGCCGTGGCTGCTGCCGCGACCAAGGGCCGTCAGGACGCTGTGGTTGATTCGGGCGTCGATGTCGGCGCGCTGGACGTTGCCCCGGTTGAAACCGCTGTCGTCGAAGTTGCTGAAGCGCCGGTTGCAGAAGAAGCAGCCGTTGTTGAAGCAGCTCCAGCCGAAGCAGCTCCAGCCGAAGCAGCCCCTGCCGAAGTGGCCCCTGAAGCCGCAGCAGAAGAACCCACGACCGAAGCCTAAGCGCTTCTGTCACAAGCCTGTCGTGAGCCGGGGCCAATGGCCCCGGCCGCCAGACCATTTTCAAGAAGGATCAGTTCAATGGCCTATACCGCCACTGACGTGAAAAATCTGCGTGAGCGCACCGGCGCCGGCATGATGGATTGCAAGAAAGCAATGGACGAAACCAGCGGCGATATGGAAGCCGCGGTTGATCTGCTGCGCGCCAAGGGCCTTGCCGCTGTCGCCAAGAAGTCCAGCCGCACCGCGGCAGAGGGCCTGATTGGCGTCGCCGTATCGGGCACCAAAGGCGTTGCGCTCGAAGTGAATTCCGAAACCGATTTCGTTGCCAAAAACGAACAGTTCCAGGATTTCGTCCGCTCCGCCACAGCCGTCGCGCTGGACGCGGCATCGGATGATATCGAAGCGCTAAAAGCTGCGGCCTATCCGGGCGGCGGCACCGTTTCTGATAAACTGACCAACAATGTCGCCACCATCGGCGAAAACCAGCAAGTCCGCCGGATGAAGACCGTATCGGTCTCCAGCGGGCTGGTCGTGGCCTATATGCACAACGCGGCTGCGCCGATGCTCGGCAAGATCGGCGTGCTGGTTGCGCTCGAAAGCGAAGCGGGCCCCGATGTGCTTGAACCGCTGGGCAAGCAGATCGCAATGCACATCGCCGCGGCTTTCCCGCAGGCGCTTTCGGCAGACGATCTCGATCCCGTCGTGATGGAGCGTGAACGCAAGATCGCGCTCGACAAGGCCGTTGAAGAAGCCGCCAAGAACGGCAAGGAAATCCCGGCCGATATCCTGGCCAAGCGCGCCGATGGTGCCGCCGCCAAGTTCGCCAAGGACAACGCGCTGCTCAGCCAGGTGTTCGTGATGGACAACAAAACCCCGATAGCTCAGGTCGTCGAGCAGGCCGGTAAGGCTGCCGGCACCAAGATCGTGCTGACGGACTATGTCCGCTTCCAGCTCGGCGAAGGCATCGAAAAGGAAGTCAGCGATTTCGCCGCCGAAGTGGCTGCGGCTGCTGGTTTGGGCTGAACAATCAGATCCTCTCCATTTTGCGAAGCCAAATGGGGAGGTGGCGCCGCGAAGCGGTGACGGAGGGGGTATCGACGCTGGCGTCCAAACTCCTCCGTCTCGGCCTACGGCCGATCAACCTCCCCATTTGTGGCATTCGCCAAAAATGGAGAGGATCAAGAATGCCGAAAGGGCGCGGGCAGCAATGCTCGCGCCCTTTCCATATGAATTCTCTGTGCAGTTCTTGGCTTTGCCAGCCCAGCGGTATAAGGCCGCTCAAACCTCTCGAGAGCGCTGCAACAGCCATGACAAAGCCCGCCTACAAACGCATCCTGCTCAAACTTTCCGGTGAAGTGCTGATGGGCAATCAGCAGTTCGGGATTGATCCCGAATTCGTCATCGAGCTGGCCAAGGAAGTCAAAGCGGCCAAGGAAACCGGGCTGGAAATCTGCCTGGTGATCGGCGGCGGCAACATCTTTCGCGGGATGGCTGGCGCGGCCAAGGGGATGGACCGGGCCCAGGCCGACTACATGGGGATGCTCGCCACGGTGATGAACGCGCTGGCGATGCAGAACGCATTGGAACAGCTGGGGGTCCACACCCGGGTCCAGTCTGCGGTTGAGATGGACAAGGTGTGCGAGCCGGTGATCCGCCGCCGCGCCGAGCGCCACCTTGAAAAGGGCCGGGTGGTGATCTTCGCCGCCGGGGTTGGCGCGCCGTATTTCACCACTGACAGCGGGGCGGCGTTGCGCGCGGCAGAAATGCAGTGCGATGCGCTGCTCAAAGGCACTTCGGTGGACGGTATTTACGATAGTGATCCCAAGACCAATCCGGATGCAAAGCGTTTTGATACAGTAGATTATGACACAGTTCTCGCTCAGAACCTGAAGGTTATGGACGCCAGCGCCGTGGCGCTTTGCCGCGATAACGATATTCCGATCGTCGTTTTCTCGATCCGCGAGCCGGGCAACCTCGCCAAGGTATTGCTGGGCGAGGGGACACAGACACTTGTGAAAAAGGGGTAAGGCCATGGCCAAGTACGATAAGGCCGATCTGGAACGCCGGATGAAAGGCGCAGTGGAATCGCTGCGCAGCGATTTGGGCGGGCTGCGCACCGGGCGCGCCAACACCGCGCTGCTCGATCCGATCATGGTCGAGGCCTATGGCAACAAAACACCGCTCAATCAGGTCGCGACCGTTTCGGCACCCGAACCTCGGATGCTGTCAGTGCAGGTTTGGGACAAGGCCAATGTCACCCCGGTTGAAAAGGCGATCCGTTCAGCCGGTCTTGGGCTCAACCCGATCAACGATGGCAACAACATCCGTCTGCCGATCCCCGATCTGACCGAGGAACGCCGCAAGGAATTGGCCAAGCTGGCGCACACCTATGCCGAAAAGGCCCGGATCGCGATCCGCAACGTGCGCCGCGACGGGATCGACAACCTCAAGGCTGATGAAACCAAAAAAGAAATCTCGGAAGACGAACGCAAGCGCGGCGAAACCGAAGTGCAAAAGCTGACCGACGAGCAGATCAAGGCCGCTGACGAAGTCGCGGCGCAGAAGGAACAGGAAATCCTCGGGCGGTGATGCAGCCCC
>JAYURW010000081.1:0-19051 GCA_043756025.1 Novosphingobium sp. | reverse complement strand
CCGAATTGCCCTGATCGACCAGCCGCTGCAGCACTTCGAGCAGTTTGCGGACGTCTTCGAAATGCAGCCCGGTGGTCGGTTCATCCAGAATGTACAGTGTCTGCCCGGTGCTGCGGCGGCTGAGCTCCTTGGCCAGTTTGACCCGCTGTGCCTCGCCGCCCGATAGCGTGGTGGCCTGCTGGCCAACCTTGACATAGCCGAGCCCAACCTCGTTCAGCATATGCATCTTGTCGCGGATCGGGGGAACGGCCTTGAAGAATTCTTCGGCGTCTTCAATCGTCATGTCGAGCACGTCGGCGATCGAGTGGCCTTTGAATTTCACTTCGAGCGTTTCGCGGTTGTAGCGTTTGCCGTGGCATTCCTCGCAGGTCACATAGACATCGGGGAGGAAGTGCATTTCGATCTTGATCAGGCCGTCGCCCTGGCAGGTTTCGCAGCGCCCACCTTTGACGTTGAAGCTGAACCGGCCGGGTTTATAACCGCGCGCGCCGCTTTCGGGCAGGCCGGCGAACCAGTCGCGGATCTGGGTGAACGCGCCGGTGTAAGTGGCAGGATTGCTGCGCGGGGTGCGGCCAATCGGCGACTGATCGATCTCGATCACCTTGTCGCAGAATTCGAGGCCGGTGATCTTGTCATGCGCGCCCGCGATCACCCGCGCGCCATTGAGCGTGCGGGCCGCTCCGGCTTGCAGCGTGTCGATCACCAGGCTGCTTTTGCCGCTGCCCGACAGGCCGGTGACGCAGGTGAACGTGCCGAGCGGCAGGCTGGCGGTGACGTTCTTGAGGTTGTTGGCCCGCGCGCCGTGGACGGTGATCTTGTGCCCGTTGCCTTTGCGGCGTTTCTCCGGAACCTCGATCCGCCGCGCGCCCGAGAGGTATTGCCCGGTCAGGCTGGCTTTCGATTTGAGGATATCCTTGAGCGTCCCCTGCGCCACAATCTCCCCGCCATGGACACCCGCGCCGGGCCCCAGATCGACGATGTAATCGGCGTGGCGGATCGCGTCTTCGTCATGCTCGACCACGATCACGGTATTGCCCAGATCGCGCAGCCGCTTGAGCGTTTCGAGCAGCCGGTCATTGTCACGCTGGTGCAGGCCGATGCTCGGTTCATCGAGGACATAGAGCACGCCCGACAGGCCCGAGCCGATCTGGCTGGCCAGCCGGATCCGCTGCGATTCCCCGCCGGACAGCGTACCTGAAGTGCGGTTGAGGTTGAGGTAATCGAGCCCAACATTGTTCAGGAAACCAAGCCGTTCGTTGATCTCCTTCAGAATGGCCTTGGCGATCTGTTGTTGCTGACCGGTCAGTTTATCGTTCAACTCCTCGAACCAGACGACTGCCGCGGCAACCGACAGGCTGGTGATGGTCGAGATATCCTCGGCCGCCACTTTGACGCTAAGCGCTTCGGGCTTAAGCCGTTTGCCCTCGCAGGTTTCGCACGGCTGGGCGGTCTGGAACTTGCCCAGCTCTTCGCGCATCCAGGCGCTTTCGGTTTGCAGCAGGCGGCGGTTGAGATTGCCGATCACACCCTCAAACGCCTTGTTGACGGTGTAGCTCTTTTTACCGTCGGTAAACGTCAGCGCGACTGGCGTGCCGGCGGTGCCGTGCAGGATCACGATCCGCACTTCGGGTGCCAGCTCTTGCCAGGGCGTGTCGAGGCTGAACCCGAACTGCGCGGCCAAGCTGCTCAGCACCTGCATATAATAAGGGCTCGGCGGGTTGCTTTTGGCCCACGGCACCACCGCGCCCTGCTTCAGGCTAAGACCCTCGTTGGGCACCACCATCTGCGGGTCGAACAGCAGCTTTTCGCCCAGCCCATCGCAGGCCGGGCAGGCGCCCATCGGCGCGTTGAAGCTGAACAGCCGCGGTTCCAGGCTTTCGATGGTGAAACCGCTGACCGGGCAGGCGAACTTTTCGCTGAAGACGATCCGGTTGGCGGGCAGGCCGGTGCCTTTCATGCCCCCACCGTCAGCGCTTCGCGCTGCCACCTCCCCCGAGGGGGGAGGATTTGCGCGATCTTGATCCTCCCCTCCCGGGGGAGGTGCCGAGCGAAGCGAGGCGGTGGGGGCCTGTGCCAGTTCCGCCACCGTCCCATCGGCCAAATCCAGATAGACCAGCCCATCGGCCAGTTTCAGCGCCTGTTCGAAACTGTCCGCCAGCCGCGTTTCAATCCCGGCTTGATCGGGAGTGCTGACCCGCACCGCGATCCGGTCAACCACCACTTCGATGTCGTGCTTGAGCTTCTTGTCGAGTGCGGGGGCTTCTTCGATCGCGTAAAATTCGCCGTCGATCCGCACCCGAGTGAACCCGGCCTTCTGCCATTCGGCCAGCTCGCGGCGGTATTCGCCTTTGCGGCCGCGCACCGCCGGGGCGAGCAGATAGGCGCGCGTCCCTTCGGGCAGCGCCATGACCCGGTCGACCATCTGGCTGACCGTTTGTGCCGCAATCGGCAGGCCGGTGGCCGGGCTGTAGGGCACGCCGACCCGGGCCCACAACAGCCGCATATAGTCATAGATTTCGGTCACCGTCGCCACGGTGCTGCGCGGGTTGCGGCTGGTGGTTTTCTGCTCGATGCTGATCGCGGGAGACAGCCCGTCGATATGCTCAACATCAGGCTTCTGCATCATCTCAAGGAACTGGCGGGCATAGGCCGACAGGCTTTCGACATAGCGCCGCTGCCCTTCGGCATAGATCGTATCGAACGCCAGGCTGCTTTTGCCGCTACCCGATAGGCCGGTGATCACGATCAGCCGATCGCGCGGCAGCGAGACGTCAAAGCCTTTGAGGTTGTGTTCGCGCGCGCCGCGCACGGTGATGTGGGTAAGCGACATGACTCGGGTCTGTTCCACGTCTGTTCGATTCTGGCAAGAGGCCGCTAAGTGTCTTTACAGCGCTCAATTATCAGCGCACCTTCGCGCTCCGCAGAGGACCTCCAAGCCTGAGGCCTGCGCGCCGTCATCTGGGTCTGACGAATGCAGCCGCCGTGCCGGGATAACCCCTTGCATCGGCCAGCGGTTGATTTGTAGCCTGCGAGGGACGGGAGTACTCTTATGCCAACCCAAAAGGACAGAACCCTAGCGATTTCCGTTCAGCCGACGCTGGTCTGGCGGCCGGATGGCAGTATCGGCGCCACCTTTGGCTATGTGCAGACCGACTCACAGCCGAACATGCCCAACCGGGTCGATCCGTTGACCGGCAACATCCGGCTCAACAACATGCCCAGCAACGCCAACTACAACGACAATGTCGATATCACGATCACCATGGACGATTCGCTGTCGTTCGATCGCAATGGCACCCACGTGCCGCTGCGATTTGCCACGGCTACGGAAGGCAATCCACCCGACGATGTGGGGTACTGCTGGTTCATCAACAATCCGCCACAAAATCCGCCGCCGGGGTATCAAAAGGACCTGAGGCACATCCAGATCCCCGGGATGGTCATCAGCCGCCTGAACGATACCCAAGCGCTGATCAATGATGATACCGCCGATGGCAGCCTGATCTATACGTTTTGCATGGGCATGGTTTTGGCAAGTGCCGCCAACAATGGCTATTACATTACGATCGACCCGCAGATCGTTGGAAAGGGTGTTGGGCAATAGTAGGCAAGCACGGCCAATCCCTATTTTTCGCGAAGATAGGCAGGGTGGCGATAGCCCTGCCTATCAAGCCATTTTTTGATCCGAGCCGCCTCATCGAATTTGCCCGAACGCTTCAACAAAAGAAATCGCCTTCGCAATAGTCCGGTTGGCAGATTGAGGTTGTTTCCGGCAATGCGATTCAGGCCGGACTGCCAAACTCTCAAGGCCTCAGGCTTTCGGCCAAGGCGGGTAAGGGCGTCACCAGCCAGAGTATATGCATCGCTTGCCAAGCGCACTGCCTCCTCGCCCCCGAACCCTTTGGCTTCGGCAAGCCGCCGAAGCACACCTTGCGCAAGCGCAAGCGCAGTTGCGGTTTCACCCTTAGCCAATGCCAGTCTTGCGCCACGAATATCCAAAGCCGATTGCAGACCGACCGACCAGATCGCGTTCTTGCGGTCAGTCGCAAGCATCGCTGCGAGCAAAGCCTGTCCAGCCCGATATACTGACTCGGCAGCCGTAGTTTTTTGGCTATCGTAGAAAAGATCGAATTGAAAGTTCATCGCCCGAATTTCGGTTTCCTGCCATTCAGTATTGGCAGGTTCAATCGTGCGCAGCGCCCTTATGAGAGACAGAGATGTTGCATTCGCTGACGCGCTTTCAGCAAGGTTGCCATGCTCTTGCGCAATTTCACTGATGTGCTGCCAAGCAACGGCTTCACTCCTCTTCACTTGGGTGTTGGACGGATCCGATCTCAGAATAGACTGATAAATAGCAATTTCGCGCCGGTGCAGCTTCAAGGCTTCGTCGTTGCGGTTCAATCGATACTTCGCTTTGCCAAGCCAATTGATGGCCACGCCGATCTCCAGTTGCCGCGCAGCGTTGAAATTCTCTTTCGCCGCGACCGCTTCAACAGCGTTCAGCCCCTTGGCGAAGGCCGGCTCGGCTTCGGCATAACGGCCTTGCTCATAAAGCAACACGCCCAGACTGCTCTCCGCATAAGACACCTCCATCTGCCATTCGGGCTTCTTGGGATCGATCGCCAACAGTTGATCGGCCAGCCGTTTATATTCGCGAAACTGCGTTTCGGCATCCTTGGTCTCACCCCGCTCATAGGCAATATACCCTACCCAGAACACCGATTGAGCATGATCGAAAATCCGCTGCGGATTATCAGGATCGCGGGCCAGTTGCTCCCCCGTGGTCGCGGCAGCTTCGCGAAAGGCGGTCAGACCCGCTGCGCTGTCGCCGCGAATATTGCTGACCTCGCCCACCAGATGGAGCGCGCGGGCGCGGCGGCCCAAGGCATCGGCATCAAGCTTGCTGGCTTTTTGCCCGGCATAATATTTAAGCGCGCGCTGGCCGACCACGTCGAGCGCGTCGAGTCGGCCTACCGGTTCCAACTTATCGCGCAGGTCAGTCAGCATGAATTCGACCAGCCCATCGGATTCGGCCCGCTGAAAGTCCGCCTCGTCCCGCGCGCGGATCGCAGCCAAAGCCAGCGCGCTCATCGCCAGCGCCAGCGCCAACGAGGCGCCCACCACCAGCCGCACCCGCAGCGCGCGGCGGCGATCATCGCGGCGGACCAGTTCATCCAGCCCAACCCCGAGCAGCGCGGCGGCGATCTTAAGCCGGGCCTTGCGCTTGCCATCACCGCTGTCGCGGGCATCGGCAGCGAGCGGGGCATCTTCGGCCACGCCGGAAATCGTCAAGTCAGGCAGAACCCGGTGGGTCAGCGCGCGGGGAAAGCATTCAGCATCGACGCTGCCCGGCTCACCGCTGACGATCAGCGCCAGTATTTTGGCGGGGTCGCGGTGGGTTTTGAACCAGGCCACTTCGCGGTCGACCCATTTCGACTTGGCCGAATTGGGCGTGCAGACCACGATCAGGAATTCGGAGGCTGCCAAGGCAGTTTCGACCGCCGCGCCGATGCTGGCCCCGGCGGCTTCCTCTTCGCGGTCCTTGAACAGCGGATGCAGCCGCGCCGGAACCGGGCCGAGCACGCCGTCTTTGCCGACCAGAGCAGCCGGAGTGCGATAAGTTTCAATCGTCTTTTGCAGCCAGTTACCCCAGGCGGCATCGGCCCAGGAATAGCTGATAAATGCCTTGTAGCGAAACGCAGTCATCCCGGCCCCCTTGCGGTGCACCATCTGACCAGCGACCCCAATCCCGCCGCACAACGCCGCAGGATTGGCCAAACCCGTTTATGCCGCCAACTTACAGGCAAATACCAAGCAAGCAATCGGTTCTGCGCAAAACCTGCGGCGGTTCATTTACGCGTAATTTCAAAGCTGCCACAAGCCGTTCAGGTCGCGCTCTACCAAATTCAGTTGAGGATTAGGATGGCGTTGTTGAACGGAAAAAACGCGGTTTCGCTGACCGCACTGCTGGCCTTTGGACTGGTCACCGCACCGGGGGGCTCCGTTCGGCTGGGTGACGCCCTGACCATTGACCTGCCCGCGATTGGCAGTGCGCAGGCGGCAACCAAGAAACGAACCGTCAAAAAGAAGGCCGCATCCAAAAAGGTGGCCTCGACCAAGCGAGTTTGCACGACCAAGAAGGTCAAAGGCAAGCTGGTTAAAAGCTGCAAGACGGTCAAAATCATTCCAGCCCTGCCGCTACTGGTTCCGCCGCCGCCAGCGCCGGTTGTAATTGTACCAAAGATCGAATGGCCGAGTGTATATACGGTCCCGGCGGTTCAGGCGGTTGCGCCGCCGCGGCCTGCCCCACCAGCTCAGCCGCCAGCATCGTCTTTTTTTCAGATCGATCTGGCTGACAGTCTGGCCGGAGCAATCGGCGATGCCCCGCCAGATTTCGTGGTGCGGTATGACCGGATCGACTCATGGGTCTGGCTGAGCCGCAGCGGCGAAATGCTGATTGTCGAGCCGGGCCGCGAAGGCATCGTCCAGTATTATTTCAGGTCCGGCGCGAGTGCCCCTTATCTGGTCCGCGATACCTATAATTCCTATGCCTTCAGCGGACCCGAACTGGCCCAGGTCTATGATGATCGCGGGCGCCTGTTCATGGGTCAGCTTTCGTGGCGGCAGGCCGATGACAGCCGCAACCTGTTTGATCGTGGCCGCGCGCTGTTCTCCGCGTCATGGCGCCAGCGCGGGTGGAGCGGGGACAGCGCGGTGCAGTGGTACGATACCATGCGCGGCTCGTCCGGCTGGTCTTGGCAAAGCGGCTGGCGCGGAAACTGGGGCGGCGATTGGCGCAGGCGGTCTGATTGGCAATCGTTCGAATACGATCAGTTCAGCCAGATGCCGCCGCGCTATCTGGATGATGAGCGTCAGCGCCGCCGTGATTCGACTTATCGTTATGATCGCTGGCGCCGCGATGGCGCGCACGGGGCCCCGCCGCCAACCGCCAACCCAGTGATCCCGAACCCGGCCCCGGTCAGCCCGGGTGAGGCAGGTCCTCCGCCGCCAACGCCTGCGCCCGCGCCAGCACCGACGCCCCGGCCACGGCCGAGACCACCGATGGTGACACCGCCACCTGCCCCAGCTCCCGCACCGGCCCCGGCACCAACGCCGCAGCCCGGCTGGCGCGAACCAATCGCGCCGCCGACCATCAGCACCGAGCCGGAACCGCGGCCACCGGAATTTGAACGGCGGCGGCCCCGGCTCCAACCTGCGCCTCAACCTGCTCCACCGCCACTGCCCGCACCGGTCGCAGCACCGGTCCAGGTTGAGCAGTCTCCGGCAATTCCAGCACCGCCCCCGCCACCTGCGCCAGCGCCGGAGGTGATTGCCCCACCACCACCGCCGCCAGCACCGGCAGCACCGGCACCTGCGCCGCCACCCGTGCCCGCCGCAACCCCCGAACCGCCTGCCAACCCCGATGTGCCGGAAACAGTCGACGACGGCTCGGCCCGGCTAGATCCCGTCAACGAGCAGCGGCCCTGAGCGCCGCAAATAGGAGGAATGCCATGAAGACGACCCGAACTGGCTTGGCTCTGCTGGGGGCGTTGAGCTGCCTCGCGCTGGCCGCCACCGCTCCAGCCGATGCCCGCCCGCGCAAGCAGGCCGCCAAGCCGCCAGCGGCCGCGCCCGCCGCCGTGCCAACCGCGACCGCTGAAGAACAGCGTGCTGCGGCCAATGCCGAACAGGCCAAAGTTGCCCAGACCCAGGCCGCCGCCAACGCCGCCAATATGCAGGCTTATCAGGATTCAGTCCGGGCCCGCGACGAGCAGATCGCCCGCGATAAGGCCGCCTATGAAGCCTCGGTTAAAAAGTGGGAAGCCGATGTCGCTGCCTGCCAAGCCGGTGATGTCAGCAAATGCGCCAAACCGGCCTAACCTGACCTAGCCCGCTCCGCGAGGCCAGACACCGCCCGCCCCACCCGGGCGCGGCGGTGTTTTGCTGCGCGCAAGGCGCGTGACGGGCGTCACGGATCATGGCGCGATCTGGCCATATCAAAGGGCGACTAGGAGGAGGGAAACCCCATGCACAACCATCTCGATGCTGCCAACGCAGCGATACTCGAATCAATTTGGGACGATCATCCTGACTTTGACCAAAAGTGGCTGAACCTTGTGCCCGCCGATGCGCCGCTCAATTATTCGGACGAACAGGCTTGGCGCGAGTTTGCCGGACGCGTTGTCGCGCGGTTTCGCCATTCGATCGCGACGTGCACTTGTCCCGATGCGGACAGCTTTTTCGGCCACAAGTCAGATGAACTTAGAGACTTGCGTGAAGCCTTGCGGAGTAATGTCCAATGCGACTGAACCCATCAACCTTCGCTCGGCGATTTGCTCCGCTCGCTTCCTACGCTTGCTTAGCGGTCATGGCCGGGCGCGCCGAAGCGCAAGAATTCAGCACGGGAAACATTCCCATCGTGGCCGAGCAAGCGTGCAGCGAAATCTCTCGTGCCGCGGCTGGCGAATCCAAGCCCGGTGATATCACCTATGATGGCGGCACTTGGCGCGAGGTTGGCGCCAGCCGGGTGGCATTCTTTGTCGCTGCTTACGCCCGCGACGCGCTCAGTCCTGACGATGCACTGACGACGATCAGTGGACTCCGAACCAATCCGGATCGTGGAACCCGGTATCTGTTTTTGGCAGATACGGTCAATGGCTTCCAAATGGACCTTGCGGGCGGAAAGTTCGACGGGCTGAAAGCGTTCGGTTCGGACGGCAAACCAGTCGCTTCGCGCAATCTCGATCCAGCATCCAGCTGGTTTGTCGGATCCGACGTTACGCTGCGCTGCCTTGTTCCCGAAAAGCCGGATGCGAAGGGCGGCATTCCCGTGTCGATCCGCCTGCGCGGAAACACAGACGCCTTGACCGCCACTGGAACTGAATTGAAATCGGCGGACGCAGCGGCCTTTGGCTATAACCGGACGCGCACGTTCGAAGACGATGGATCGCGCAAGCAAACAAACGAGATCAGCATCAATGCCGTTCTTGGCGCTGTGAAAGAGTTCAGCCCGAACCTCGCCGTCACCGGCTATGTCAGTTACGAACTTAAGCAAAGCAGGGTCAAACCTACCCCAACGTTGGTGCCGCCCGCGGCCGAACGCGATGGTGATACCGACATCCTGACCCTAGGCGTGTTGGGCGAGGCCTATGTTCCCTTGGGAGGCAAGGATCAGCCTTGGGCTACCTCGCTTCGATTGACGTTTTCGGGCAGCTATCTGTTTGACTGGGTCAAGGATTCAGAGCGGGTCCGCGGCGAGTTTACTGCCGGACTGTTCCACCGCGCCCCTATCAATGTCACACTGACAGAACGCCAGAAGCGCAAGCCCTTGCTGGGCATCTGCGATCTGGGAGGCTATTCCCACATATCCGCTGGCATTTGGACCCGTTGCGACGTTCAGGCAATTGTGACTTACAATCAGGTGACCAAGCAAGGCTCGCTGACGCCGTCTGGAAATGATCACTTTGGTCACGCCGGTGGCAAGGCTTCCATCAGCGTATTTTTGGGCGATCCGAGCGAGAAGAGCTCATTCTTTTTGGGAGCGGACTACCTCTACCAGTTGCGCTATGCTGGCGATCCGAACGAGATTCCCGACATTCGGCGGCACAGCGTAACGCTGGGGCATCGCTGGTGGCAGAGCAAAGGCTTCGCCATCGAAGTCAAAGCGTCTCTCACTGATGGAACCAACCCGGACAGCTTTGCTGATGAAAACGCGCTGACGCTTGGATTTGGGCTGATCTTCTAACCCTTCCACCAACGCCGCTCATCCATCGGCCAACAACATTGACTCCCCTGCCCGCGCGCGCGAGGCAGGGGTAGTCTTTTTCTGCCCTGGCGTTTGCCGGGGTGGTGTTGTTTTGAGGGGAGTTTTGACCATGAAATCTCGTTTTCTGATCGCCGGTGCCGCTTTGGCCGTCCTGGCGCTGCCGTTGGCTACCGCCCAACTGGGTGCGCAAGGGGTCAGCGCTGTGGCCGGAAAGGCCGACATCGGCGCGTGGGGTTTTGACATTGCCGGGCAGGACACTTCGATCAAACCAGGCGATGATTTCTTCCGCTTTGCGTCGGGCAAATGGGCCGACCGGACCGAGATCCCGGCCGATCTGGCCACCACCGGCACGTTCATCGATCTGCGTGAAAAATCGCAGGAGCAGGTCAAGACTCTGATCACCGCTGCCCCCAAGAACGGCCAAATTGGCGGCTTTTACGGCAGCTTCATGGATGAAAAGCGGTTGGAAGCGGTCGGCATCACCCCGCTGAAACGCGATCTGGCCGTTATCGCTGCGATCCAGTCCAAAGCGCAATTTGCCCGTTTCATGGGCGGTACCAACGGCAAGTTCGGGATTTCGGTGGTTGATATGGGAGTTGGCGCAGATACCGCCAATCCAAACCTCAATGTCGCCTATATCGGCCAATCGGGTCTGGGTCTGCCCGAGCGGGAATACTATTTTGCCGATCAATTCAAAAAGCAGCGCGAGGCCTATAGGGCCTATATAGCCCGGACCATGAAGACGCTTGGCAATCCCAACCCGGATGCCGCCGCCGATACCATCATGGGCTTTGAAACCGAGATCGCGTACAAAAGCTGGAAAGCTGCCGATCGCCGCCAAATTGAAAAACTCAACAACCCAATGAGCAGTGCCGAGCTGGCCGCCTATGCCCCCGGGCTGGATTGGGCCGCCTGGTTTGCGGGGGCCAAGGTGCCGGCGCAAAAGCGCCTGATCGCTGGTGAAAACACCGCGATCAAAGCGATCGCCAAGTTTTATGGTGAAACGCCACTGGCCACGCTGAAGCTATGGCAGAGCTTCCACGTCGCTAATCAGGCCGCGCCCTATCTCAACAAGGCGATGGTCGATAGCCGGTTCGAATTCGTTAAGACGCTGTCGGGCGTGTCGGAAAACCGCCCGCGCTGGAAGCGCGGCGTCGATCTGGTCAGCGGCTCGCTGGGCGAACTGGTCGGACAGGAATATGTCGCCAAGTATTTCCCTGCTTCGTCCAAAGCCAAGATGGAAGCGCTGGTTGCGAACCTGAAAGTCGCCATGGCCAAACGGATCAAGGCCAACGACTGGATGAGCCCGACGACCAAGGCTGCCGCGCTGGAAAAGCTGAACAAGATGGAAGTGATGGTCGGCTATCCCAGCGAATGGCGCCAGTACAAGGGGCTGAAAGTTGTCCCGGGTGATCTCTATGGCAACGTCCAACGCGCCGGAGCGTTCAACGCCGCCTATCAGATGGCCGATCTGGGCCAGCCGGTAGATCGCAAAAAGTGGGGCATGAACCCGCAGACTGTAAATGCCTACAACGGCGGACTGGAAAACAAGATCGTCTTCCCGGCTGGCATCCTGCAGGCCCCGTTCTTTGATCCCAATGCCGACGATTCGGTCAATTATGGCGCGATCGGCGGCGTGATCGGGCATGAGATCATTCACGGTTTTGATGATCAGGGCCGCAAGATCGACTCAACCGGCGCGGTTCGCGATTGGTGGGCACCCGAAGATGCCAAGCGGTTTGAAGAGCAGGCCAAGATCTTTGGCGCGCAATACGCCAAGTATGAAGTCGCGCCGGGTGCGTTCATCAACCCGGCCCTGTCGATGGGCGAGAACATCGCCGATCTGGGCGGGCTTTCGGTGGCGCTCGAAGCCTATCAGACTTCGCTCGGCGGCAAGCCGGCTCCGGTGCTTGACGGGATGACCGGTGAACAGCGCTTTTTCCTCGCCTGGGCGCAAGTCTGGCGGACAAAGATGCGCGAAGCGGCGCTGCGCAATCAGGTCAACACGGGTCCGCACAGCCCCGGAATGTACCGGGCCTTTGCCCCGCTGCGTAATATCGATGGCTGGTACACCGCGTTCAACGTGCAGCAAGGCGACAAGCTGTACATTGCGTCGGACCAGCGTGCCCGGATCTGGTAAGCAAGCCAGTCAATCGCTGTAAGTCTCAGGGGGCAGCGTTACGCTGCCCCCATTCGCTTTTCATGAGGTCCATTCCCATGCGCACGCTTTCCCTCGTTTCGCTCTCCGCCCTCGCCTTGACTGGCTGTGCCATGTCCAGCGCCGAACCCGCCGCTGCCCCTGTAGCCAGCGCCACCCCGGTTGCCGCGCCGTATGCCCCGGTCATTCCCAAGGGCACCGGCATTTTCGCCGAGCCATCGGTGCTGCCGTTTCAGGCGCCAGATTTCTCGCGGATCAAAGAAAGCGATTACGAACCGGCGATCGAGCAGGGCATTGCGATCAAACTGGCCGAGATTGACGCCATTGCGAACAATCCCGCCGCGCCAACCTTTGAAAACACCATGCTGGCGATGGAAAACGCCGGGTCGATGCTGACCAGGGTGACCTATGTGTTTGGCGCGCTGACATCGGCCAATACCAATGACGCGATGGACGCGATTGATTCGCGCACTTCGCCCAAGCTGACCGCGCTGCGCGATGCGATCACGCTCAACCCCCGTCTGTTTGGCCGGATCAAGGTGCTTTACGGCAACCGCCAGAATCTGGGCCTCGCCCCCGATCAAATCCAGCTGATCGAAATCACCCACGATGATATGGTCCGCAACGGCGCCAATCTGGGCGGCGCAGACAAGGCCGCGCTGATCGAGATCAACGGCCAGCTTTCGACCCTGCAAACCGAATTTGGCCAGCGCCTGACCAAGGGCACCAAAGACGGCGCGCTGGTAATCACTGACAAGCGCCAGTTGGCCGGGCTGTCCCCCGCCGACGTCGCCGCGGCCGCAAAGAACGCGGCTGATCGCGGCCTGCCCAAGGGCAGCTATGTGCTATCGATGCAGAACACCACCCAGCAACCGCTGGCGCCGGCGTTGACCAACCGCAGCGCGCGGCTGGCGCTGTTTGAAAAGAGCTGGAACCGCAGCGAACGCGGCGATGCCAGCGATACCCGTCCGCTGATCCTGAAAATCGCCGCTCTACGCGCGCAGAAGGCCAAGTTGCTCGGGTTTGAAAGCTTTGCGGCCTATCAGCTGTCCGATCAGATGGCTAAGACCCCAGCGGCTGCGATCAGCTTTCTTGAAAGCTTCGTTCCCGCGCTGGGTGCCGCACAAAAGCGCGATGCAGCGGAGTTTAACGCCCTGATCCGGAGAGAGGGCGGCAAGTTCAACGTCGGCCCGGCCGATTGGGATCACTATGCCGACAAGCTGCGCAAGCAGAAGTACAACCTCGATCAGAACGAGGTGAAGCCCTACCTTGAAATCACCAATGTTCTGGAAAACGGGGTGTTCTTTGCCGCGGGCGAACTGTGGGGGCTGACGTTCAAAAAGCGCAGCGACATCCCGGTCTATCACCCCGATGTGACGGTCTACACCGTCTATGATCAGGATGGTTCGGAACTGGCGCTGTTTTATTTCGATCCGTGGAAGCGTGACAACAAGTCCGGCGGGGCGTGGATGTCCAACTTCGTCGATCAGAACGGATTGACCGGCACCAAGCCGGTGATTTTCAACGTCTCCAATTATACCAAGCCCGCCCCCGGCCAGCCTGCGCTGGTCACCTGGGACGATGCCAACACGATGTTCCACGAATTTGGCCACGCGCTCCATGGAATGCTGTCGAACCAGCGCTACCCCTCAATCTCGGGCACCAATACCGCGCGCGACTTTGTGGAATTTCCCAGCCAGTTTTTCGAAAACTTCATGACCGAGCCCAAAGTGCTGGCCAACTATGCCAAGCACCACAAAACCGGCGCAGCGATGCCGGCCACGCTCATCGCCAAGATCGAAAAGGCCAGCACTTTCAACCAGGGCTATGAACTGGGTGAAGTGGTGACCGCGGCGCTGCTCGACATGAAGTGGCACACACTGACGCCGGGCGCAGCGGTCAGCGATGTGAACGTCTATGAAACAACGATCCTGACCGGGCTTGGTGCCAAGGGCCTGCATATCGAACAAGTCCCGCCGCGCTATCGCACCAGCTATTTCCGCCACATCTGGGGCGGCGGTTATGCGGCGGGCTACTATGCCTACAGCTGGACTGAAATGCTCGATCACGATGCCTATGCCTGGTTCAAGGAAAACGGCGGGATGACCCGCAAGAACGGCCAGCATATCCGCGATACGATCCTCTCGCAGGGTCACAGCAAGGATTACGGCGTGATGTACCGCAACTTCGCCGGGCGCGATCCGCAGGTCGAACCGATGCTGAAAGCGCGCGGGTTGAAGTAGACTTCCTCCCCCTTGGGGGAGGGGGACCACCTACGGTGGTCCCCCTCCCCGTTCCGGGGAGGATCACGTCGCCAGCGCGCGTCTCCCAACCTCACCCAGCCAGCGCGCCGGCACATTCCAAACCTGCGCGATCACCGTTTCGCTGAGCGCCAATTCCGGCGGGCCATCGGCGGCTACCTTGCCGCGCTCCAACACCACGACGCGGTCTGCGTGGTTCATCGCCTGCGCCAGATCATGCAGCACCAGCACCACACCGGTGCCTTGTTCGGCCAGCGTCCGGAACTGCCGCAGCAGCGCCAACTGGTGCGCCAGATCAAGGTTGGCCAGCGGCTCATCCGCCAGCAGCCAACGCGGCTGCCCGGCCAGCACCCGCGCCAGCAGCGCGCGGGCCTGTTCGCCGCCCGATAGCTGTGACATCGGCCGGTCACGGAACTGGTCCAGATCGAGTGCCAGCAGCGCCGCATTCACTGCCAATCGGTCTGCCTCGACCCCGGCATTCCAGGGCAAACGCCCCAGCCCGGCCAGCGTCGCGACCGACAGGTCCCAAGCGATTTCGCCCTGCTGCGGCAGATAGCCAATTTCCTGCGCCCGCTTGCGCGGATCCATTGCCAGCAGCGGCGTTCCATCGAGCGCCAGCGCACCTCGCATGGGTGCCAGCAGCCCAGCAAGACAGCTTAGCAGGCTCGATTTACCCGCGCCGTTGGGGCCGCAAATGGCGGTGACTTCACCGGGGCGCAGCGTGATCGAAACCCCGTCCAGCCGCCCGGCCAGGTACAGGTTCTGCGCAGCCAAGCTCATGCCAGCCCCCGCCGCATGCGCAGCAGCAGCCCGAGGAAGAACGGCGCGCCCAGCAAGGACAGCGCGATCCCCAGCCGCAATTCGCTGGCCATCGGCAGCACCCGGCACAGGCTGTCTGCCACCAACAATAACAGTGCGCCCGCCAGCGCGCTCGGCAGGATCAGGCTGCTCGGTCGCCGGTCGGTAAACCGCCGCAGCAGGTGCGGCACAATCAGCCCGACAAAGCCGATGATCCCGGCCGCCGCAACGCCGGCGCCAACCGTCAACCCGACGCCTGCGATCATCAGCAGCTGCAAGCGGCGCGGATCGACGCCCAGCGAGCGTGCCGCCGCTTCGCCCAGCGACAAAGCATCGAGCGACCGCCCCGCCAGTTGCAGCAACGCAATCCCGGCAAGGGTCAGCGGCACTGCGAACAACACGTCATTCCACGACCGATCGGTCAGCGCGCCCATCAGCCAGGTGACGATCTCACTCAGCGCGAACGGCGTCGGTGACAGGCTGATCGCCAGGCTCATCAGCGCGCCCGCGAGGCTGGCGATCATCATCCCCGCCAGCGTAAACAGCATCACCGATCCGCTCCGCCCCGCGATCAAGGTCAGCAGCGCCATCGCCCCTGCTGCCCCCGCCAAAGCGAACAGCGGCAAGGCCCAGCCGGTGCTGGCCCAGCCGGTCCAGAAGCTCAGCACCGCGCCCAAGGCGGCACCCGGCGCGATCCCGAACAGACCCGGATCGGCCAGCGGATTGCGCAAATAGCCCTGCATCGCCGCCCCTGCCGCACCAAGGCCAGCGCCCAGCGTGACCGCCAGAATGGCGCGGGGCAGGCGCAGTTCAGTGAGGATAATCAGTGCATTGGGCGGCAAATCCGCAAACGGATCGAGCCACACCCGGCCCGCCAGCAGCGACAGCGGCAGGGCGAGTGCGAGGGCGATCAGCAGCAGCGGGATCGAGCGGTTCATGGTGCCTTGCCTCCACCACCCTGGGCCCCCTCCTCTAAAGAGGATGGGGCTTTTGAAATGCGCATCACGCTGCCAATTCTATGACGAGGTGGGAGAGCAGCCTTAAGGCCCCCCTCCTCTTTAGAGGAGGGGCTGGGGGTGGTGGCTCCCACACCAAAGGACCGCCTGACCGCGCTCAGCCGTTCTACTGTCCGCACAATGCTCGGCCCGCCACACCACAGTAGGACCGGATCGAGCGGTTCGCGCCGGGTGCCGGTCAGCGCCGCCAGGGCCGGGTGGGCCAGCATCCGGTCGTCGTTGCCCAGCGCCGAACCCGCCGCGAAAATCAGCTGCGGCGGATCGGCCAGCACCTGTTCCAACGGCAGCAGATCGGCCTGGCCTAAACCACGCGCGGCGGCGGCGTTGCTAAAGCCGGTGCGCGCCAGCAGTTCGGCGATCAAAGTGTTTGGTCCCGGCACAATGCCGCCCGCTTGCCAAACCAGCGCCGATACTGGCGGCCCCGGTGGCGGCGCGGCGGCGGCCAGCGCGGCGTCGATCCGCGCGACCAGCGCTTCGCCGCGCTGCGGATGCCCGGCCAACGCAGCCAGTGCGCGGATCTGCTCCTTGCTCTCCGCCACCGTCCTGGCAATCCCGATCCGCTCCAGCCGCAACCCCAGCCGGTCCAGCGCCGAGACGGTCGCGGGGCTGACAAAAGTCGCCCCCACCACCAGATCAGGGCGCAGCGCCAGCAGCTCCTCGACAGTGCCAGAAGTCGCCGGAAAGCGCCGCGCCGTCGCCAGATCCATCGAGCTTGCGGCCGGATCGTGGCTATAGCTCGAAATCGCCAGCAGCTGCGCCGGGTCAGCCACTTCGGCCAAAATCGCGTCGGTGCAGGGGTTTAGGCTGACGATTGTGGGCAAGCCGTGCCCCGCTTCACGCGCTGGGGCCGGCGAACAAGCGGCGAGGGTAAGGGAAAGCGCCAACGCAATCCTCCCCGGCACGGGGAGGGGGACCATGCGCAGCATGGTGGAGGGGCACGCGCGGGTTTTCCAGACTTGGCCGGTTCGGTCAGGACGAACGGCATGTGCCCCTCCACCAGCTTCGCTGGTCCCCCTCCCCCGTTGGGGGAGGATTGGCGCAGCCGTCACCACTTCAGCCGAACACCGGCATAGGCGGAGCGGCCATAGCTGCCGTAACCCGCCACGGTTTCGTAACGCGCATCGGTGACATTTTCGATCCGGCCATAAAGCTCGAAATGATCGCCCAGCGGCACACTGGCGCGCAGGGTGACCAGCGCGTGGCCGTCGATGGCGGTGAAGTTTCCGCGATCATCAAAGCTATCCCCGACCAGCCGCAGGTCTGCCCCCAGCGTCAAGTCATGGAGCGGCGTGACCCAATCCAACGAGGCGCTGAGTGCATGACGCGGACGGCGGGCGAGGTCTTTGCCGGTCGCCCGGTTGGTGGCATCGAGATAGGTGTAGGCCGCCCGAACGGTTAGCCTTCCATCGATCCGCGCCTTGCCTTCCAGTTCGAACCCCTGTGCCCGGGTGCGGCCCACATTGAAGTAGCCACTGGGTGAAACGTAATCGATCAGATTGCTGCTATCGCGGCGAAACAGGGTGGCGGCAAAGTGCAGGTCCCCGCCTCGGTCGCCATGTTCGATCCCGATATCGGCCGCCGTGCTGGTTTCGGGCTGGAGCGCGGCGTTCCCGCCATAGCCGTACAACTGGCTCAGCGTCGGGGCTTTGAACCCCTCGCCCAGACTGGCCTTGATCCGCCACGGCCCGCCCACTTCAAAGCTGGCACTGCCGCCGAAGGTCCATTGGCTGCCGAACTGGTCATGATCGGTCAGCCGGACCCCGGCGGTCATGTTCAGTGGGCCGCGATCCAGCCGCAGCAGGCCGTAACCACCCGATTGGCGCGCGGTGTTGCGCGGATCATAGGTGGTCGAAAACCGGGTCCATTCGCTGTCACCGCCAAAATCGATCGAGACATCGCCAGTCAGTGAGACCATTCCGGCAAAGTCGGCGCGCCAGCTGCGGCCCACTGTTTCAAAGCCCGGCGCGGAACCGTAAGTGGGATCAAAGTAGGCCCGGCGCGTGTCCGATACGGCTACTCCCCCGCGCAGGCTGAACCCATCGCCGATATATTCCAGCCCGGCCCGGCCACTGCCCTGCCGCGTCGTCTGATACTCTGGCGTATCGGCAAAGGCATAAGTCGGGAACGGATAGCCATCGAATTCGATCCGGCTATCGGCATAACGCCCAGCGACGGTGGCCGAGAGCCCTTCGCTCAGCTCCAGCTTTCCGCGCAGACCCAGCCGCCACTGGCGGAATGCGTCGGGCTCTGCGCCGGGGGCATAGGCCGAAATCCCGTCGCTGGTGACATAGCCGCCGGTCGCGGTCAGTGCATAGCCATCACCTTGCGTGCCCAAGGCCAGATCGGCGCTGGCGGTATCGTTGGCACCGTATTCAACCCCGGCGCGCACACCGCTGAACTCGGCGCTGGTCACCGCCAGCACCCCGCCGATCGCATCCGATCCCCACGGCACCGAATTTGATCCCCGCAGCAGCTCGATCTTGCCAATTCCGCTGGTCAGCAACGTGCCGAAATCGAAACCGCCCGATGGCGCAGCGGCATCGGCCATCCGCACCCCGTCGATCATCACCACGAGTTGTTCCGAATTGGCGCCGCGCACAAACAGGCTGGTCTGGCTGCCCAGCGGGCCGCTGCGCGCGAGGGTTACGCCGGGCAGGCGTTCCAGCACTCGGGCGAGATCAGGGCCTTGGACCTGCTGGAGCTCATCGGAACCGACGACGCTGATCGATTGACCGCTGGTGGTCACCAGCTCAATACGACCGGTAGCAACCACAGTGATCAGGTTATCCGGAATGCGTTGACCATAGATGTCGGCGTGGGCTTCCGGCTCATCAGCCGAACTGGCATCCTGCGCCCACGCAGGCGTGGCCAGACAAACCGAACAACTCAGCAAATACAGATATTTCATAAACATTCCTCAAGCCATTGAACGAACGCCGTCCATGGCGAGGCGGCCCGCACGAAATCGCGAGCCCCTGCTTACACCCGGTACACCCCGCCCGGCTGCGGAACGACCGTCACTGGCAGGTCTCCTGGCTCCCGGATCAATGCT
>JAYURW010000080.1:0-47985 GCA_043756025.1 Novosphingobium sp. | reverse complement strand
CGCCTCGATCCCGCATCCGAATGGAATGCAGATTCGATCGGTGCTAGGCAAACCTGGTATGGGGACATAGCCCTCGACGTTTGGAATCTTCGAAATGTGACTGCGGCGGAGATAGAAGACGTTGAGTAAATTCGCCGAATCTCATGTCGAAGAGGCTGCACTCACCTGGCTGGAGGGATTGGGCTGGGAGGTCGCCTATGGCATGAATGCTTCCCCTGATGGCGCAGATCCGGTTCGACTCTCCAACAGCGACGTCATACTTGAGTCTCGGCTCGTTGCGGCAATCGAACGCCTTAACCCCTCAATTCCTGCTGAGGCGCGCAGTGATGCAATGCGCAAAGTGATGGCAGTCGAAATGCCTTCGCTTGTTGAAGAGAACCGGCGGATTCATCGGCTAATCGTGGAAGGGGTTCCAGTCGAGTATCATGGAGCCGATGGCACTATTCGCGGGGACCGGGTCAGGCTGGTAGATTTCGGTTGGGCCAACGCCGAATCAGGCGGCGGACTAGACATGAACGACTGGTTGGCGGTCAACCAGTTCACCGTAATCGAACGTGGTGCCAACCGACGGCCTGATATCGTGTTGTTCCTGAACGGCCTTCCGATTGCCGTGATTGAGCTCAAGAACCCAGGTGACGAAAATGCCACCGTCCAGGGCGCTTACAACCAGCTCCAAACTTACAAACGGGAAATCGCATCGCTGTTCCGCACAAACGGGCTTCTCATTGCATCAGATGGGGTGACGGCTCGGATCGGGTCGCTGACTGCCGATCTGGAGCGGTTCATGCCGTGGCGCACTATCGATGGCGAAGACATCGCTGCCAAGGGCATGCCCGAATTAGAAGTCATGCTGGGGGGTGTTCTCGACAAACAGCGGTTGCTGACCTTGATCCGGGATTTCACGGTCTTTGGTGACAACGGTAATGGTATCATCAAGATTCTGGCGGGATACCACCAATTTCACGCGGCACAGCGCGCTGTTGCAGCGACACTGAGGGCCGTACCTGGAATTCGGCAATCCGGCCCAGTGCGTGAAGATCCTCGCACCTTTGGGCTGCCAAGTGCGGCGGACCACGCGCCCGGCGACAAGAGGATCGGTGTGATCTGGCATACGCAAGGTTCTGGCAAGAGCCTCCTGATGGCCTTCTACGCCGGACTACTGGTACGCAGGCCAGAGTTGGAGAATCCGACAATCGTCGTCATCACTGATCGCAATGATCTTGATGACCAGCTTTTCGCAACCTTTGCGATGTGCAGCGACCTCGTCCGTCAGACGCCAATCCAGATAGTAAGCCGTGAAGACTTGGCCGAACGGCTCGACCGAGCATCCGGTGGAGTGATCTTCACCACATTGCAGAAGTTTGCCCCAGCGGCAGGCAAGAGCGACTATCCGGCGATCAGCGAACGCCGGAATGTTATCGTGATGGCGGATGAGGCCCACCGTTCGCAATATGGCTTCAAGGCCCGGATCGACCGGAAAACCGGTGAATTGGGCTATGGCTTCGCGAAATATCTTCGCGACGCACTGCCAAATGCCTCGTTCATCGGCTTCACCGGAACCCCTATCGAAAAAGACGATGTCAACACGCCTGCGGTGTTTGGGGATTATGTCGATGTTTATGACATCAGCCGCGCTGTCGAGGACGGCGCAACCGTTCCGATCTTTTATGAAAGCCGGCTTGCCCGAATTGAGCTGCCCGCCGATGAGATGCCAATCATTGATGCTGAGATCGACGATCTCACGGAAGACGAGGCGAGCAACGAGCAAGAACGCCTGAAACAGCGTTGGTCTGCCGTAGAGAAGCTCGTTGGTTCCAAAAAGCGGCTGGAGATGGTCGCTGCTGATCTTGTTGCCCACTTCGAGGACCGTGTCGAAGCTATGGATGGCAAGGCAATGGTCGTTTGCATGAGCCGTCGAATTTGCGTTGCGCTGTATGACGCAATCATCAAGCTACGGCCCGGCTGGCACAGTGACGATGACGCCTTAGGTGCCATCAAGGTGGTAATGACTGGTTCTGCCGCCGACCCGCAAGATTGGCAGCCGCATATCGGCAACAAGGCGCGGCGCGATGCGCTGGCTAAACGCGCAAAAAAAGCGGACGATCCTTTGAAACTCGTCATCGTGCGGGACATGTGGCTCACCGGCTTCGACGCGCCGTCCATGCACACCATGTATATTGACAAACCCATGCGTGGCCATGGGTTGATGCAGGCCATCGCGCGCGTCAACCGCGTGTTTCGCGACAAACCTGCGGGCCTGATCGTTGATTATATTGGAATTGCCCAGAACCTGAAAACCGCTTTGGGTCAGTATTCCGCATCCGATGCTGGGCAGACCGGGATCGATGAAGCGCAAGCGGTCGCGGTGCTTCTAGAAAAATACGAGGTTGTGGCTGACATGTTTCACGGCTTCGACTGCGCTGCCGGCATTTCCGGTTCGCCGGTCCAACGCCTCAAATGCTTAGCAGAAGCGATAGAATGGATATTGGCGCGCCAGCATGAAGCAGCAGAAAAGGAAATCAGCGATGACGCAAGAAAAGCCGCTCACCGTAGATTCCAGGATGCAGTTCTCGCTCTGACCAAGGCATTTGCGCTGGCGGCGGCAAGCGATGCAGCACGCGAAATTCGCGATCAGGTGGCCTTCTTCCAGACGATCCGCGCCGCACTTGTGAAAAGCAGCGAATCCGGCCTTTCCAAGACCGAACGAGATTTCGCAGTCCAGCAACTCATCGATCGATCGGTCGTATCGACCGAAATCGTCGATATTTTGCGAGCAGCTGGGATGACAACACCCGATATATCCATCCTGTCGGACGAATTTCTCGCTGAAGTCCAACAAATGGATCGGCCAAATCTTGCACTTGAGGCACTGAAAAAGCTGCTCGGGGATCAAATCCGCTCCCGCAGCAAATCAAACGTTGTCGAGAGCCGTCGCTATTCTGAGCGCCTTGCAGAGGCAATTGCACGTTATCACACGAATGCAATCAGTACTGTCGAAGTGCTCCAAGTGCTCATTGATCTGGCCAAGGACATTCGCGCGGAACAAGAAAGAGGGGAAGCCGAAGGCCTCACTCCGGACGAAATTGCATTTTATGCGGCGCTGGCGGATAACGATAGTGCTGTCGACATCATGGGCAACGATTGCTTGAAGGTAATCGCTGCCGAGCTTGTCAGCAGTCTTCGGGCAAACGCGACAGTTGACTGGTCGCACCGTGAAAGTGCCAGAGCGCGAATGCGGGTTTTGGTGAAGCGCATTCTCAGGAAATACGGCTATCCGCCCAACCTGCAGGATGAGGCCGTCCAGACGGTGATCCAGCAAGCGGAATTGCTTGCGGGCAGCTGGTAGATGTTGCGGGAATTTGACGACACGCAAACCAGCATGTTCGATGACAGTGCGGGCTGCATGCCGCGCCAGCTCCAGCCGAAAATTGCGCCGATCCCGACTCTGCTTCGATTTGGCACGGCGGCTTGAGGGGATGAAGCTGGCGGTCTGACCGTTACGCTTGTAGGCGCGCTTAAGAGCTGGCCCTAACGGCTCATACCCGGCGGAGCCCAATATCGGTGATAATGCTTCGCGCTCGACCACTTTCTCCGCCGCTCCCACCCGAGACGGATCAGGACCGGGCTTAGATAACGCCCTTGGGTATCGAGCGCCTGTTCCAGTTCGATCATGCTGTAAGGGCGCATCCGGCTAATTTCAGGGACACTATCCAGCCACGCGAGAAATCGCGATTCCAAGTCGCGTTTGGATAGCAAGGGCGGTAGCTCTTCGGCTTCGAGGCTTCGCTGCAATGATTTGATGTACGCTGACATGGCCGAAATCCCGCATTGCTTCGCTGGTGGTTAGGCAAGTGCCACCGGCTGAGCGCACCTTTTCTCCCCCACACCCCCTATGGGCAAACGAGTGCCCCATGAGGTGGGCCTCGTTGCGCCGGTCACCGCTGCACCTATGGGCAAGTTCATGTCGTGGTGCCCCACGGTGCATTGGTGCGTACAGCATATGCGCCGCCCCCCGGGGTCGCGCACCATTGCGTAGCGGGCCAGTTGACCTGTAGCCCCTCGGCTAGCTTGCCTCCCCCTTTGCCCCCGCCTGCGCGAGGCAATTTCACGGTTGCTTTGATCAGTGCACTATCTTCCAGTAGGTGGTCGATAAGCTGCTCCGCCAATTTCTCCCGCGCAGCAGCAGTGTCGTTCGGGAATGCCGCTCGCAAGACCTCACCGATGTCGGGCTTGTAATTTTGCGAGCCTGCCCGCCCCGTCGCCTTGTAGGGCGCGCCGCTACGCGTTCCCGAAGCGATCTGATCAAGCACGGCCTTGATGGTGGGAGGCGCGAACAGGCCCATGATTGTGCCCACCGCCAGCCTGCGCGCCACGCCGATCAGGTCACCACGCGGATGCTTGGGCGGCGAGGCGTTGGGCAGTTCAACGCTCACCATTTCGATGAAAATCGCGTCTTCGGCGCGACTGAGGTTCGCCTTCGAGTGCAGCAGCATAAGCAGGTCTTTCACGGCGCTGGGCGGCTGCCCTACGGCCTGTGCCTCCGCAGCACTCGGACGCCTTGCGTTCCAGACGCTACGGGCATGATTGGTCCACATCGCGGAGCCAAGGGCAGCTGTGGGGTCATGATCGCCTTCGCGCATAGCGCCCTTCGATACATGGTGGACCAGCAGCATCGCACAATTCAACTTCACGCAGATTTCGGTCAGCCGACCAGCAACCGCGCTTGCCGAAGCCCCATCGTTCGTACCGCCAGGCAGAAATGCGCCAAGTGGGTCCAACAGAACTACGTCAGCCTCAAACTCCCGCACCATGCTTTCGAGCAAGGCCAATCCAGCCTCATCCGCTGAAATGCCGCCACGATCCGCACGGTTGAAGGTCAGGCCGGGAACCTCGCGTGCTCCAACAATAAGTAGGCGGCCGGCGATGTCTATCAGGTTGATACCAAAAAGCTGACAGGCCGCGCGTATCCGCCGCATCATTTCATCCGGGCCGTCCTCGCCGTTGATGATTATGACCTTGCAGGGCCTGTCCACCGGCAATTGAAGTACATCATTCCGGCCAGTCACGAGCGCGAGAGCCAGGCTGATCGTGGTGGCGCTCTTTCCACTGGCTCCCGTCGCGACCAGCATCGAGTAATGCTTTGCAATCAAGATCGGCTTCATGATCCAATCGCGGCGGGGAATGTTGTTCCACCGCTTGGCCACGTCGAACGGACTCGGATTGAAGGCACCGGGTGGTGCAGGAGGCGGAGGCGGCGACAATGCCTTCCGATTCCAACGGCTGGCATCCCAGCCACCTTGACGGGCGATGCTGATCAAGCTGCCCACACTGATCCGGGACTTAGCCATTAGCGTAGCTCCGCCAGCGCGATTCGAAATCAGCGGGCTCAAAACGCGAACTGGTCTGCGCCCAGTCACGGCAAAGGGACTTGGCATTCGGCGCACCAGACCGCGCGCTGGCTGCCATAATGGTCCTCCAATTTGGCTCTGGAGAACCGTCCTCAGTATTTGCGAGCGCTACAACTGCCGGAGTTTTCAGCATTTCTTCTAGGCAAGCGTTCTTGTCCTCGGG
Source organism: Novosphingobium sp. (assembly GCA_043756025.1). Taxonomy (GTDB): domain Bacteria; phylum Pseudomonadota; class Alphaproteobacteria; order Sphingomonadales; family Sphingomonadaceae; genus Novosphingobium. Next base: position 42,414 of record JAYURW010000080.1, on the reverse strand, counting down.
CGCGAGGCGGTCGAACCATTGGTCAGCCGACGATCCGACGACGACGTTGCTTTCAACCCCAAGATCAGGTTGCGGACTGTTAGGTGCAATCTGGTCGAGGCAGCACATCAACCGTGCGCGAAACTGTGCATGGGTAACTGTTTGACCCCAACCCAGCACTTCAACCGGTCTTGGGTCATTGGGAGCTTTTCGATTGTGAGTTCCCGGCACCCTCAAGACACTGGCGATGTCAGCAGTTCGACTGCGGTCCACCGTTACACCGCACACCTCACAGGCGCGCTTCAGAATTTCGGCTGTTTCGCGCCACTCGTCAGGCGGCAGGTTGGCATCCAGCGCCCAGTAAACGTGCAGCCCATAACCCGAAGAAATGAGCACGGATGGCGGTAGCGCCAACCTGAAGCAGAGCTGCTCGAAGGCAACCAAGGCAGCCGACTGGTCGACGTAGGGCGATTTGCCCTCACCCTTCAATTCGTCGGTGTCGAAGTCGAGCCAGAACGCGCGTGCCGAGTGTACATTCTCGCCTTTGCGCCCCTTCGTTGCATCTACGTAGGATGCGCATCCAAAGTAGATTTCGCCGTGGCCACCACTCTCTAGCGCGGCAGAAGTCGCGGCTGCAGAACCGTTATCGGGATGAAAGGTTGGCACGAATCCGCGCTCGGAGTTCGAAGCAATGCAGCGGAACCCGGCATCTGGCAGGACGAGATCAAAGAAATCTCTAGTCATCGAGCGCGCTCCCACGCCCGTTACCCTTGATGTGCGGCCAGCCGGTAGGATCAGCGAGCCACGCGCGGATATCGCCCATGCGCCAGCCAGAAGCGTGCGAGGTGAGCTTGATCGGGGCAGGGAAGCGATGCTCGGCAACCTTGGCATAGACCGATGCCCGGCTGAGGCCGACGAGTGCGAGAACACCCGGGAGACGGAGAACTGCCTCAGCGGGCAGGCTCGAATAGTCACGGTGAGCGTTGGGCATTTGGCGTTCCTTCACAGAGGAACGATAGAGATATGCAAAAATCCGTGCGCGTCTACACCCCGCCAGACGCGTAAGGCAGCGAATTAACCCACAACACGTTACACAATGATTCTTGACTTTAAGTCCATGTTATTCGGGTACTATCTGAGTCCCGACCCTGTTGATAAATATTTTCATGCCGTGAGGGCAATGACCTGCGCACCGTTACGCAGGGTGTCGAGGTGATCGGACCACCACTGGGCCATTATCACCCGCTCTTCCCAATATTCCGCCCGGTTGTATGCAGCCCTGATCTTGTCGCGTTCGCCGTGCGCAAGAGCACGCTCCACCACATCGGGCCGCCACTTACCCGACTGGTTCAACAAGGTGCTGGCCATCACGCGGAAGCCATGCGCGGTCATTTCGTCGCTGCTGTATCCCAGCCTGCGCAACGCGGCGTTGAACGTGTTTTCGCTGAGTGGGCGGGTCGCGCCACGCAAGCCTGGAAAGGCGAGTTTGCCCGCGCCTGAGACCTTGTGCGCTGCCCTCAGTATCGCGACCGCCTGCGGACTGAGCGGCACTTGATGGACCTTCCGCATCTTCGTCCTGGCGGCAGGGATAACCCAGATTGCCGCATCCAGATCGAACTCCTCCCATTCGGCGTGGCGCAGTTCGCCGGGACGCACGAACACGTGCGGGGCCAGCCGCAAGGCGTAATGCGTGGACGGCTGGCCTTGAAAGCCTTCGATCGCACGCAGCAGTGCTCCGACTTCGACTGGATCGACGATAGCGGCATGGTGCTTGACTGTAGGCGTGGTGAGCGCCCCGATCAGGTCAGCCGCGACGTCGTGCTTGCACCGGGTGGTGGCCACACCATAGCGGAATACGCGGCTGGCGAAGGATCGAACCTGCCGGGCAGCTTCGAGATTGCCGCGCGTCTCCATCTTCCGAAGCACTGCCAGCAACTCGAAGGCCTCAAGCTCAGCAATCGGGCGACCCTGCAACTTGTCGAGCCGGTCGAGGTGCCAGCGGCACTTGGCCACGGTCGCATCGGCCATGCCCTCGCGCTGGCGCTTAGCGATGAACTCTTCGGCGACCACCTTGAAGGTATTGCCCGCGCTGATGGCTGCGGCAATCTTGTCGCGCTTCTTCTCGGTGCTCGGGTCTTTTCCTTCCGCGATAACTTTGCGGGCCGCGTCGCGGCGTTCGCGCGCTTCCTTCAATCCAATCTCAGGATAGGTGCCAATCGTGAGCTGCTGCTCCTTCCCGGCAAACCGGTACTTGAGCCGCCAGAGCTTGCCGCCAGCAGGGCGCACGATCAGCAGCAGGCCCTTTTCGTCGTGCAGCTTGTACTGGCTCGCCTTGGGCTTGGCGGCCTTGATCGCAGAGTCTGTCAGAGCCATTTGGGGGTCACTCCAATCGCCGGGTTTCAAGTGACCCCCAGCGTGACCCCCAAAATCCACTAGCTTTGCGTGGACGGGACTGGACAGTACTGGACGAGCCAGTGCTCTACATACTGGGAAAACCGCCATTTTCCTAGACAATTAGGGATGTTTCTGGAGGGAGGGCTGGAGCGGGTGAAGGGAATCGAACCCTCGTATTCAGCTTGGGAAGCTGCTGCTCTACCATTGAGCTACACCCGCAAACCCGCAGAAAACATAGGCTTTCCTGTCAGGTGGTCCGAACGGTTTACAGCATGATTTACAGGCTGCCCCGCAGACGACGGCCCATTGCCACATTAATATGGCTTTGGTCAACGTAGCTTCGGCGAATGCCGGCGGCCTGGCTTGGCAACCACGCCATGACCGCGGCTACGTCTTGATCGGTATGGCCGGCAATGAAAAGCTTGGTGCCAAACATCCCGCGCACAGTGCTTACGCCTTCGGCGCGGTTACGCAGGCGCGGCTCGTCTGGGAGTGCGTCCAATTCTGGAATTCTTGGCATCGAAGCCGTTCGGCGCCGGCCCCTGCTTTCTTTGGCAGCCCTCTTGGTGATCGCCTCGGGAGTCACCTCATCCCAAGTTAGAGAAACACGGTCCGCCTTTCGTGGTCCGGCAAGTGCGGCTAGGCTATCCGGGTCGAGCCGAGGCTCCGAACTGCTCCGGACCCTTGCTATTTGGTTTGAGCCCTGAATTATCTTGATCAACCAGCGGCGGCTCCCTCCAGCGTTCAGGCAAACTTCGCTTTGGCGATTTGAGCGCCAACGACAAAGCGGTAAAACCCAAGTGCCGCCCAAACTTTTGCGTGCTTGCGCGCTTGAGGCACTATTGCTTGCCTTCCCAAACAAACGAGCCGACTGTAATTCATGGCCATTCCTCGACCACGCCCATCAGTGCAAGCAGCGTCTCCATCTTCAGGAACCAGGGCTTCGTCCGGCGACGGCCCGATCAATAACGGCACCGACCAACCTAGCCATTTGATCGTTGGCATCGGTGCTTCAGCCGGTGGCATTGCGGCTTTCCGTTCATTTTTTTCAGAGATGCCAGTCGATAGTGGAATGGCCTTTGTTTTGGTTCAACATCTGGACCCGGACTATAACAGCGCCTTGGCTGAAATCCTTGGCGAATGCACGTCGATGCCGGTCGTCAAAGCGGCTGATGGAACTATCGCGGCCCCCAATACCGTCGCGGTTATCCCACAAAACGCGATCCTGAAAATTGAGCACGGTGTATTGCGCGTAGCATTGCCCGACACGCCAACTGCGCGGCGCTCATCTATCGACACCTTCCTGGTGTCATTGGCCGAAGATCAGGGCGAAAACGCGGTTGGGATAATTCTGTCGGGGTTCGGTAGCGATGGAACAATCGGGATAGAGGCCATCAAAGAAGGCGGCGGGCTGACCCTTAGTGAAGCTACGTTCGATCATCGCGCGAAGTTTGGCATGCCGCAAAGCGCGACGGCTGGTGGCTTTGTGGATTACGTTCTTCAACCCCACGAAATGCCCGCGCGGTTGCTCGAATATCGCGACTTCAAATACAAGGATACGACTTCCGCCCTGTCGGAAACGTCGGCAACCGGCCGAGCCAATCACCTGGTCACCATCTGCGCTGTGCTCAACAGCCGTCTTGGCCGTGATTTTGGGCAATACAAGTCGAGCACGCTGATGCGCCGCGTGCGCCGGCGGATGCAGGTTCTGCATATCGAAGATCCCAACGAATACATCGCCCAGCTGCGAAAGCTGCCGAACGAACCCGATCTGTTGTTTCGGGAAATCCTGATCGGCGTAACCCGGTTTTTCCGCGATCCGGCGATGTTTGAAGCCCTGGCTGAAACCGTCCTGCCAGAGATAATTGCGAATGGAGGGCCGGACAAGCCGATCCGCGTGTGGGTGGCGGGGTGCGCCACTGGCGAGGAGGCTTATTCGCTCGCCATCTTGTTCAAAGAGGCGTTAACCGCCGCGGAATCGACTCGCCACATCACGATCTTCGCGACCGATATCGATGACCGGGCAGTCACGATCGCCCGTGCCGGACTTTATAACGATGCGATTGAGGCTGATATCACGGCTGAGCGGCTAGAGCGGCATTTCGTCAGGGATGGTCAGCGCTACAGGATCGCTAAGCACATCAGAGACATGTGTGTCTTCTCAACGCATGATCTGGTCAAGGACCCGCCATTCTCAAAGCTCGATATGGTATCGTGCCGAAACCTGCTGATCTATTTTGAAGCGCCATTGCAGCAGCGCGTCATCGCGACGTTTCACTACGGGATCAAATCCAGCGGTTTCTTGTGGCTCGGGCCGTCCGAGACCATTGCTGCCAGCGCCAGGCTGTTCAAGGCATTCGACAAGCGCAGCCGAATTTTCAGGCGGCTCGATGGTGCGGCGGAAATTCCGCGGGCTCCGTCGACCAACCGGATAAATGCTACGCTCCCGATCCAGCGCGGCGTCGAAGCCGATAGTATCGATGCGCAGGCGGCACAGTTGATGGCGCAATACGCGCCGGCCTACATCGTGTTTGATAGTAATCACGACATTCAGCGGTTCTCGGGACCGGTCGCCAAATTCATGGAGCCCATGAGCGGCGGCGCCAGCCTGAACCTCTTCCGGATGCTGCACGCCCAGCTCCGGTCGCCGGTGCGGAGCCTAGTTCGCAAAGCGCTGGAAGACCACCGCCCGATCCAGGAAACTGTCAACTTCGAAGTTGCCGGCCGGCCGCATGCGATCAACCTGATCGCCGAGCCGCTGACCGAGGCGGTGGGCGGCCAACGTTGTATCCTGCTGGCGTTTCAAGAGATTATGTCGGCCACCCCGGCCGGTGGTCTGAAAATGCCAGATCAAGGCCCGACGGTGGATCCTGAGCACGTCGAATTGGTCGCCGCGCGCGAAAAACTTCAGACCATCACCGAGGAACTGGAGACCGCAAACGAGGAACTGCAAAGCTCGAATGAAGAGTTCCAGTCGGTCAACGAGGAACTGCATTCGACCGTTGAAGAACTTGAAACGTCGAAGGAAGAGCTGCAGTCCATCAATGAAGAGCTGCAGACGGTCAACGCCGAGCTGAACAACCGGGCGGATAGCCTGGTCAGGTCCAACAGCGATCTGGCCAATCTGTTCGACAGCACCTCGGTCGCCACGCTGTTTCTCGACAACGGATCGCATATCCGCCGGTTCACCCCGGCAATCACCGAGATTTTCAACGTCCGCGAAGGTGATGAAGGGCGGCTGATCAGCGACTTCTCATCGCGCCTAGCCGGGGCTGCGCTCACTCAGGATATTGAGACTGTGTTGCGCGATCTGGGATCGTTGGAACGTGAAGCGGCGTCAGAGGATGGCGAGGCGACTTACCTGGTCCGGGTCAAGCCATACCGCGACCTCAATAATGTAATCGACGGCGTGGTCATTACGCTGATCGATATCTCTGAACGCAAACAGCTGGAGCGCGACCAAGCACACCTTGCCGCCATTGTTGCGTCCTCAGAAGACGCGATCATCAGCCACGACCTTGAGGGGACAATCTCAAGTTGGAACGCGGGAGCCGAGAAAATATATGGCTACACTGCGCATGAAATGATCGGTCAACAAATGTCGGCCTTGCTCGATGACGTGCAGATCGACGAATGGCCAGCCAATCTGGCTCGGCTGCGCCAGGGCGATCCGGTTATAGATATCGACATTAGCCGGGTCACCAAAGACGACCGAGTTATCCATGTTTCGCTGGCCATCTCGCCGATGCGCAATGCGCAAGGCGCGATCATCGGCGCATCGGCTGTTGCGCGCGACATCGCCTTACGCAAGCGCGCCGAAGCGGAGATGAAAGAAAGCGAGAGCCGGCTTCAACTGGCATGTGAAGTGGCCTCGGTTGGCGCCTGGGAAGCCAACTTGGAATCGGGCACGGCTGTTTGGACTAAAAAATTGTTCGATATTCTCGGAGTTGATCGCAGTTGTGAAGCATCCGTAAAGCTGTTTTTTGATCATGTTCATCCAGACGACGTCGCTCGGGTTGAGGGGCGGTTTAACGAGTGTGTCGCCAGCGGCACCTTGTTCAACGAGGATTTCCGCATTCGAAAGCCCGATGGTGAGATCCGCCATCTCGTTGGCATGGGCAGGGTAAGCGAGAGCGCCAACCGCGAGCCGGCTCGAATGATCGGGGTCAACTGGGACATTACGGAGCGCAAGCTAAACGAAGAACACACCGCTATGCTGATGGCCGAACTCGATCACCGGGTTAAAAACATTCTGGCGGTGGTCTCATCGGTTGTTAGCCAGACGCTTAGGGCGAGCAGCGCCGACACAGCAGTCAGGGCCGAGATTGAGGGCAGAATTCAAGCAATCTCACGCGCGCATGGCTTATTGACCGAACTTGGTGGGGTTGAAGGTTCGCTCAGTAACCTTGTGACGACCGAGCTGAAACCCTTCAGCCACCGGGCGAACGTTACAATTTCCGGCGACGACGTCGTGCTGACTTCTCGAGCAAGCCTGAACTTAGCGCTCGCAGTGCACGAATTGGCGACTAACGCAGTAAAATACGGTTCTCTTTCGGTTGAGGAAGGCCATCTGGATGTGACCTGGAGGGTGCAGAAGTCGGGCGGCCAAATGGAACTTGAGTTACTCTGGCTGGAAGCTGGCGGTCCGCCGGTCAGCCCTCCCTCGGACCGAGGCTTTGGAACCAAACTGATCGAGCTGAGCTTGGTTCACGCTCTGACAGCCACGGTTAACCGTGAGTTCCTTGAAGCAGGCATGCGATGCCAAATTTTGGTGCCACTTACTTCAGAGATTGGCCGGATCCGCGCCACGAATGCCACCGGCGACACGCCATCATGACCGCCTCCGCTGCGAAATGCACAGTGCTGTTGGTTGAAGACGAATCATTGGTTGCTATGGAAATCGCGGATGCTGTCCGAGAGCTCGGTCACGATGTAGTTGGACCGATCTCGGAGCTGCATAAGGCGGTGACTGCGGCGGGCGATGAGTCGCTCTGCTGTGCGATCCTCGACATCAACATTCGTGGCGGCCCTTCTTACCCGGTCGCAGACATGCTTTTGGGGCGCGGCGTTCCGATCCTACTGCTAAGTGGCTATTTCGAGAGGTCCCTACCCGAGCGATTGCACGGAGTAACCTTACTCAACAAGCCTTTCACCTGTGTCCAACTGACTACAGAAATTCGCAATTTATGCGCGAGAGTGCGCCATTCCAGTCAATAGGGTATGCAGTGCACACTCGCAGTGGTTGGCATTTGCGGCGCTGCCTTTGAAGAGTTGACTCTGTTTTGCAGAATTGGTCATGACTATGACGAGAGGTTTTCCCATTGTTTGCGTCGGCGGCTCGGCCGGTGGCTTGGACGCATACACTCGCCTCTTGAAAAATCTGCCCGAGGATATGGGCGTCGCGATCGTAATCGTGAACCACCTGCGCACCGTGTCTACGATGCTGCACAAAATTCTCCCGAACTACACGCATATGCCCGTAGAGTTGATCACAGATCGGTTGGACGTCCGCCCCAACCGAGTGTTCATCATTCCCGAAAAACGCGATCTCCATGTGCTCAATGGTGAGTTTCGTCTCAAGCCGATATCAAAGCCTCGCGGCTGGCCCGATGTCATCACCGTCTTTCTGCGTTCGCTGACCGAAAACTGGACCGGCCAGCTCATCGCGGTCATTGTTTCGGGCTATGACGGTGACGGGGCAGCAGCACTTTGCGGCATCCGGGAAGTTGGAGGCATCACGATCGCCCAGAAGCTTGATACCGCCGTGCAGCCTGATATGCCGCAGAGTGCTATCGATAGCGGTTGCATCGACTTCATTCTCTCGCCCGAAGAAATCGCGCTGCAGATCCGGCGGATCGCGGACGGGGAACAGGGCGCCGAATAAACGTTGCCGATGTTCAGGTCATATTTTTGATTGGTTTGCCGTGCCCGCCCCACCGGCGGCGAGCCAAAGCCTGAGGCAAAGGCAACTTTTGCCGACACCTCAAAACCTGCTATTCCGCTGGAACGTAGGGCCCATATTCGAACTCATCCAAGCGAGCGGCTGCGCGACGAACGTACCATTGAGCTACACCCGCCCGGATGTGGTCGCTTGGGCCGGGCGCACCCTTGCCAGGGCGGACTTTGCCGGTCAACTGGGGGGAACCCGCAAACAGGAGCCGGCAGATGGACGAGCAACCAATCACGATCGAACCGCGCGGCGCTGTTGAGGTTGTCAGCCTGAACCGGGCTGACCAGCTCAATGCGATGAACGAGCCGCTGATCCAAGCGTTGCTCGATTACTTTGCCGGGCTGAACCGCCGTCCCGAAGTGCGGGTGGTGGTGCTGCGAGCTGAGGGCCGGGCGTTTTGTGCCGGGCTGGATCTGGGCGGCTGGGCGCCTGAGCCCGGTGCCGGACCAATCCACCAATCGTGGCGGACCCAGCGGCTGATCGCAGCGGTCATGCAAGCGATGCGCCGCTGTCCGCAGCCGGTGATTGCCTGCGCGCAGGGCGCAGCCTGCGGCGGCGGGTTTTCGCTGCTGCTGGCCAGTGACGTGCGCTATGCCGCGCCGGACCTGCGGATGAATGCGGCCTATATTAAGATCGGGCTGGGCGGCTGCGATATGGGGGCGAGCTATTTCCTGCCGCGGCTGGTCGGCGCTTCGGTGGCGGCGGAATACCTGCTGACCGGCAAGTTCATGACCGCAGAGAAGGCCGCCGCCTGCGGACTGGTCAGCCAGGTTGTCCCGCATGAAGAGCTGCTGGACAAGGCTCTGGCGCTGGCCGGGGAAATGTTGCTGACCAGCCCGCTGGGTCTGCGGCTGACCAAGGATGCGCTCAACCTCAACATTGATGCCGCCAGCATGGAGCACGCCTTTGCGCTGGAAGACCGCCAGCAGGTGATGCTGGGCCAAGCCGGTGATTTTGCCGAGGCCAAGACGGCGTTTTTTGAAAAGCGCGCGCCGAACTGGAAGGACGGTTAGCCCTACTGGGCCCGGCCGCGTTCCATTACCGCCTTGCGCCGTTCCTCTACCTCGCCGCCTTTGACCTGCGCATTGCGGGCTGAGGACGTGGCGAGTTCCAGCGCCAGCGCGGCGCCAAACGGCAGCGCGAAACCATCGTCGATCAGGACCTTGTAAGCCTGCGTCATCGCGGGATCGGCGCTGGCGATATCGGCGGCGAGTTTCTGTGCAGCGGCAAGCAAATCTTCCGCTGCGACCACCCGGTTCACCAGCCCCCACTGGCAAGCTGTCTGCGCGTCGAGGAAGTTGCCGCTAAGCGACAGTTCCTTGGCCCGCGAAATTCCGATCATCCGGCTGAGTTTCTGGCTGAGGCCCCAGGCCGGCATGATCCCAACCCGCGCGTGGGTATCGGCAAAGCGGGCGTTTTCGGAGGCGATCAGAATGTCGCAGGCGAGCGCCACTTCGAACCCGCCAGTGATCGCCACGCCATTGATCGCGCCGATCACTGGTTTGCGGCACTGCTCGATGGCTTTGACCGGATTGGCCGCAGGGGCTTCGGCATTGGCGGCACCGAGGCCTTGTTCGCCCAGCTCTTTCAGATCGAGCCCGGCGGTAAATGCCTGGGTGCCAGCGCCGGTCAGCACCACCGCGCGGATGCTATCGTCGGCGTCCAACGCAGCGAAGGCAGACGCCAGTTCGGCGCGCAGCCCGCTCGACAGCGCATTCATCGCTTCGGGCCGGTTCATCGTCACGACTGCAACGTCGCCCTCGCGCTCGACTGTTACCAGCATGGCTACATCCGTGCCCGGGCGCTTTGTCCGTCGTCGATCCGGATCGTCGCTCCGGTGACGCATTCACTGCTGGGGGCAACCAGATAGAGCAGCGTTGAGTCCATCTGTTCGGGTGTCGGCACGCGTTTGCGCGGCAAGTTCGGGGCCGGATCGCCGCCCATCCGGGCGAACATGCCGTCGGTCATTTCCGAAATGAACATCCCCGGTGCGATTGCGTTGACGTTGATGTTGTAATGCGCCCATTCGACCGCCAACGCCTCGGTCATCCGGGCAATCGCGGTCTTGGTCACGGCATAGAGCGCGGCGCCGCCACCATCATAGCGGAAATGCGCGACCGAGCTGATATTGACGATCCGCCCCGGTTTCTCCGCCGCGATCAACCGCCGCGCGACTTCGCAGGCAAGGATCCACGGGCCCCGCAGGTTCACCCCGAGCACCTGATCGATTAGCTCGAGGCTCATCTTGTGGGCGCGTTGGGCATCGGGCATCCCGGCGTTGTTGATCAGGATATCAACGGTGCCGAATTCAGCCTCGCCAGATGCCACGGCGGCGATAATTGAGTCAGCGTCGGTCGCATCCATCTGCACCGCCAGCGCGCGGCCCCCGGCGGCCTTGATCTTGTCCGCTAGAGCCTCCAGCCGGCCAAGCCGCCGGGCGGCCAGCACCACTGCAGCACCCTGGCTGGCCAACACTTCGGCAAAGCGCGCGCCAAGGCCGGAGGAGGCGCCGGTGACGAGGGCAACCCGCCCGGTCAGGCCGGTTGAGGCGTTGGGCAAGGGATAATCGCTCATGTCATTCTCCAATTGCTGCTTCAACTACATCGCGCAGGCGGTCTTTACCGAACCACATTTCGTCGCCGAGAAAGAAAGTCGGCACGCCGAACGCGCCGCGTTTCACGGCGGATTCGGTGCCTGCGACCAATTCGGCTTTGATCGAGTCATCCTGAACCAGTTCAGCAAAGGCCGCCGGATCGAGCCCAGCGCTGGCGACCACTTCCGCCCAGACCGCCAGGTCATCAAGCTTCAGTTCCGTTTCCCACAGCGCAGTATAGATCGCCTCGCGGTAAGCTGGTCCGCAGCCAAGCCGCTCCGCCGCTACCGCACCGCGCATCGCCAGCAGCGTGTTAACCGGAAAATGCGGGTTGAGCTGGAATCCTTTGATCCCGTGGCGCCCCATGAAGCGCTCCATTTCGAGCCGGTCGTAGGACACTTTGGATTCGACATGGCCATAAGCCATCATCGGCGGACGGTTGCCGGTTGCTTTGAAGATCCCGCCTAGCAACACCGGGACATAGCGAAAGGTGACTTTGCCCTCGGCTTCGATTGCCGGGATCGCGCGGTGGACGAACCACGAATTGGGGCCGCCAAAATCATACACAAACTCAATCTCGCGCGGCATTACCATGCCTCCCCGTATGGCCGGATTTCCTGCTCAAAAGTCCAGGCAGATTTGGGCTGACTGTACAGCGCCCAATAAGCCTCCGCCACCGCCTCAGGCGGCATCAGCAAGTCGGGCTGCGCGGCTAGCGCCTCGGCCCCGATCCGCTCGATTACGCGTGACCGCACCCATTCCGTATCGACCCCGGCATCTATCACCAGATGGGCGACGTGGATCCCCTGTGGCCATAACTCGCGCGCCGCCGATTGCGCCGTGGCGCGCAGGCCAGCTTTTGCAGCGGCAAAGGCGGCATAGCCGGGATTGCCGCGCAGGCCCGCGGTGGCGCCGGTCACGAAGATCTTGCCCGCGCCGCGTGACCGCATGATCCGGGCCGCTTCGCGGACCGTGACGAACCCGGCAAAGCAGGCCATTTCCCAAACCTTGCGGAACACCCGGTCGGTCGTTTCGGTCAGCGGGAACTGGACGTTGGCACCGACATTGAACACCACCAGCGCCAGCGGGGCAATCGCCTCAGCTTCGGCCAGAAACGCGATGACATCGTCTGGCTCGCGCGCATCGAGGCTGCGCCCGGTGACTGCCCCGCCCAGTAGCGCGGCCAGTTTATCGCCATTGCGGCGTCCGGCATGAACCGCAAAGCCTTGAGCGGCGAACTTGCGGACGATGGCTGCGCCGATGAAATCGCCTGCTCCGATCACGGCGACCGACTGCTGTGCCATGCTATTTCCTTTCGAACGGGATCACCGCGACCGTAAAGCGTGAGAGGCAAACCAGTTTGCCGGCCTCATCCTCAATCCGGATCGTCCAGACCTGAGTCGTCCGGCCCAACGACTCGGGCCGGGCCGTGGCGATGACGAAACCGTCGTAGGCCGGGCGGATATGGTTGGCGTTGATTTCCATGCCGACGCCGACGAACTTAGCGCGGTCAACGCACCAACCCGCCGCGACCGATCCCACGGTTTCGGCAAAGGCGACGGAGGCCCCGCCATGAAGCCGCCCGAACGGCTGCTTGGTCCGTTCGTTGACCGGCATGCGGGCCTTGATCCAGTCATCCCCGCATTCGGTGAATTCAATGCCCAGCCAGCCGTTCATCGACCCCTCGCCGCCGCGGGTCATGGCTTCAAGATCGGGGCGGTTGCCGTCCCACCAGATAGATTGGTTGCTCATTGAAACCTGCGTAGATGCAAAACGGTGGCGCTGGCAATCCAGCACCGCCGCTTGCGGACAAAGCAAAAGTATCAGGCCGGTTCGACCATCTTTTGCCCGGCGCGGACCCCGTCATAGAGGAATTCGCGGCCTTCGAGATTGGTTGCCGGGATCTGATCGCGTTCGGCCCAGTAATCCTGATTGTGCCGCCATTCGGGCTTGTCGCCGCGCTGAGGCAGCTGCTTCATGCCACGCAGCAAGTAATTGGGATTGAAATTGTCATTCTCAATCCAGTCGCCCAGCGGCATATTGTGGTCTTCATCGCGCAGCGCGACATCGACCCGTTTTGCGCCTTTCGCGTCCATGTGATTAAGCAGGTTGCAGACGAAATCGCCCAGCATATCGACCCGCAAGGTCCAGCTGGCGCGGAAATAACCCATCACCCAGACCATGTTGGGCACCCCGGTGAACATCATCCCGCGATAGTTGACTGTTTGGTGCCAATCGACCGCCTGGCCATCGACCGTGAACGGAATGCCGCCCATCATCAGCAAGTTGAACCCGGTTGCGGCGACGACGATGTCAGCCTCAATCTCCTGCCCGGAGGAGGTTCGCACACCGCTAGCGGTAAAGCTGTCGATCGTGTCGGTCACTACGCTGGCTTTGCCTGCCGCCACCGCCTGAAACAGATCGCCATCGGGCACAAAGGCGAGCCGCTGCTGCCAGATCCGGTAGCGCGGGGTAAAGTTTGGCTCGAATTCGAAATCCGGCCCGGTATAGGCCCGGATCAACTCTTTCAGTTCCTCGACCACCGCCTCTGGCTCGGTCGCGCAGCGCCGGGTCAGCACGTCCTGATCGTACATCAGCTGGGTGCGGACGACGCGGTGAATGGTCGGCTCATCAATTTTCCCGGCGCGCAATTTGTCGGCCAGTTCATTCTGATTGGGCGCGGCGATGAAGTACGTCGGTGAGCGCTGCAGCATGGTGACGTGCGCGGCCTTTGCGGCAAAAGCCGGGATCACCGTAGCGGCGGTCGCGCCCGATCCGATCACCAGCACGCGTTTACCGGTATAGTCGATTTTCGGGTCCCACTGCTGGGCGTGAATCAGCTGCCCTTTGTAATCGGCCATGCCCGGCCAATCAGGCAGATAAGGCTTTTCGTGATCGTAGTAGCCTTGGCACATCCACAGAAAATTGGCGGTAAAGACAACTTCGGCGCGATCCGAATTGCGCAACGCCGAAACAGTCCAGAGGTTGGCCGCGCTGTCCCACGCGGCACCGGTGATCTTGTGGCCATAATGGATCTGCGGGCCGATCCCGTTCTCTTCGATCACCGCGCCCATATAATCGAGGATTGCCTGGCCCGAAGCGATCGGGGTGCCGACCCACGGTTTGAAGCGGTAGCCGAAGGTGTACAGGTCTGAATCGGACCGGACGCCGGGGTACTTGTGGGTGTCCCAAGTGCCGCCGAAAGTATCCTTCATTTCCAGGATCGCATAGCTTTTGCCGGGGCACTGGGTTTGCAGGTGATAGGCCGAACCGATCCCAGAGATCCCTGCGCCGACGATCAGCACGTCAACGTGCGTGGCCTCGGCCGTGGCTGCTACTGCTGCACTTGCCATTGCTGCACCTGCCATTGTCATCCTCCAAATTGTGGTCGGCGCTGCACCGCCAGCAGTCACTGGTTTCGACTCGAGACGCAATCGGAGCATTGACCGGGATCAAGGGCAAGCGAGAATGTAGGGTATTGGCCCTAACCCTTAGCGCAGGGACGCTTTGCAGGACGGCTCGAGCGGGCTACAGCCCCCGCACAATGGCTCGCCGCAAACCCACTGATACGACCGCGCTGTCACCGCCGTCCAGCGCCCCGCAGGCCTGCGTGATCGGGGCTGGGCTGGGCGGCCTTGCGCTGGCGATCCGGCTCCAATCTGCTGGAATGACGACAGTACTGGTCGAAGCGCGCGACGCCGCCGGCGGCCTGGTCCGCAATTGGCAGCGCGATGGCTTTACTTTTGATGCTGGCCCCGCGGTTATTGCCGATCCTGCCCCGCTGCGCGAACTGTGGAGCCTGACCGGGCACGATCTGGCCGATGATCTGAAACTGCATGAGGTCGCCCCGGCCTGGCGTTTCAATTGGCCCGATGGGACGCTGCTCGATCTGCCGGTCGATCCGGCCCAGCTGGCCCGGTTCGCGCCAGACGATCTGGCCGGGGCTGAAGAATTTTCCCAGTGGTGCGAAGCCAGCCGGGCAGGCGGCTGGCAGCGGCTGGCCGAGCAAAGTCAAGGCGGCGCGCTGGCCGCGTTGGAGGCTTTGCCTGCGTTGGTCCGCCACCAAGGTTGGCGCAGTGCCAGCGGGCTGGCGGCGCATCTGGTCAAAGAGCCGCATCTGCGTCAGGCGCTGGCGCTGGCGGTTCTGTTGGCCGGGGGCAATCCCGCTGCGGCCAGCGCGCTGCATCTGATCGGTCAGATTCCGCCGCCGCCGGGCCATGGCTGGTGGCCGGACGGCGGGATGGGCCAGCTGGTAGCGGCGCTGGTCAAGCGGTTTGAGGCGCTGGGCGGGACGCTGCGACTGGGCGATCCGGTGGTCCGGCTCGGACTGGTCGGCAACCGGGTTACCGAAGTGGAATGCGCCAGCGGCTGGCGCAGCAGTTGCGCGTTGATCGCCAGCAATGCCGATGTGATGCACACCTATCGCGATCTGCTGCGTGAAAGCCCGCGTGGTAGCGCCATGGCCCGCAAACTGGCCGAAAAGCGCTGGGCGCCATCGGCCTTTACGGTCCATTTCGCGCTCGAGGGAACCTGGCCCGGTATCCCGCACCGCACGGCCCTGATGGGCCCGCGCTTTGCCGGGCTGTTCGATGATGTGTTCACCCACGGGGTCTTGCCGCAGGACCAGCTGATCCTGCTGGCGCATCCATCGGTGACCGATCCCGGCTTGGCCCCGGCTGGCAAAAGCGTGTTTTCAGCAACCGTTCCGGTGGCTCACCTCGGCAAGCTGCCGCTCGATTGGGAAACTATCGGCAAAGTGCTGGAACAGCGTATTTTGGCTGAAGTCGGCCGCCGTCTGGTGCCCGATATTGCTGACCGGCTGATCCACCGCTTTCACACCAGCCCGCGCGATCTGGCGCTCGATTTCAACGCTTGGTTGGGTTCGGGCTGGGGGCTGGAGGCGATCCCGCGCCAGTCCGGCCCGCTGCGCGCCCGCCACTACGACGGCAAGATCGCCAACCTCTATCTGGTCGGCGCCAGCACCCACCCCGGCGCGGGGGTTGCCGCGGTGCTGGCCGGTGCTAAGGCGGCCGCTGGGCTGATGCTGGAGAACCACAAGTGAAGCGTTTGGCAGTCTATTGCGGTTCGGCCACCCCGGCCGATCCGCGCTATATCGAACTCGCCGCCGACGTCGGCCGGACGCTGGCGACACGCGGGATCGGCGTGGTTTATGGCGGCGGGCGGCTCGGCCTGATGGGCGCGGTCGCCACGGCGGCCTTGCAAGCCGGCGGCGAAGTGATCGGGGTAATCCCCGAAGCGCTGGTTTCTGCCGAGGTTGCCAACCACGAGTGTACCGAGCTGGTGGTGGTCAAGGATATGCACGAGCGCAAGGCCGCGTTCACCCGGCTGTCCGATGGCTTTGTAACTATCCCCGGCGGGGTCGGAACGATGGACGAACTTTGGGAAGCGGTCAGCTGGGCCCAGCTGGGCTATCACGCCAAGCCGGTCGGGCTGCTTAATGCATTGGGCTTTTTTGATCACCTGATCGCGTTCAACCACCACATGGTTGAGCAGGGCTTCATCCGCCCGGCCCATCAGGGGATCATCATCGCCGAGCCTGAACTGGACCTGCTGCTGGCCCGGATGACAGCGCATGAACCGCATCAGCCGATCTTCGCGATGAAGACTTCGGAGTTGTGAAAACAGCGGCCAGGCCCTAGGGGCACGGCCATGCACAGCTACCCCGCCCCCGCGCTCGCACTTGTTCAGGAACTGTCGGCTGCGGCCGCCGCTGACTCGGCGCGGGCGATTGCGTTTCAGGGTGCGCCGGGCTGCAATGGCCACCGCGCCGCGCTGGAATATGCGCCCGATGGCTTGCCATTGCCGTGCTACAGCTTTGAAGACGCGCTGGAAGCGGTCAAGGATGGCCGGGCCACGCGGGCGATCATCCCGATTGAAAATTCGCAGCACGGCCGGGTTGCCGATATCCACTTTTTGCTGCCCGAAAGCGGGCTGTCGATCGTGGGGGAACACTTCATGGCGATCAACCACGCGCTTATGGCACTTTCGGAAGGGCCATTCACGGCGGCCTATTCGCATCCGCAGGCGCTTGGCCAATCGCGGTTTTTCCTGCGGGAACGCGGGATCGTGCCGTTGGCCTATGCTGATACCGCTGGCGCGGCGGCCTATGTCGCCGAACTGGGCAATCCCCAAACCTGCGCCATCGCGCCCAAGGTTGCGGCCGAGCTTTATGGCCTGAAAGTGATCGCCGAAAACGTCGAAGACGCAGCCGACAATACCACCCGGTTTGTCGTTCTAGCCCGCGACCCGCTCGATCCCGCCGCGCGGGACGGCGCAACCGCGATGACGACTTTTGTGTTTGAAGTGAAGAATATCCCGGCGGCGCTGTATAAAGCGATGGGCGGGTTTGCGACCAACGGGGTCAATATGACCAAGCTGGAAAGCTATCAAAACGGCGCCAGCTTTTCGGCGACGATGTTTTACGCCGACATCATCGGCGCGCCGGGCGATCCTGCGGTCGACCGGGCGCTCGAGGAACTGGCGTTCCACTGCAAGCAGCTGCGGATGCTCGGCACCTATCGCCAGGAACTGGTTCGCGGCTAAGCGGCACTTAACTATTTCTACTGCTTGCTCCGCTGCTTGGCCCGTGCAAACAGCTTGGCTGTGACCACGCCCGCGCCAGTAATCGAAGGAGCAACCGCCGCAGGAGACGCTGCGCGCGATTGGCAGGCCGTGCACGGCGATGCTTCGATCCAATATACCCCGATCAAGGCCAATCTGCCGCCGCCGGAAATGCCCGGCTGGCTGAAATCGCTGAACGAGTTTTTTGAGGCCTTGTTTGGCCCGATCGGACGGGCGCTGGGGCTGTCTTGGCCGGTGCTGCAGTGGGTCTTGCTCGGCCTCGCGGTGCTGGCGGTGGGCTGGCTGATCTGGCGTTTTGGGATCCCGCTGATTGAGCGGCGGCGGCTGAACGCAGACGGCGCAGCCGAGGCCGCCAGTTGGGCGCCGGGGCACGAACAAGCCCGCGCCTTGCTGGCCGAGGCCGACCGGTTGGCTGCCGCGGGCCAATTTGACGAAGCGACCCACCTGCTGCTCAAACGCAGTGTCGAGCATATCGCCGATACCCGGCCCGAATGGATCCAGAAGGCCAGCACTGCCCGCGAAATCGCCGCTATCACCGGCCTGTCTGACAGCGCCCGCGCCGCTTTTGCCCTGATCGCCGCGCGGACCGAACGCAGCCTGTTCGCGCTGCGGCAGCTGGATGCGGGGGACTGGCAGGCGGCCCGCGAAGCCTATGCCAGCTTTGCGCTGGGGAGGATCGCAGCATGAGCGGGCGCGCCGCCGGACCGTTTTCGCCGCGCGTTGCACTGGGGCTGGTCGTGTTCGGGGCTGCTTGCTTCGTCGCGCTGCTGTGGATCATCGGCAGCGGAATGGACGATCCCGCGCCGCGCGCCAGCGGCGCCCATGTTCAAGGCAAAGGGCTGACCGGCTATGCCGCGCTGGGGCAGTACCTCGAAAAGCGCGGTTTCACAGTCACCCCGGTGCGCTCGCGCGGCGCGCTCGATCAACCCGGCGTGCTGATCCTGACCCCGGCTCACCGCGCCACGGGAGAGGAGCTGAACCGGTTGGTTCAAGCCCGCCGCAACGCCGGGCCGACGATTGTGGTCTTGCCCAAATGGCTGGCGATCCCGCTGCCCAAAAATGCCCCCAAAGCGCAGGACGGTTTCGTCAAACTGCTCGACGTGATGACACCCGACTGGAAAGGGTTTTACGATGACGTCACCCTTCAATCGGGCGCGCTTGAGACGGGACCGCGCCCGGGCGGATGGAGCGGTGCCGGCCTGACCGGGCAATTGCCCGATCCCAGCGAGGTTTTCTCGGGCCGAGGTGATGCCCTGATCCCGTTGGTGACCGGCGATGGCGGCGGGCAGGTGCTGGCCGGATATATCGCCGATGGCGGCGATTACCCGCGGCTGCAGGCACTGTCGGATGTCTATGAGGATCATTCGGAAGAGCTTGAGGACCCGCCCCGCTATCCGGTGATTTTCGTGTTCGATGCCGATCTGTTCAACAATTACGGAATGAGCCGCCAGAGCAATGCTCTGTTGGCCGAACAACTGGTGCTGGCTGCGCTCGATGGCGATCCGCGCAAGGTTTCGTTTGACCTGACGCTGGCCGGCTATGGCCGCTCGCCCAGCCTGCTCGCGTTGGCCTTTACCCCGCCGTTTCTGGCCGCGACGCTGTGCCTGCTGTTGGCCGCTGCGGTCGTGCTGTGGCGGGCGTATCAGCGGTTCGGGCCGCCGGTGCTGGCCGCCCGGGCGCTGGCCTTTGGCAAGCGCGAGCTGGTCGGCAACGCTGCCGGGCTGATCCAGCGGGCACGGCGTTTGCACTTGCTCGGTCCGCCCTATGCCGATGCGGCGCGGGAACGGCTGGTCAAAGCGCTGGCGCTGCCATCGCGGCTTAGCCATGAACAGGCCGATGCCGCGATTGACCGGGCGCTGGCTGCCCGCGCGCCGGGACTGGCGGCGTTTTCTGAAACAACCGCGCAACTGCGTGCGGCCCGCAAACCCACCGACCTGCTGCGCGCCGCGCGGCAACTCCATGCGCTGGAAAGGACCCTGACGCGATGAGTGAGAACACTATGACGAACCCTGAAGGGATGAGCTTGGCCGATGTCAGCACTCTTGCCGCCAAAATCCGCGTCGAGGTCGGCAAGGCCGTAGTTGGCCAGACCGCCACGGTCGACGCCCTGCTGACCGCACTGCTGGCGCAGGGCCACGTCCTGCTCGAAGGCCCGCCAGGCACGGCCAAGACCTTTATGGCGCAATGCTTTGCCGCCAGTCTCGGGCTCGATTTCAGCCGGATCCAGTTCACCCCAGATCTGATGCCGGGCGACATTCTGGGATCGAATCTGTTCAATTTCCAGACCAGTCAGTTCACCCTGACGCGTGGGCCGATTTTCACCGAATTGCTGCTGGCCGATGAAATCAACCGGACCCCGCCCAAAACGCAGGCTGCGCTGCTCGAGGCGATGCAGGAACGCCGGGTGACGCTGGACGGCACGGCCCACCCGCTGCCGACCAGTTTCATGGTGGTTGCCACGCAAAATCCGATCGAGAGCCAGGGGGTCTATCCGCTGCCCGAGGCGCAGCTTGACCGGTTCCTGTTCAAGCTGCTGGTGCCCTATCCCAGCGCTGCTGAAGAGGCCAAGATCATTACCAATTTCGGCAGCCTTGCCGGGTCGCCGCGCCCAGCCCAGCTGGGGGTTGAAAAGGTCGCCGATGCCGCAACAATTGCAGCCGCCGCGCAAGCCGTAAAGACGGTCACTTTGGCCGATACAGTGATCGATTACATCGTCCGCCTGATCCGGGCGACCCGCGACAGCGCCGATCTGGCCTCGGGCGCGAGCCCGCGCGCCGCCGTGCTGCTGGCCAATGCTGCCCGCGCCCGCGCCGCGCTCGAAGCGCGCGACTATGTCCTGCCCGATGACGTAAAAGCACTCGCCGCCCCGGTCCTGCGCCACCGCCTGCTGCTGAGCCCGGCAGCCGAAATTGAAGGCAAACAGGTCGAGGCGCTGGTGGCTGAACTGGTCGAAAGCACCGAGGCGCCGCGCTGAGCCAATGCTGCCACGCGCCGTCTTGATCCCGACCGGACGGGCCGCGCTGCTGGTCGCAGCCGCAGCGCCGCTGGCTTTGCTGGTGGCGGTGCTATCGCCCGGCAACTGGACCGCTGCGCCGCTGATCGGAACCATGGTGCTGGTGCTGGTACTGGTCGATGCGCTGCTGGCCGGGCGGTTGCAAAGCGCCGACCTGACGGTCACTCCCGATCTCGAAGTGGGGGAACAGGGCTGGCTGCACGTCGATGCAAACTTTGCCGGGGGGACGCGCAGCCGGGCCGCTTGCGCGGTCGCTGCCGATCCGCGGCTGCTGCCCGGCGGGCGCAGCGAACAGGCGCTGGTCCGGCTTGAGGACGGCAGCTGGCAGGCCGCGATTGGCTTTCGCCCGGTCCGGCGCGGAACCGGGGCGACTGAGCAGTTATGGCTGCGCTGGACCGGCCCGCTGGGGTTGGGCGCAAGGCAGATCCGCCGCGATCTGGACCAGTCCGTGCGGGTCTGGCCCAATCTGGCCGCAGTCCGCTCCCCGGCGATGCAGGCCTTTTTGAAAGACGCGCAATTTGGCCTGATCGCCCGGCGAATTCGCGGCGAGGGAACCATGTTCGAAGCCTTGGCCGAGTTCCAGCCGGGGATGGACAAGCGCCGGATCGACTGGAAATCGAGCGCCCGCCACGCGCATCTCTATGCCAAGGAATACGAATCCGAGCGCAACAACCAGATCGTCTTCGCGTTTGATTGCGGCGCGGCGATGTGTGAGCCGGTTGGCGGATTGCCGCGGATTGACCGGGCGGTGTCGGCGGCGCTTTCCACCGGTTATGTCGCGCTGAAAGGCGGCGACAAAGTCGCACTGTTTGGCTTTGCCGCGCGGCCCGAACTGTTCACGCCATTTGCGGTCGATGCACGCGATTTCCCGCGGCTGCACCGCGCTGCGGCCGGGCTTGATTACCACGCGCAGGAGCCCAATTTCACGCTGGCCTTGGCGACTCTGGCCGGGCGGCTCAAACGCCGCAGTCTGGTGGTGGTGTTCTCTGACTTCACCGATCCGACCAGCGCCGAACTGATGGTCGAAAGCATCGCGCGGCTGGCTGGGCGCCATGTCGTGCTGTTTGTGACCATGGCCGACGAAGAGCTGACCGGGATGGCCGCCGCCGCGCCGGGCACGATCGAGACCATGGCCAAGGCGGTCAGCGCCGATGGCCTGCTGCGCCAGCGCGCACTGGTGCTGGGCAAGTTGCGCGGCTTGGGGGTGGATGTGATCGAGGCGCCGTGGGACCGGATCGGCACCCGCCTGCTCGACACCTATCTGGCGATCAAACGCAAGGGAGCGATCGGATAATGGCGCTGTTCCCCGCGATCCGCAAAGCCGCTGAAACCGAAGCCGCGATCGAGGCGGCGGCGCTGCGCTCTGACCGGTTCCGTCAGCAGCGCGAGCCGGACTGGAAGCGGCTTGAGCTGATTGTGACCCGGATGGAGAAAGGCCGCCTGCGCCGCTTGTCCGATGCCGATCTGCTCGACCTGCCGGTGCTTTACCGCACGGTCGCCTCGAGCCTGTCGGTGGCGCGCGAAACCTCGCTTGATGCAGCCACGCTGGGTTATCTGGAAAGCCTGGTCCAGCGGGCCTGGTTTCTGGTTTACGGCCCGCGGACGACGCTGTTGACCTGGTTGGGGCGGTTTTTTGGCGGCGAATGGAGCCGCGCAGTGCGGGCGATCGCACCCGAATTGCTGGTTGCGTTGGCGCTGATGGTGGCCGGAACCGCGATTGGCTGGCTGCTTTGTGCGCAGGATCCCGATTGGTATTTCTCGTTATTCCCCGGAGAATTGGCGGGTGACCGCGTGCCCGGTGCCAGCCGCGAGGCATTGCGGGCGGGCTTGTTCGGCAATGCCGGGCAGAACGGGCTGTCGGTATTCGCCGCCAGCCTGTTCAGCCACAATGCCGGGATCGCGATCATGTGCTTTGCGCTGGGTTTTGCCTTTGGCATCCCGCCGCTGCTGCTGCTGGTTCAGAACACCACAATGCTGGGCGCGATCCTGTGGCTTTATGCCGGGCAGGGGCTGACTTATGACATTTCCGGGTGGCTGGCGGTCCACGGTACGACCGAGCTGTTCGCGATCCTGCTGGCCGGCGGGTCCGGGCTGCACGTTGGCCGGTCGATGGCTTTTCCCGGCGACCAATCGTTGCTCGATGCCGCCGCAGCCGCCGGGCAACGCGCGGCGGTGGTGATGGCCGGGGTGGTCCTGATGCTGCTGATCGCGGGTCTGCTCGAAGGGTTCGCCCGCCAGCTGATTGACAACACCGAAGCCCGGTTGGCGCTGGGCGGGGCGATGCTGACGTTCTGGCTCGGCTATTTCTTCGTGTTCCGCCGCGTGCCAGCCGGCAGTGAAACCGCATGAGCGACAACGCGGCCCGCACTGCCAAGCGCCGCCGGGTGTTGATCACGCCCGAAGGGATCGCCTTGCCGGTGATACTCGCCGGGCGCGGGGCGCGGCTGGGCGCAATGCTGATCGACCTGACGATAATGGCGCTGGCGGTGATCGTCGCGGCAATCGCGCTGGGTTATATCGGCGCAGGCGCAATGGTGGACGGCGCGGTCAAAGACGGGCGCAATCCGGCTGCAGAAGCCATCCAGATTGTGTTGATCCTGCTGCTGTTCGCGCTGCGCCACGGCTATTTCCTGCTGTTCGAACTGGGCCCGCGCGGAGCAACGCCGGGCAAGCGGATGACCGGGATCCGGATCGCGGCGCGCGGCGGCGGGCGGCTGTCGACCGAGATGGTGCTGGCCCGCAACCTGCTGCGCGATATCGAACTGTTCCTGCCGATCATCGCGCTGTTCGTGCTGGGGTTTGTCGGCGGCCTCACCAATTGGGCGCTGGCTGGCTGGCTGCTGGTGTTTGCGTTGTTCCCGTTTTTCAACCGCGACCGGCTGCGGGCGGGCGATCTGGTTGCGGGGACCTGGGTATTGGAAGCGCCGCGGCAAAAGCTGCAAGCGGCGCTATCCACCACACAGACTGCTGCCAGCGGAACCAGCGCGACCACCGGAGCATCCTATAAATTCGCTGAGGCGGAACTGGCGATCTATGGCGAGTACGAACTGCAAACGCTGGAGCGCGTGCTGCGCGAAAACCGGGCTGACGCCGTGATCGCAGTGCAAGAGGCGATCTGCCGCAAGATCGGCTGGAACCCCGGCGCAGGCGATGAACGCGCGTTCCTCGAGGCCTATTACACCCAGCTGCGCGCCCGGCTGGAATCCGGAATGCGGCTGGGCAAACGCAAGGCTGACAAGTTTACTACCGGGGGAGGCTGACCCCCCCCCCGGTAGTCAAGTACGCTCGGTTCAGTTGCGGAAGCTTTGTGACCGCAGCAGCTGCGTGCTGATCGTGCGGCGATATTTGTCGCGTTCGGTCGACCCGGCCATCATCTGCGCTTCGGTCATTTTGAGATGGGCCTGGGTCATTTTCCCGCGCCGATCTGCTTCAGCTGGATCGGCAAAAGTCTTGAACCGATTGACCAGATAGACATCGGGTTCGCCGGGGCGTTTGTGCGGATTGGTCAGCACTTCATAGCTGGTGATCCAGCCCTGCGATTTGGCAAACTCCCGCTCGGCCTTCCACTCACTGGCCAGATAATTGGCATAGTCGCGGCCATGGCCCGGATCAACGACGACCGATGCAACCGTCACATAGTCACTGCCAACGAATGGTCCGGACTGCGCAAGCGCGATTGGCGACGCAGCCAGCGCCAAAGCAGCAAACGGCAGAGCCGTACGTCGAGACATTTTCATGGGTTTTCCCTCCTGATAAGCAGGCCAGCGCAATGATCTGCGGGGGCGAGCCACTATCTCGGAGTCGGGCGACCACTTTTAATAGCCGGCGCCAAGGAACAGAAGATTATGCCTGTCTGATCGCGGAGTCAATTTGGCACATTCAGAGCTTCGGCTCGATTTTGGGTGCCGGTGCTGGGAGCGGTGCGGGCTCTGGCGTGATAACTTTAGGCGGCGTGATCCCGCCGGGGCCGTCGTCGCGGAAGATCGCCACTTCTTTCAGGCCAGAGCTGTTCGCCCGGGCCCGGTACATCCCCGGCGTGTTAAAGCTGAACGCGCTTTGGCCATCGGGCGCGATCACGATCACTCCACCATCGCCGCCCATCTCGCCGACTTCCAGCATCACCGTATCGGCGGCAATTTGCGGGCTTTCTCCGGTAAACCGGATCCGCGCGCAAATCTCGTGCGCCACGCCTTCGCGGATGAAATATTCGCCGGTGCCGGTGGCCGAAACCGCGCAGGCCCGGTCATCGGCATAGGTCCCGGCACCGATCACCGAGGCATCGCCGATCCGGCCCCAGCGCTTGCCGGTCATTCCCCCGGTCGAAGTCGCCGCGGCGACGTGGCCTTGGCTGTCGACCGCGACCGCGCCAACCGTGCCGTATTTGTGGTCGACATCATAAGCGGAGAGCTTTTCGGCTTTGAGCTTCTGCAATTGGTCCCAGCGTTCCTGCGTGTAGAAATAGGCGGGATCAACTTCAGCAATTCCGTGGAGGCGCGCAAACTGTTCGGCCCCTTCGCCCGAGAGGAACACGTGCGGACCTTGATCCATCACCGCGCGCGCCAGCAGGATCGGGTTCTTGGTTCGGCTTAGCCCGCTGACCGCCCCGGCCTTGCGGTTTTTGCCGTCCATGATCGCCGCGTCGAGCGAGTTTGTGCCATCCCAAGTAAACACTGCCCCGCGGCCAGCGTTGAAATGGGGATCATCTTCCATCATCACCACCACCGCCTGAACCGCGTCGAGCGCCGATCCGCCGCTTTCCAGCACGGCGACCCCCGCCGCCAGACCGCGGTCGAGCGCGGCGCGGTATTCCACTTCTTTTTCGGGCGTCATGGCCTCGCGGCTCATCGTTCCGGCCCCGCCGTGGATCGCGATGGACCAGCGGACGGGCTTTGGCGCAGCTTCTGTAGCAGCCTCCGCTTCGGCCAGCTGCGCGGCGGCAGGCAAAGCGAACAGGGTGACAGCCAGAGCAAAACTGGCGAACAGGCGGCGCAGCGGGGTTGCAATCATGGCGTCAGACATAGCAGAGCAATGCGATGAAGGAATATACCATCCGCGAAGACGATTTGAGCGGTGCAGCCGTCGCGGCGCTGCTGACGCTGCACTTGGCCGAAATGTCCGCGTGGTCGCCGCCGTGCAGCGTCCACGCCTTGCCGCTAGAGCGGCTGCGCGAAGCCGATGTGACGTTCCATTCGGTGTGGGATGGCGCGCGATTGGCGGCCTGCGGGGCGATCAAGCAGTTGAGCCCGGTCCACGGTGAGCTGAAATCGATGCGCGCCGATCCGGCCTATCGCGGCAAAGGCGCAGGCCGGGCGGTGTTGCTGGAATTGATCGCAGTGGCGCGGGATCGCGGCTATACCCGGCTCAGCCTCGAAACCGGCTCTACCGCTCCGTTTGAACCGGCCCGGCAATTGTACAAGGCCAACGGCTTTGCCGAATGCGGGCCGTTTGCCGACTATCCACTCGATCCGTTTTCGATATTCATGACGAGGTGCCTGTGATCCTGCGCGAAGCCACACTTGCCGATGTTCCTGCCATCTCAAAGCTGGCGTCCGACAGCTTCATCGCCAAATTCGGTCAGCTTTACAGCGCTGAAAACCTTGCGCTGTTCCTGGAGGAAAGCCTGTCCGAACCGGCGATCACGGCGGAGCTAGCCAATCCAGCCCGCGTTTACCGGCTGGCCGAAAGCGAAGACGGCGGGCTCCTCGGCTATGCCAAGATTGGCCTGAGTTGCGGCTTTCCGGATCACGCCCGGGGCACCTGCGTGATGGAACTGAAACAGCTTTACACCACACCTGAAGCCACCGGCAAAGGGATCGGCGGCGCGTTGATGGACTGGGCGATGGAACAGTTTGCCGCGCGCGGCGCGGATGAGGCGCAGCTCTCAGTCTATGCCCACAACGAAGGCGCGCACCGGTTTTACGCCCGCTATGGTTTTGCCAAAGTGGCTGACATTACCTTTCGGGTCGGGACCCATATCGATCCTGAATTCCTGTTCGCCCGGTTGTTTTGAGGAACTGGAGTTTAACCCGATCTTAGCGCGCGCGTGCCAAATTCGCCGCTATGGAATGCCCCGAACCCGGTACGTTGAACCAATATCTGAGCCCCGAAGCCGCGCTGGTCGGCAGCGATGGGTTGACGCCGATTGATCGAATTCTCGATGCGGTGCGCAGTCACCTCGGGATGGAAATTGCGTTCGCCTCGCGGATTTACGATGGTGTGCGTGAATTCACCCATATTCGGGCCGACTGCCCGGTTCCGGTTGCGCCGGGAGTGGCAGAACCGCTCGAACAAACCTTGTGTCAGGCGGTGCTCGACGGGCGGCTGCCTGCGCTGATGCACGATGCCAGCCAGCACGAAGCGGCGGCACCGATGCCGATCACCAAGCTGCTGCCGGTCGGCTCCCACCTCAACGTTCCGCTCACGCTCAGTAACGGACAGATTTACGGCACCTTTTGCTGTGTCAGCCGGACCCCTGATCTGAGCCTGACCGAGCGTGATATGGCAACTTTGCGCGCTTTTGCCCAACTGGCCGCGCAGCAAATCGAAGGCGATCTGAGCAGCCAGCGCAGCGCGGCCCAAGTGGCCGAGCGCGTTTCGGCGGTTATTGCCAGCGATACGCTGACTATCCTGCATCAACCGATCCACGATTTACGCAGCGGGCGTCCGGTGGGGGTTGAATGCCTGGCCCGGTTTGCCGACGCCAAAGAGCGCGGCCCGGACTGCTGGTTCGCCGAAGCCGCCTCGGTCGGCCTAGGGCAGGAGCTGGAATTACTCGCGGTTCGCGCAGCGCTCAAAACCATGCGGCACGTCCCATCCGATTGCTACATTGCGGTCAATGTGTCCCCCGAAACGGTGATCAGCGGTGCGCTGCGCCCGCTGGTCAATGGGGCAAGCCGCGACCGGCTGGTGATCGAAGTGACCGAACACGATGCAGTCAGCGATTACGGCGCGCTTGCTGCCGAATTGCGGTGGCTGAGCGGCCACGCCCGGATTGCGATTGATGATGTTGGCTCGGGCTATGCCGGATTGCGGCATATTGTCGATTTACGGCCTGATATCCTCAAGCTGGATATGAGCCTGACCCGGCAAATCGATACCGATCCGGCCCGGCGTGCGCTGGCCCATGCGCTGGTCTGCTTTGCCCGCGAGATTGGCTGCAATTTGATCGCCGAGGGCGTTGAAACCGCAGCCGAGCGTGACGTTTTGGCCCAGCTTGAAGTGCCGCTGGCCCAGGGCTATCTGTTCAGCCGCCCGATGCCGGTTGTCGCTGCGCAGCAATTGTTGCTGGGTGAGCGCGAACCCGGCGGCGCCGCCACGCTGGCTGTGCCGCATCCCGGAGCGGAGATTCGCCGCCGCGCCTAAACCGCCATTTGCGCTGCGGCATCGGCCACCCTATATCGGCGCCATGTCCTCAATCAGACCCTGGCGCGATATCGCGCGGCGTACATCCCGGCAGATCATGGTCGGCAAAGTGCCGGTGGGCGGCAATGCGCCGATCACGGTCCAGACCATGACCAACACGCTGACCAGCGATGCCGCCGCGACAATCGAACAGATCCGCCGCTGCGAGGAGGCCGGAGCCGATATCGTCCGCGTCTCCTGCCCCGATGTTGAAAGCACCGCCGCACTGGGCCAGATCGTTCGCGCGGCGCAGGTGCCGATCGTCGCCGACATCCATTTTCACTATAAGCGCGCGCTCGAAGCGGCCGACGCGGGCGCGGCCTGCTTGCGGATCAATCCCGGCAACATCGGCTCGTCCGAGCGGGTCGCCGAAGTGGTGCGCGCGGCCAAAGCCAATGGCTGTGCGATCCGGATCGGGGTTAACGCCGGCAGCCTTGAGCGCGACTTGCTCGAAAAATACGGCGAGCCTTGCCCCGAGGCGCTGGTTGAGAGCGCGCTCGATCATATCAAACTGCTGCAGGATCACGATTTCCACGAATACAAAGTCGCGGTGAAAGCCAGCGACGTGTTCCTCGCGGTGGCGGCCTATATGCAATTGGCCGAAACGGTTGATTGCCCGCTCCATTTGGGCATTACCGAGGCCGGCGGGCTGATCGGCGGCACTGTTAAATCGAGCATCGGGATGGGCAATCTGCTGTGGGCCGGGATCGGCGACACGATCCGCGTTTCGCTTTCGGCTGAGCCCGAAGAGGAAGTGCGGGTCGGCTATGAAATCCTCAAATCGCTGGGCCTGCGGACCCGCGGCGTCCGGATCGTTTCCTGCCCGAGCTGCGCTCGGCAAGGTTTTGACGTGATTCGCACGGTTGAAAAACTGGAAGATGCGCTGGGCCACATCAAAACCCCGATGAGCCTGTCGGTGCTGGGCTGCGTCGTCAACGGCCCCGGCGAAGCGCGCGAAACCGACATCGGAATCACCGGCGGCGGCAATGGCAAGCACATGGTCTACCTGTCGGGCATGACCGATCACCACGTCCAGGACGCCAGCATGATCGCGCACATTGTCGAACTGGTCGAAGCCAAAGCGGCTGAGATTGAAGCCGGCCGGTCGGTCAGCATGGACGTGACGCACGGGAAAATGGCATAAGCAAACGGTAACCCCTGCGCGCTATACCGAAACTCACTATGAACCGCGTTACCATCATCGCACTGTCTTCCGTGGGCATCATGAGCTTGATTGCGGCCATGTTTGCGCCGCGTGTGGCTGAGGCCCCGGTCCAGAACACTGCGGCGGCCAAGGCCCAATCAACAGAGCCCTGTAAAGCGCTTACCCTGCTGCGGGACGGTTCGGGTCAGTTCACCTTGCAGGTCGAAGTCAACGGCAGCGACGTGGAATTTCTGGTTGATACCGGCGCTGATGTGGTCGCTTTGACCGAAGCCGAAGCCGAAGCGCTGGGCGTGATGCCCGATGAAAGCGAGTTCCAGCCGACCATGCAGACCGCCTCTGGCGTCGGCTATGGCGCGCCAGTTACCTTGGAAGAATTGCGGATCGCCGGGCAGACGCTGCACGATGTCGAGGCGGTAGTGGTCAAGGATCTGGGCACCAACCTGCTGGGCCAGTCGGCCTTGCGGCGGCTCGGTTCGGTTGAGCTCAAAGGCGACAAAATGGTGATCAAGCCACGCTGAGTTGAGGCTTGGCGGCGGTTCGGCTAGAGCGCCCCGATGACTGGAACCCACCGCGGCCTGCCGCCACTCCATTTGTTGCTGGCGCTGGCGGTTACCGCGGTCTGGGGCTCCAATTTCGTCGTTATCAAATTTGCGCTGATCCATCTGCCGCCGCTGACTCTCGCACTGCTGCGGTTTGCGCTGGCCTTTTTCCCGCTGGCCCTGTTCATCCCGCGTCCAAGCGTTTCCTGGCGCAACCTTGCCGCTTATGGCGTTCTGATCGGAGCCGGGCAGTTTGGCTTGCTGTTCACCGCCCTGCGCGCCGATATCACACCCGGGTTAGCCTCGCTGGTGGTTCAGGCGCAGGTGTTCTTCACGATCGGCATGGCGATGCACCTGACCCGCGAGAAGCTGGCCGGATATCAGATCGCTGCGCTGGTGCTGGCCTGCGCCGGGATCGCCGTAATTGGCTTTCATACTGATGGCAGCGCGACCGTGCTGGGACTGACACTGGTACTGCTGGCAGCGGCGAGCTGGGCTGGCGGCAATATGGTCGCGCGCCGCGCCGGTGCGGTCAATATGCTCGGCTACGTCGTCTGGTCGAGCCTGTTTGCCTTGCCCCCGTTGCTGCTGTTTGCGCTGGTACTGGAAGGCTGGCCGGCCATGGCCGAAGGGATCGCTGCTGCGGACCGGACGACCTGGGCCGCAGTGGTCTGGCAAACGGCCGGAAACACCTTGTTCGGCTATGGCGCATGGGGCTGGCTGCTGGCCCGCCACCCCGCCGCGCAGGTCGCACCGCTGGCGCTGTTGGTGCCGGTATTCGGCCTTTCGGCCTCGGCAATTGTGCTGGGTGAGCCACTGCAGCCATGGAAGCTGGCCGCATTTGGTTTGGTTATGGCCGGGCTGGCAATTGGCCTGCTATGGCCGCATTTTGCTGCAAGGAACAAGCCATGACTATCGCGATCCGGCCCGCTACACCCGCTGACTTGCCGCTGATCGCGCAGTTGATCCGCGATCTGGCGGTCTACGAAAAGCTCGCCGATGAAGTCCGCTTTGACGAAGCCGTGCTGGGCCAAAAGCTGTTCGGGCCGCGCCCTTATGCCGAAGTGGTGATCGGCGAGGCGGACGGCCAGGCTCAAGGTTTCGCGCTGTTCTTCCATAATTTTTCGACCTTCGAAGGGCGGCCAGGAATTTACCTCGAAGACCTGTTCGTCCGGCCCGAGGCGCGCGGCAGCGGGCTGGGCAAAGCACTGCTGGCGCATCTGGCGGCGCTGGCGGTGGACCGCGATTGCGCCCGGCTCGAATGGTCAGTGCTTGATTGGAACGCGCCTGCAATTGGATTCTATCAAAAACTGGGCGCGCGGCTGATGGAAGAATGGACCGTGATGCGGCTCGATGGGCCCGAATTGTCTCGGCTCGGCGCAGCTACGCGCTTTCCCGCCGCGTAAGGGGTTGGCAGTTCGTTCAGGGTTCGGTTATCCTAGTTGGCTATGATGGGGGCTATGAAACGCCGCGACCTGATTCTGGGTAGCCTTGCTGCGGGAGCCGCGCTCTCGGTGCCGGGTCGTGCCTTGGCCCGGGCGGCCCAGGATGGCCCGCTAACGCAGGATTTTGATGCCGCTTTCGGGCTGGCCACCACACCACAGTCTCCAGCGGTGTTGCCGGTGGAACCGCCGCTGCCGACCATGGTAGCTCCCAATCCGCTCTATGACCGCAAGCTGATCGGCATCGCCCAGCGCGAGCTGGAACGCGCCGGAGCGCAGGTCTGGCGCCGCGATATCGTCGGGATCGCCGATTTTGCCCGCGCCTCAACTTTGCCGCGGTTCCACTTCGTCAATCTGGAAAACGGCTCGATCCGCTCGTTCTTGGTCAGCCACGGGCGCGGCTCAGATCCCGGTCATTCGGGCTTTCTTCAGCAGTTCTCTGGGATTCCCGGTTCCGAAGCGACCTCGCGCGGGGCCTACCTCACGGCGGAATGGTACAAGGGTAAATACGGCACTTCGATCCGCCTGATGGGCCTCGATCAAGACAATACCACCGCGCTGGAACGGGCCATCGTGATGCACCCGGCGCAATATGCCGCGGCCAGCCATATCGCAAAGTTTGGCAAGCTGGGCCGCAGCGAAGGCTGTTTTGCGATGGGTCCGGAAAATTTCAACGAGGCGCTGTGGCACCTCTCGGGTGGGCGCCTGCTTTACGCTGACCGCATCGGCGACGCGTGAACCAGCAACAATCCCGGCGCACGCTGATCGGCGTGGGGGCGTTGGCCCTGATGCTGCTGGCCAGCCCGTTTGTGCTGCAAGCCTGGACTTCGAGCCGCGAATTGTCGGGCAAGGTGCTGGTATTTGAAGGCCAGAGCGCAGCCAGCAGCAATGATTTGCTGCGCTGTCTGGTCCAGCGGCCGGCCGGAGGATTGACCCTGACCATCTCGCGCGAGAACGAGTTTTTTGAGGCACGGCGCGGGTTGGCGGTCCGGATCGACCGGGCCGCTGCAGGCCACCGGCTGCGGGCCTGGGCCGAACCGGGTAATGCCCTGACGGCGGCTGAACAGGCTCAGCTGAGCGCTTGCCTGACCCCGACCCCAACCAAACCCTGATCTTTACAACGGGTTATCGAGCTTGATCACTTTTTCGGTGGTCTTGCGCTTGCCGTCCCACAGCTTGCGCGGTGCCGCAAAGGCCGCCAGCACCGGGGCATCGCGGCTATAGAGATCGGCAAAGGTGCCCATCTTGCCGTTAATGTCAGTCGCCATGGTGAAATAGGTGATGTAAATCGGGAAAGTCTTGGTCATCGGCACCCGGGTGTATTCGCCCGACTTGATGATCGCGACCAATTCGTCGGTCGATTTACCCGAGCCCAGAATGGCCATCGTCATCCCCAGCTGGATCGCTTTTTCGGTGCGGATGCAGCCGTGGCTAAGCGCGCGATAGGCGCTGCCGAACAGCCCACGCGACGGCGTATCGTGCACGAAAATCGCGTGTTCGTTGGGCATATCAAGCTTCATATAACCCAGCGCATTGCGCGCGCCGGGCTGCTGAACCACGGTGATCATGCCGTTCTTGGCCTTGGTCACTTTATAGCCTTCGCGCGCCGCCTGCGCCGGATTTCCAAACAGCCGCGCGCCCAGCCCTTCGCCTTTGACGATCGACTGCGGAACCGTCCAGGTCGGGTTGAAAATCACCCCTTCAACCACTTCGGCCAGCTGCGGGGTCGCGGTTTTGCCAACCTTGCCGACAACGGTGCGATAGGATTTGATAATCGAATTATCGACTGTCAGCCGCAATTGGAATTCGGGGACATTGGTCAACAGATAGAACTTGCCCAGATCGCGCTGCAACCAGCGCCAGCGGTCCATATTGGCCCGGATCAGATTGCGCTTGGCCTTTTCGGTCTTGGGCGTAATCGCCAGCAAGCCTTTGAGCGCGGCATAGTCCGGTGTGGTTGGCGCCAGATCGGCAATCGCCCCGGCAATATCATGGCTGGCCAGCGCCTGATTGAGCACGGCTGCGGTTGGGTGTTTATCGACATCGGTATCAACCGCGAACCATTGCAGCCGCGAATCCATCCGGGTGCGCCCGTCGCGCATATCCTCAACCAGCCAGGCAAATGATTTGCCGGCCTGAGCGTCCAGCGCGGCGCCGGGTCCGGCAGCAATCGCAGTGCGCAGTGCGGTCGGTTGGTAATCGCCCGGGATCAGCCCGTCAGCCTCAACCGCCTCAATCACGCCCAGCAGCGAGCGCGCATCGGCGACCGACCAAGTCAGCTGCGGTTCTTCGATGAGCACCTGCGGCGTGATCGTCGGCGAAGCGGATGGCGCGGGAACTGCCGGAGTTGGGACCGGGACCGGAGTCGCGGCCGGGCTGGGCAGGATATTCTGCGGCTGAGCAGTAGCCAGCGCCACGGCTGATGAAAGGCCCAGCGCCAGCGCCAAACCCGTACTCAACCGATATTTGCCCCGAACACTCATAGTCTGCTCCAGCTCCGTCTGCCCACACGGGCATCAGTATCACAGGCCATGCCTGCGCTTCGGCACGGTTAGTGCCCGTTTCACCGTTGCGCTTCAAGCGTTGCTCGAACCTGAATGCCCGGCATTGTCCGCAATGGCTTGTATAAAATAGCTGATGCGAACGCAGCAACCGGCCGAACGGCCCGGCACCTGTCCTTTCGGGCCGTTGCGCATGGCGTGGCCACTGCCTATCTCGCTTCGTAGGGGCTGGATCTGGAGACGAATCATGCCCAATTTCCGCGCACCGCTATGGCTGGTAGCCCTGTTGGTCGCACACCCCGCTGCGGCGCAGGACGGTGCATCGGCCCGCCCGGCGGGTCCGCCGCCCGGTGTTTCCGATGATGGCAGAGACCGGCTGACGGTTGGTTTTGGCCTTGGCACTTCAGCCGATTACGAAGGATCTGACGATTACAAGCTGCAACCCGGCGGGATATTCCAGGGCCGGGTTTCTGGGATCGAATTTCAGGTCCGCGGGCCGGGCGTCACTACCGATTTCATCCCCGACAAACGCGGATCGAAGACCCGGCTGGCATTTGGCCCAGCAGTGCAACTGCGGCTGGATCGGACCGGCGAAATCAAGGATCCGCGCGTGGCTGCGCTGGGTGAGCGCAAGATGGCGGTCGAGCTGGGCTTTACTGCCGGGATCGCCAAACAGGGTGTGTTGATCCCGCCCGCCAGCCTGAATTTTGATGTGACTTTTCTGCATGACGTGGCGGGCGCGCACAAAAGTTACATCGTCACGCCGGCGCTATCGCTCAATTCCCCGGTTTCGCGGCGCAGCTTTGCCCGGCTCGGGGTGTCGGCCGATTTCGTCGGAAAAGGCTATGCCGCGACCTATTTCGATATTGCACCGGGTAATCTGCTGCCCGCCTATGCCACCACAGGCGGTGGGCTGAAAAGCTTCGGGACATCCCTGCTGTATACCCACGATCTGGGCGGCGCGCCGCGCAAGGGCTGGGCACTGTTCGGCCTTGCCAACTACAAGCGGCTGGTCGGCCAGTTTGCTGAGAGCCCGATTGTACGCGATGCCGGAAGCGCCAACCAGATTTTTGCGGTGGCAGGGATCTCCTACGGCTTTTAGCCGCGCGCTTATCGCACAGCGATCTGGACTGGCATCGCGGTAAAGCCGTGGAGGAACGGGCTGGCCAGCCGGGTGGGCGCAGCCTGCGGGTCGATCCGGATATCGCGTGCCACGATCTCGGTAATCAGCGCGGCGATTTGCGCTTCGGCCAGCTTGGCCCCGACGCAGCGGTGGATCCCGTGGCCAAAGCCGAGGTGACGCCGAGCATTGCCGCGCCCGACATCAAACTGTTCAGCGTTGGGGAAGACGCTCTCGTCGCGGTTGGCCGAAATGTACCACATCACCACCTTTTCGCCCTTGCGGATCGTCTGCCCGCCAAGCTCGGCATCTTCCAGCGCGGTCCGCCGCATATGGGTGACGGGGGATTGCCAGCGGACGATTTCCTGCGCCGCATTGGGGATCAGCGAAGGATCGGCGCGGAGCCGTTCGAGCTGGTCCGGATAGCGATCAAACGCTTCGACCAAGGCCGACATCGAATTGCGGGTGGTGTCATTGCCGCCAACAATCAGCAGCGCGATATTGGCTATCCGCTCGATCGGTTCCATCTGGCCCATCGCTTCGGAATGGACCATCCGGCTGAGCAGATCGTCGGTCGCCGGCTTGGCCCGGCGGTCTTCTAGCTCGGCATCGAACCGTGCCAGCATCTCGCCCATTTGGACCATGAATTCGGCGCGGTAATCGTCGGTCAGATTGTCAGCCGAAACGCCGCTGGCCCAATCCGACCAGCGCTTGATGTCGCGCCATTCTGCAAATGGCATGTCGAACAGAATGCACAGCATGCCCAGAGTCTGCGGGATCGAAACCCGCTCAACCCAGTCGAATGTCTCCCCCACCGGCAGGCCGTCCAGCAGTTCCTTGGTCCGGGCTTTGACTTGCGCGACAAGCCCCAGCATCTGGCTGGGCGAAAAGGCCGGGGCGATCACCCGGCGTTGGGCGGTGTGGATCGGCGGGTCCTGCGCGATGAAGTTGGGAAAGCCTTCGCCAATGACTGCTTCGGCAATGGTGATGTTGCCCATATCCCAGCGACTGGAAAAGACATCATGGCGCAGCTCGACCTCGGAAACCAACGCATGGCTGACCGCCGACCAATAGGCTCCGAAAGGGCTTTGCGCGCGCCACGACAGCGGCATTTCGGCGCGTAGCTGCGCAAACGGTTCGCGCCAGGTGTTTTCGACATAGAGCGCATTCTGGCTGACATCGACGGGGGTAAGCGGTCGGCTCATGATCAGGCGTCCTCAAGCGCACGGGCGGGGACCGGCACGGCATTGCCCGCAGCGGCGGCGCGTCTGGCACCAGCAGTCAGTTCCTTGCCCAGCGCGCGGACATAGTGATCGAAATCGAGCTGGATCGTGTGGCGCCGGGCCGCATAATATTGCCCGGTGTAGTATTCCTCTTCTGCCTTGATCACCCGCTCCATTTCAGCCGGGGCGGGAGGCAAATACTGCCCGGCCAGATAGGCGCCGACCAATTTGCTTTGCTGCTCGGCAAAGTTGACCAGCGTCGGCAGTGGTTGGGCAAGGCCCATGTAAAACAGGTCGGGCACCCCCGGCTTCATGATCCGTTTGTACAGCGGCGGCGGGCGGTTATCGGCATCGGCCTTGAAACTCGGCTCGTCAAAGAACGGGAAGGCGATGTCATAACCGGTCGCCCAGACGATCACGTCGATCTGCTCGCGGCTGCCATCGGCGAACACCACGCCATCACCGTCCAGCCGCAGGGCCGCGCCTTTCATAGTGATATCGCCCGATCCGGCCCGGACCAGAAATTCGCCCGAAACGGTGCCGTGGCTTTCGAACGGGCCGATCTCCGGCTCAGGCAGGCCATAGTCGCTCATCTTGCCGACCAGCCCCTTGATCATCCGCGCGCCAAGCCATTGCTTGATCCCTTTCGGCAGCCAAGCCGGGGCCGGGTTCTTATCGAGCGGTTGGCCGCGATAGTACTTCGGGAAAATCCACACGCCGCGCCGGGTCGAAACGAACAGTTTTTCCGCCATCGGCCGCTGCGACAATTCGCTGGCGACATCCATTGCGCTGTTGCCCATGCCAACCACCAGCACTCGTTTGCCGATGCAATCGACCGGCTCGAACGGGCTACGATAGTTGTGGCTGTGGATCTGCGCGCCGCTGAAGCTGCCGGGATAGTCCGGAATCCGCGCGGCCCAGTGGTGGCCATTGGCGACGACCAGCGCATCATAATCCCGCACCGCGCCGGTCGAAAGCGTGATGGTCCAGCCGCCACCCGTCTTTCGCTGCGCCTGTTCAACCCGGGTGTTGAACTGAATGTGGGGCCGCAGGCCAAAGTGGTCGACGTAACCCCGAAAATACCCCAGCAGCAGCGAATGATGCGGGTAATCGGGCCAGTCAGCGGGAACCGGATAGTCCTCAAACGCCAGCCGCCATTTCGACGTATCAATGTGCAGGCTCTGATAGCAGGCGCTCATCCCGTTGGGGTTGTTGTAATACCAGGTCCCGCCGATATCGTCCGAAGCTTCATAGACATCGAACGGAATGCCATAGTCTTTCAACCGCTTGGCCGTGGTGAAACCAGAACAGCCGGCCCCGATGATGCAAACCTTCGGCAGGGATACAGTCTGGGTCATCGCGCAGTCTCCGGTTCAAGTCGCGCGAGTATGTTTAAGCGTGCGGTTAAAGTCCAGCCCGAACCGGCCCGACTGGTTTAGAAGAGCCCGCCTGCGAGTCGTTGCAAGGCGGCTACGTGCCCGGCAAAGGCCGCATGGCCCGTGCTGGTCAGCGAAACCCAAGTTCTTTGCCGCCCATCACGCGCGGCCTTGCGCAGGGTGACATAGCCCGCCTCGGCCAGCGCAGCGAGATGTTTGGAAAGCACCGAATCGGCCACCCCGGCCAAGGCTTTCAGCCGTGCGAACTCGGCTTCGCTGACTTTGCTCAGCACCGACGCAACCTGGAGGCGAGTAGGCGGATGCAGCACCATATCGAGGCCCGCCGTGCTCACGCCTTTCCTCCTCGAATTTCGGAGATCCAGACTCGCTGGAACAACACACTAGCTGCTGTAGCAAGCACGAAAGCGGCGGCGACGCAGGCCAGACCGCGCGGCGATGGAAACGGCAGGTGGCGCGTTGGCATCGCCAAAAACACAATCCCAAGCTCCGCCGCCAGCAGCCCCAACGTCACCGGTAAAGTTCGTCCGCGGCGATAGCCATTAACGAACACTCCGAAGCGCGCCCGATCATGGCGCAGCAGCCAGATCATCCCGGCGAGCGATCCGATCTGGATCGGCACGAGCCACGGCGGGGGCACCGTAACCGCCAGCACGAGAGACGCCATCAGCGCGCCAAATGCTGCGTGCCGCCATGGCGGGCAGGCCATCGCATCGGCCAGATTGGCATTGGCACTGCCCATCGCCGCCAGCGCCGCGCGCGCTTCATCTTCCCGCATCGAAGGTCCTTCCGGTTACTTTCCAATTTGGAAAGCGATAGGCTCAGTTTTCCGATTTGGCAAGTCCCATGTTTCCATTTTGGAAACTTAAGTGTCGCGGATCAGGCTGGATGAATAAGGCTCCAACAGCGCGACGGCCTCGTTCCATTCCCCGCGCAGCCATTTGCCCCAGAGCGCTGGATCGCCCGGCAGGATCACCGGCATCGCCTCGCGCCCGGCATGGCGCCAGGCCGCGTTCGGCTCGCAGGTAAGCAGTGCAAAGCTTGGCACTTCGCTGTCTTTCCACACCCCGGCCATAGTAAACAACGGCTGGTCAGCGCACGCGAACCAATGCGCCCGGCGCTTGGTCGTCACGGGATCAACCCGGCCCCATTCCATCACCGCCGTCGCCGGGATCAGACAGCGAAATTCGCTGTTGCGCAGGTTGCCGATCCAGAACGGGCTATCCGGATTGCGCACGCTCAGCACACCGCGCCCCGCTTCTCCGGCGGCGGGCGGCGGCGGCACACCCCACTGGCGCGGGATCATCCGCAGCGGTTGGCGCTCGTGGCGAGGCCCGGCAATAAATTCGCGCCCTGCCGTTAGCACCGGCGCAAACTGCATCGGACCGATCGTACCGCCCGCCCACGGATCATTGCCCGCCGCCGCGCCGAAGTGTGCGGCGATTTGCGCGGCGGGGCAATCAAGACGGTAAAGCATGGTCATGGGCGCAGACCTTGAGGACCGGACGCAGAGCTGTCCAGCACCCGCTTTGCACTCAAATCGAATCAAGCGGGAGCCGCAGGTAGCGGTGCCCTTGCGGCGTTGCCGGGGGCAGCGCCCCGGCGCGAATGTTGACCTGCAGCGACGGCAGGATCAGCAACGGAGCCTCCAGTGTCGCATCGCGGGCCTGCCGCATGGCAACAAAGTCGGTCTCCGCGATACCGTCATGAACGTGGACGTTGCTGGCGCTCTGTTCGGTCACGGTGGTTTCCCAGCGATAATCGCTGCGGCCTGCGGGCAGGTAATCATGCCCAACGAACATCCGGGTTTCTCCCGGCAAGGCCAGAATTTTGCGAATCGAGCCATAGAGTGCTTCGGCGCTGCCACCGGGAAAGTCGCTGCGCGCGGTGCCATAGTCGGGCATGAACAGCGTATCACCAACAAATGCCGCGTCGCCGATCAGATAGGTGACACAGGCCGGGGTGTGGCCGGGGGTGTGGAGCACACGGATTTCGAGATTGCCCAGCTGCAGAACGTCGCCGTCATTGACCAGCCGGTTAAACTGGCTGCCATCGGGCACCACGTCGTCAGCTTCAAACAACGGGACGAAAATTTTCTGGACTGCGGTAATTGCCGCGCCGATCACCAGCGGCGAACCGGTCTGTTCGCGCAAATAGTACCCGGCAGAAAGGTGATCGGCGTGAGCGTGGGTTTCGAGCAGCCAGGCCAGGTCAAGACCCTGCTCTGCCACATAGGCCAGCAAAGCATCGGCCGACTTGGTTGAGGTGCGGGCATTGCGCGGCGTGAAATCGAGCACCGGATCGATGATCGCGGCCCGCCGGGTGATGGGATCATGGACCACATAGCTGACAGTGAACGTGGCGGGATCAAAGAACGCGCGAACTTGAGGTGATTGCACCATGGGAAGTCTCCTTGTCCATTATATTAGGTATTGCTAATTTAGAATCAAGCAATATATTGCAATCCATGTTTGACTTGACTCGCTTCGACCCCGCCCTGTTTGCTGAGAATGCCGGTCGCGCTGCCGCACTGCTGCGCGTGCTTGGAAATGAGAAGCGGCTGATGGTGCTGTGCCAACTGGCTGACGGAGAACTCTCTGTCGGAGAAATTCAACAACGCATTGACCTGTCGCAATCCGCCTTGTCGCAACATCTGGCAATGCTGCGCGAACAAGGGATCGTTGCCACCCGGCGGCAGGCCCAGACAATCTTCTACCGAATCGAGGATCACGCCGCCTTGCGAGTGATCCAGACCTTGGCAGAGCTGTTCTGCCCGCCTGAACTGAGGACTCAATCATGACCGCTACGCTCCACAAACTCACTCCAGCGGCAGTGCTCGAACGGCTGGCAGCCGGACGCGCAGTGCTGGTCGATATCCGAGAGGCTGACGAGTTCGCCCGCGTCCATATCAAGGGCGCGCAAATGCAACCGCTGTCGCAGTGGGAGAAAGCCCATCTGACCATCGACCCGGCTGACGACGTAATTTTCACCTGCCGTTCGGGTATGCGCACCGGCGGTGCCTGTGACCGGCTGGCAGCGCGCGTTAAGGGCGATGCCTATGTCCTCGATGGCGGGATCAACGCTTGGCAAAGCGCTGGCTTGCCGGTTGAGAGCGACGCCGATGCGCCGTTGGAGATCATGCGACAGGTGCAGATCGCCGCCGGATCGCTGGTGCTGCTCGGCGTGGCGCTCGGCTTTCTGGTCAGCCCGGCGTGGTTTGGCCTGGCCGGTTTCGTTGGCGCGGGACTGACCTTTGCCGGGGTGAGCGGCTTTTGCGGCATGGCCCGGCTGCTGATGCTGGCGCCGTGGAACCGGACGAGCGCGGCCTGACTCGATGGGCATCGAACCGCTCTTGCTGGCCGTGCTGGGCGGCGCATTGATCGGGCTGCTGCTGACGCTGTTCGGCGGCGGTGGATCGGTGCTGGCGATGCCCTGGCTGGTCTATGTCGTCGGGC
The DNA here is from genome assembly GCA_043756025.1 of Novosphingobium sp. GTDB lineage: Bacteria > Pseudomonadota > Alphaproteobacteria > Sphingomonadales > Sphingomonadaceae > Novosphingobium. The sequence goes on along the minus strand of JAYURW010000080.1, from coordinate 1,642 downwards.
TAACCGATATCCATGCCGCAATCGGCACTTCGGCGGCGGCAGTCGCGGTTAACGCCGCTGCGGGCCTGGCCGGACAGGCCCGCGCAGGCCGGGTCAAATGGCCCTGCGCGACAGTGTTCGGGATCGCCGGCCTGGCTGGGGCGCTGATCGGTGCGCAGCTAGCCAAACAGGTTGATGGCGCCGCCCTGCTCAATTGGTTCGCTTTCGCGATGATCGCGATCGCGCTTTCGATGATCGTGCCACGCAAGAACGAGGGCGATCCGGCCGTCCATCTGACCGCGCCAATGGTCCTCAAACTCGCGCCCGTCGGCCTGATCACTGGGCTTGCCGCCGGGTTCTTCGGGATCGGCGGCGGGTTCCTGATTGCGCCGGGACTGATGGCCGCGACGGGTATGACGCTGGCCAATGCCGGGGCCAGTTCACTGGTTTCGGTCGCGCTGTTTGGCAGCGCCACCAGCGCCAGCTACGCCCTATCGGGGCAGTTGGTCTGGCCGCTGTTCGGGGCCTTGGTCGGCGGCGGGCTAATCGGAACGCTGATCGCACTGCCGCTGGCCAAGCGGCTGGAGAGCCGGGCACAGCTCGCGCGGCGGCTGTTCGCCGTGCTGGTGATCGCGGTGGCGCTCTATATCCTGACCCAATAACCTTGCCCGTGCCGCAGCTTGGCTCTAGACAGGCATCAACCCCGGGGAGTCGTGTGACTGAGAGGGGCTGGTAACGCAGCCCGACCCGTTGAACCTGAACCCGTTAGCACGGGCGGAGGGAGTGGCTGGTCAGCGATTTTCAGGCCCGCCAATGCTCCCGCTCCGCCCAATGGAGCATCTATGGCCGACATCAACAGCATCGTGGAAACGGCTGCTAAGCCGCAAGCCGGAACCCCCGAAATCGGCGTCACCACCGGCCCGATCCGTGGTTCGAAAAAGATCCACGTCGGCCCGTTCGGCGTGGCGATGCGCGAGATTCACCTCGATCCATCGAGCGGTGAAGCGCCGGTGCGGGTCTATGACACTTCCGGCCCCTATACCGATCCCGCCGTCACGATCGACATTGCCGCCGGCCTGCCTGAACTGCGCCGCGCCTGGCAATTGGCGCGCGGCGATGTGGAAGAAGTGGCCCAGCGCGAGGTTCGCCCCGAGGATAACGGCCAGCTCGGCCCCGATCGCAGCGGCGGGGTTCCAGCCTTTCCCAACGTCCGCAAAACCGTGCTGCGGGGCAAGCCCGGCGCCAACCTGAGCCAGATGCACTATGCCCGGCGCGGGATCATCACGCCCGAGATGGAATATGTCGCGACCCGCGAAAACCTTGGCCGCGAAATGCTCGCCAAATATGTCCGCGATGGCGAAAGTTTTGGCGCGGCGATCCCGGACTATGTCACCCCCGAATTCGTCCGCGATGAAGTGGCGCGGGGCCGGGCGATCATCCCCAGCAACGTCAATCACCCCGAGTGTGAGCCTATGGCGATCGGCCGCAATTTCCTCGTCAAGATCAACGCCAACATCGGCAACTCCGCCGTCGCGTCCGACGTCGCGGCCGAGGTCGACAAGATGGTGTGGTCGATCCGCTGGGGCGCGGACACGGTGATGGACCTCTCGACCGGGCGCAACATCCACGACACCCGCGAATGGATCATCCGCAACTCGCCCGT
>JAYURW010000079.1:0-3282 GCA_043756025.1 Novosphingobium sp. | reverse complement strand
GCTTCAGGTCCAGCTCGTCGAGAATGGTGTTGAACAGCTCGCGCTGGATTGTCGGGAAGATCAGATCCGATGGTCCGCGATTGTGCCGTTCGACCGTGCGGGTCAAGGGCAGGACCGCTCCCGGCATAGTCTTGGCATAGCCAACCCCGCGTTTGCCGCGAACGGCAATGTGCAAGATTTTCTCGCGCTTGGGTCCGTCCTGGTCAATCTCGACGTCACGGACCTGGATGTGCCGCGCTTCGTCCGGTCGCAAGCCGGATTTGACCATGAACAGCGCATAGTCGTGCAGGTCTTCACACGCACTGCGCCAGCGTTCCTTCTTGGGATCGCGGGCGCGGGCGCCGGTAGCGGTTTAGAGCTGCTTATATTCCTCGGGCGAGGACCAGGCTCGATGGGAAATTTTGCTCGATGCCCGATAAGGCGACGTCATGTCGGGCATGTGTTCCAGCCAGCCATGCCGATTCGCGATCTTGAGCGTCTGGCGAAGGCAGACCATTTCCTGGTGAAGCGTGCTTCGCGCAGGGGGATTGCCACTAGCAACACTCTTCATCCGATGGATTCGATAATCCTGAATCAAGCCGGACGTGACTTCCCAAAGCACCTTCGAACCGAAAAAGGGGATCAGGTGCTTCTCAAGGCGTCGCTTGTGACCCGCGACATAGATTGGGCTGCGCTCGCCTTGGGTGATCGCTTCAAACTCATCGAGAAACCGATTCGCCGCCTGCTTGAACGTCTTGCCTGATTTCAGCTCCCCGGCTTGGGCCTTGCCCTTCAGACCCAGATACCAGTCTTCGGCAACATCTTTGGCCTGCGCCAAACTTTCCTGCTTCGTGCTACCGCGCCGCTGCTTGCCGCCGACGCTCGCCGCGCACTGCCAGAACCGGCTGTTGGGGCGTCGGAAAACCTGCACTTTCCCGCCGAAATCTGATGGATCGCCGTCACCGCCAACAGCTCGAAAAATGGGCTAAATGCGTTAGCTATGCGTTGCCATTTAGCGAGGTCAGATTGGGAAAAAAATCACGTAATTACAAGCGTTTTTAGACATTAAAAAATAGTGATTTTGGATTTTAAGTCCCCGGCGTCTACCATTCCGCCACGTCCGCTTGTTCGCCGCCATAGGGCGGTGCGGCAGGGTTTTACACCCCTGCCTTTGCAACGCCAGCCCGCTCCCCCGGCCCGACCACCCATTTAAGGTACCCTGAGGGTGGTCGGGCCGGGGGAGCGGGCTGGCGTTGCAAGCTATTTGCGGACGCGAATAGCGCACCCGACAAAAATCAGCCCCTAACCAAAAATCAATCCGCGTTAAGCCGCGCGCGCATTTCCTTGCCTGGTTTGAAATAGGGCACACTTTTGCCGGACACATCGACCGCTTCGCCGGTGCGCGGATTGCGGCCCTTGCGCGCATCGCGGGCGCGGGTTGAAAAAGCGCCGAAGCCGCGCAGTTCGACGCGGCCGCCGGCGGTCAGCCGCGCGGCGATCTCGTCAAAGAAGGTGCCAACGGCCTTTTCGATTTCTTCGAGCCGCAAGCCCGGGTTCTCCTGAGCCAGCGCCTGCAGCAATTCTGATCGGATCATTGTCTTGCCTCTCCCCCCGCCGCCCCCCCGGCGACCAATCCCCAAATTGCGTCAATCGGCGCAACGTCGCTCACGGCCCGGAGCAGGCCGAGCCGCACTGGCTGGACTGTGCCAAATGCTAAACCCCAGCGCAATCAGCAAATGCTGATTAATCCTGCGATTATTCGGTAAGCAATTCGTGGGGAGCGAGCCCCAGCCGCTCGATCCGCGCGCGCAGCACTGGCCATTCGTGCGTCAGGAACACCTCGCGCTCGCTCCGCCGCAACTTGTCGGCCGCGCCGCGCGCCACGAACATCCCGACCCCGCGCTGAACTTCGACCAGCCCATCAAGCTGAAACTGCTGGTACGCCTTGGCGACGGTCAGCGGATTGGCCCCCTGCTGCACCGCAAAGGCCCTGACCGAGGGCAACATTGCCCCTTCGCCGTAGGTGCCATCGATGATCGCCGCCGCGATCAGATCGCGCAATTTGAGGTAAACCGGCTTGCTGGAGTTTTGCATGGTGCTTCAGTGCCATAATACAGCGCGTCAGGCAAGTCGAAACCCGGCGAGCAACAATCGAACACGCTTGACGAATTTCGCTTCACAGCGGCGAAATCGCGGCTAGTTTCAGCGCCAGACAAGCCCGGCGCGGACCGGCAGCAATTTGAGGATCAAGCATGAAAGACATGGCGCTGTGGAACGAAGGCGATTGGATTGCGGCAATCGCTGCGGTGTTCCTGTTTGCTTTCCTGGCCATCGGCGCGGTGGTCGCGTCGCGCAACAGCGAGGAAGTGGTTGGCCACCCGCGCGGGCTGTTCGTGCTATTCTACGCCGAAATGTGGGAGCGTTTTTCCTATTACGGGATGCGCGCGCTGCTGGTGCTGTACCTCACCAAGCACTGGCTGTTTTCGGATAGCGATTCCAACCTGATCTACGGCGCCTATGGCGCCTTGGTCTATATTACCCCGGTGCTCGGCGGGATCATCGCCGATCGCTATCTGGGCCAGCGCAAGGCGGTGATCTTTGGCGGCGTGCTGCTGGCGATCGGCCACGGCTTAATGGCGGTCGAAGGCGGCGGCGGGCAGAACGATCCGGCGATCAACGTATTTTGGTCGGCGCTCGCCTTCATCATTGTCGGCTCGGGCTTCCTCAAGGCCAATATCTCGGTGATCGTCGGCCAGCTCTACAAGATCTCCGATATCCGCCGCGATTCCGCCTACACGATCTTCTACATGGGCGTGAACGTGGGCGCGGCGCTGGGCACGATCCTGGTCGGCTATCTGGGTGAGACGATCGGCTGGTCCTACGGCTTTGGGCTGGCGGGCATCGGCATGGTCATCGGCCTGCTGATCTTCGTGGTTGGCAAGCCCGCACTGCAAGGGCGCGGCGAGGCGCCAGCGGTGCTGACGCTCAGCCGCGAATGGTCGTTCTACGCGATCGGCGTGGCTGCGGTGGCGGTGATCTGGATGCTGATCCAGTACCAGAGCGTGATCCAGAACTTGCTGATCGTCACCGGTCTGACGATGCTGGGATATACGCTGTACGAGGCATTCAAGCTGCCCAAGGAACCGCGCGAGCGAATTTTTGCGATGCTGTTCCTGATCGCGCTTAATCCGCTGTTCTGGGGTTTGTTCGAACAGGCCGGTGGCAGCCTTAACCTCTATACGGACAAATTCGTCGACAAGGGCGGGGTGCCGACGAGCCTGTTCCAGTCGATCAACCCGATCT
>JAYURW010000078.1:0-3342 GCA_043756025.1 Novosphingobium sp. | reverse complement strand
CGGCTGTCGGACCATGTGATCTTTAATTCGCCGCAGCAGATCATGCGCTGCTCGGCGATCATCGAGGCGGCGCGGGCGCGGGGCGAATCGTTTGATATCGGTCTGCGGATCAATCCCTTGCATGCCGAAGGTGAAGTGCCGCGGTATGATCCGTGCGCGCCGCATTCTCGGCTGGGCTTTCCGATCAACCAGTTGACCGAAGAACACATGGAGCTGGTTGACGGGATCCATATGCACACGCTGTGCGAACAGGATTTCGCGCCGCTGGCCCGGACCTGGGATGTCGCGTTCGACTATCTCGAACAGTTTTTCGGCCAGTTCAAATGGCTCAATCTGGGCGGCGGACACCACATCACCCGCAGCGATTATCAACGCGACGAACTGGTCCAGTTCCTGCTCGATCTGAAAGACGACACCGGCGCCGAAATATATCTTGAACCGGGCGAGGCCGTGGCGCTCGATGCGGGCATTCTGATCGGGACCGTGCTCGACATCGGGCTCAATGGGATGCCGGTGGCGATTAGCGATATCTCGGCGACTTGCCATATGCCCGACGTGATCGAGGCGCCGTACCGCCCGGCAATGCTCGGTGAGCTGCCGCAACTCGACCCCCAGATCGACGAGGCCGCTGGCGATGCGGTGCGATTGGGCGGGCCTTCGTGCCTAGCCGGGGATGTAATCGGCGACTACCGTTTTGGGTCAGGCCCGAAAGTCGGCCAGCGCTTCGCTTTCCTCGATCAGGCGCACTATTCGATGGTCAAGACCACCACTTTCAACGGGGTTCCTTTGCCGTCGATCTGGTTGTGGGACAGTGAAAGCGATGTCCTGGAATGCGTAAAGCGCTTTGGCTACGAGGACTTCCGCGACCGGCTGAGTTGACCGCTTGAAATGGCCCTTGGTGTGGCCTAGCCTTCATCTTCATCAGTGGATGGGGGCGTTCATGAAGTATTTCGTTTCGGTGCTGGCGGCCACGATCAGCCTGGTTTCAATCAGCGGCGCGCAAGCGCAGTCCAACGTCAGGCCAGCGGCAACCGCGCGAGCGCCGGCCTCGATTGTCAAATCCGTGACCGAAGCCGATCTGCGTGCGCTGGTGTTGGCCGAAGGGCACACCATCGATGCGATGCACCCGTTTGAAGCGCCAAGCGTCCGCGGCAAGACCAAGGATGGGTTGCTGTTCGTCCTAGTTGGGACGGCCTGCGATAAAGAGGGAATTCCCGGTTGCCGGGGCGTGATGATGCAGGTCCGCTATGATTCTGACAGCAGCGTCACCACGGATGGGCTCAACAATGCCAACCTGACAGAAGCTGCGTTGAGCACATGGTGGGACAAGAGTGAGAAAACCGTCGGCTTCACCCGCTACGTTGTGCTCGATGATGGCATTACCTGGATGAATTTGCGTCAAAACCTGCGGGTTCTGCTCAGTGTGCAAGATAGCGCCTACAAACAAGCTTTCCCGAACTAAAGCGGGGGTTAAGGACAGAGCTTATGAGTGACCGTTCGGCAATACTCGACGCCCACACCTCTGACCCCGCCGTGATGGGCTGGATGGAAGGTCTGCCGCCGCCAGCGGATAAACGGCTGCTCTGGTCGCAGGCCGATCATATGCGGTTCCCGATGCACCGTTATGCCTATTCGCATATGCGCGAATTCCTGCCCACGGCGCGGGTCTCGCGGGGGACGGGGCCGGTTTGGCAATTGCCGGTGGCGCTGCGCGATGATCTGGATGCGGTGCGCTTTACCACCATGGATGATGGCCGCGAATTGACCTGGGAACAGTCGCTGGCGGTCAACTTTACCGATGCCATTGCGGTGCTGCACAAAGGCGTGATCGTTTATGAACGCTACCTCGGCGTCACCCGCCAGGACACGCCGCACATCGCCTTTTCGGTGACCAAAAGCTTTGTCGGCACACTCGCGGAAATGCTGGTCCACGAAGGCCGGCTCGATCCCGCAGCCACGATGGCCGATCTGATCCCCGAACTGGCGGGCAGCGGATTTGCCGATGCCACACTGAGCCAGGTGATGGACATGACCACGGCGCTCGATTTCAGCGAGGAATATACCGATCCCAATTCAGGCATCGGCGCAATGAGCAACGCGCTGGGCCTGAGCCCGCGGCCGCCCGGCTATGCCGGATCGACTGACGTTTATGCGTTCCTGCCGACGGTAAAAAAGGCCGGGAACCATGGTGAGCGGTTTACCTACCGGACCTGCAACACCGAAGTACTCGGCTGGCTGGTCGCGCGAACCGAAGGCAAGCGGCTCGACCATGTGTTGAGCGAACGCATCTGGGCGCCCTTGGGGATGGAACAGGATGCCGATTTCCTGACCGATTCGAGCGGAATGCCTTTCGCGGGCGGCGGGCTCAATCCAGTGCTGCGGGACATGGCCCGGTTTGGCGAAGCGATGCGGCTCGATGGGCGCGGCAATAGCTGTCAGGTGGTGCCCGCAGCGGTGACCCAAACAATCCGCACCGGCGGCAGCAAAGCGGCCTTTGCACCGGCCGGATATGCGTTTCTGCAGGACGGTTCTTACAAATCCCAATGGTGGGTAATGCCCGGTAATCACAGTGCTTTTTCGGCACGCGGGATCCACGGTCAGGCAATCTACGTTGACCCTGTAGCCGAGGTGACGATCGTCCGGTTTGGCTCGCACCCAGTCGCCGCCAATGCCGCTTTTGACGCCTCATCATTGCCCGCATTTCGGGCTGTCGCGGAACACCTTTTGCAGGGCTGATTTTCACTTGCGATTAAGGTGCGAACCTATATATCCCGGCCCCGCTGCCCCATGGGGACTTCCAATAACCGCAAGGCAGCCTCGTCCTTAGTGTTACCTGGCCGAAAGGCCTATTGGGGGTCCCTTGAGTTGCACCATTATCCTGATGCATCGGCTGTAGTTCGCGCTCTTTCGCCTGACGAACCCGTTATCCTAAACCGTCCGCACGCCGCCGCGCGCGCTGCCCGCTTCTTTGCCGAGAAGTTTCCGGGTAAGTCGCTCTATGCGGTAAAGGCCAATCCTTCGCCGGACCTGCTCAAGGTGCTGTGGGCTGAAGGCGTGACGCATTATGACGTCGCGTCGCTGGGCGAGGTGCGCCTGGTCGCAGAGACCCTGCCGGAAGCGACGCTGTGCTTCATGCACCCGGTTAAAGCTGAGGAAGCGATCGCCGAGGCCTATTTTACGCATGGCGTGAAGACGTTCAGCCTCGACACGCTCGATGAGCTGGAGAAGATTCTTCGCGCGACGCGCAATGCGGCGGACTTGAACCTGCTCGTCCGTCTGCGCGTCAGCTCGGAGCATGCGAAGCTTAGTCTCGCTGCCAAGTTCGGTGCCGAGCCTCATGAG
>JAYURW010000077.1:0-3369 GCA_043756025.1 Novosphingobium sp. | reverse complement strand
CGACGTGGCGCGGAGCGAGCCCGGCCTTGGCAAGGATCGGCACGGTCGACAGCGCCAGCGTCGGCTGGGCGATGTAGTTATCCGGCCGCGCGCGCAATTTGGCGGCAAAGGCGGTGATTTCCTTCTTCGATGAAGTCGGCCCGATCAGCATGCCATAGCCGCCCGAGCCGTGCACTTCCTTGACCACCAGTTCGGCCAGGTTGTCGAGCACGTAAGCCAGGCTGTCGGCTTCGCTGCAGCGCCACGTGGGCACATTGGCGAGCAGCGGCTTCTCGCCGGTGTAGAATTCGACGATCGCCGGCATGAACGAATAGATCGCCTTGTCGTCGGCAATCCCGGTGCCCGGCGCATTGGCGATGGTGATCCCGCCGGCGCGATAGATATCCATGATCCCGGGCACGCCCAGCTTGCTCGACGGATTGAAGCTGAGTGGATCGAGGTAATCGTCATCGACCCGGCGGTAGAGCACGTCGATCGGCTGAAATCCTTGCGTGGTGCGCATCGCGACCCGGCCATTCACCACCCGCAGGTCGCTGCCTTCAACCAGCTCGGCGCCCATCTGGTCGGCCAGAAAGGCATGCTCGAAATAGGCCGAGTTGTAGATCCCCGGCGTCAGCACCGCGACCACCGGGCGCCCATCGGCATTGCCCGCCGCGCAGGCCGGAGCGCAGGCCGCCAGACTTTCAGCCAGCCGCCGCGGATAATCCTGCACCGGGCGGACATCGACCCGGGTGAACAGCTCGGGGAACATCGCCATCATCGTCTCGCGGTTCTCTAGCATGTAGGAGACCCCCGACGGTGTGCGGGCGTTGTCTTCGAGCACCATGAAATCGTCCGGTCCGGTGCGGACCAGATCGATCCCGACGATGTGGGTGTAGATCCCGCCCGGCGGGATCAGTCCCATCATCTGCGGCAGGAACGCTGCGTTCTTGGCGATCAAATCAAGCGGCACGCGCCCGGCGCGGATGATTTCCTGGCGGTGATAGATGTCATGCAGAAAGGCATTGAGCGCGCGCACCCGCTGCTCGATCCCCTTGGTCAGCTTGCGCCATTCGGCCGCAGTGATGATCCGCGGGATCATATCGAACGGGATCAGCCGCTCTTCCCCGGCATCCTCGCCATAGACGTTGAAGGTGATCCCGGTCTTTCGGAAGAAGCTCTCCGCCTCATGCCCTTTGCGCCGCATCAGCGCTGCGGCTTGCTGGTTGTACCACTCGTAGTAACCAGCATAGCCCGAGCGCACGTCGCCATTGGCCATCAACATCTCGTCAAACGACGAGGGGATCTCAGTCATCAAAGTGCGTCCTGTTCACGGCATAATGACTGCCCGATGACGCGGCAGAGTCAAGTGGTGAATGCTGCACCTGCGAGACTGCGGCCAGGCTGGTCAAGGCGTTTTACGCCAAATTAGGAGGCATGCTGCTAATCACCCAAAAGTCATTGGAAACCACAAAGATGCAACGACAGCAGTTCGGCCAGCGCGGCGCAACGATCAACGGCGAGCCAGTGAGCCGAACCGGCGACTTGGCGGCAAGCCCGCCGCGCAATTCTGCGGCGGTACGCGGTGAGCCAGTCCCGGCGATGGGCATAGTCGCAATCGTGTGCGCCGCACTGGTGTTTCTGACCTGGCTCGAGGCACTGGTATCGGGCACCTCGCTGATCACACCGATCAACCAGACGCTGCTGTGGGGAATGCGCGGTGCGGGGCTGGTGATCGGCTTCGTCGGCACACTGGTGGCCGCGCTGGCGATGACCGACACTTCTTGGTGGCGGCGGGTCCTGACCGTGCTGGTCCTCCCATGCCTGATTGCTTTTGGGTTCGGCGAATTGGCCTACCGCATCTCCGACTGGAAGGAATTCGGCTTTTCGAACCAGCAATTCGAAGCAGCGCAATATCCTATTGATTCGATCCGCTGGGGCCGCAAGGGCGCGCGCAACACAATCCGGATTGACCCGTTCGAGACCGGCGACAACACCGACATCCCGATTTCCAGCGATCAGTACGACGATTTGCGCGGGGCCAGCGGCGACAGTTGCGTCACCGTGATGCAGCGCAAGTCTGCCTCGGGCGCAATCGAGATTGCGACCAATGGCCGGTATATGTTGAGCACGCCCGAAGCGGTGCAAGTGACGCGCTGCGGGTTTGACGGGACTGCGGCAACGCCTGCCGCGACGAGCACAGGCAACCCCTGGAGCAAGTAGCGCGCGGCCCAGCTACCGCATGTAAACCCGCCCCGATTGCGCCAGCCGCTGCCGCGCGGTGTTGACCGGCACCGCGATCGAGCTGCCCGGATCATAGGTCTTGCCGATGCCCTTGCTGCCCGGCGGAACCCAGATTTCAACCCAGGTGTTGGTATAGCCATTGGGCTTGTAGCGCACCCAGAAGCCATCGGGGTGCAGGCTCCAGCGGGTCGCCGGAACATCGATACTGCCCGGCCCGCGCGGCGCTATTCCGCCCAGCACGGCGACCCGCTCAATCTCGGCATAGCTCGATCCCGGGGTGGTCAGCAGCCCGCGCATCCGGCTTTCTGCCTCCAGCGCCACGCGCACCGGACCAGGCAGGCCGCCGGTCAATGATGCCAGCTGCGGGCTGGTCAGCACGCCCAGCGCACTGCGGTTAAGCCCGGCCAGTTGCTTGGTGGTCAGCAGCCGCGCGGCAACGCCTTTGAGCCGCATGTCGAGGTCTTCGAACTTGGCGCGCGCGACAATCGCCCACAGCAGCAACTGGATATCGTGCTGCGCGATTTCGGGATGCGCGAGCGAATTGCGCAGGATGCTGGTCACGGCATCCTTGGCCGATCCTTTGACCGGCGCAAACAGATAGCCGTCGCCCCCGCCCGGGCCATAGGTTCCGGCGTGCAGGCAATAGCTTTGCGCCAACATCGCGTAATAGCCAGGTGCCAGAATGAACCCGCCCTGGGCTCCGCGCGGCAGGCCGGTCAGCGCCATGGCTTTGCCCGGCGGCGTTAAGCCGTCCTTGGCTGGATCGCCATAGACGGCGTCCTTGATGTTGGTTGAAACCGGCGCTGGGCCATTGATGATGTCGGGCAGCCCCGGAGCCTTGATCGGTAGTGCCTTGATCACCCCCCCCAGCCCGCCAAATTGCGCCTGCGCGGCAGTGGTGATCGCGGCGGCGCTGGCAAGCAGCAGGGCCAGCGGCAAGATCGACTTGAGCACCTTCATGGGCAAATAACTCCTGGCTGATTGCGACAGTGCCACGGCCTATCGGCGCATTGCACCGCCGTGAATAGCAAATTTGCGCCAATCTTGCGATCACCAGCGCAGCGACATGCAGGTCAACCCGGCGTCGATTTTGGCGATCTCGGAGTTTTCCAGCGGGACCAAGCTGGCCCCGTGGCCATCCAGCAG
>JAYURW010000076.1:0-49317 GCA_043756025.1 Novosphingobium sp. | reverse complement strand
CGGTCGAGAAGACTCGAACTTCCACGGGCTTTCGCCCACAACGACCTCAACGTTGCGCGTCTACCAGTTCCGCCACGACCGCTAAATCAACGGGGCGCAAAATCACTGGGATTCGGGGCGCCCCGGGGGGGTAGGAGCGGTCCCCTAGCAAAGCGGGCGGGGGGCCGCAAGCGCGAAACCGGCGTTAACCTGCGCGCCCGGCTTGTCCCGGTGGGGGACGGCGCGATCGGCTGCGTTGCCGGGATGGTAAATCGCGCGTTAGGGTTTGCCGGTGTTCGCGCTGATCGCCCTCGTTCTGGTTGCTGCCGTACCCGAAGCCGGTGCCGCAGCGGCGCGTCCGCAAGGGGGCGCGCAGGCCACGGTTCGGGCGACGGCCGAAGTGCTCCGCGCTGAAACCTCCAGCCCCGATGCGGGTGAGGGCGGGGCCAAGCGCCATATCCGCCGCCATGCCGGCGGGCAGATCTCGGTTGAATTTGAGTAGGGTTTAAGAGCCGGGTTTCCAGCCGAATTCGGCTTTCTTGCCAGCCTTGGGCACCGGGGCCAGCGCCTCGTTAATCGCCACGCTTTCACCCGGCGCCAACACGCGCTTGGGGGCATTGATTTCGGCCGAATAGACCTGGCGGCCGCGGGCATCGCTCAGCACCATCAGGATCGGCGGAACCGAGCGCGAGGTTTGCGAGATATTGGTGATCGTGCCGTTGACTTCAAAGAACCAGCTTTTGTCCTCCAGCTCGCGCTGGCCTTGCAATTTGGCCGGGAAATCGAGTTTCAGCCCGGGCTGCTCCTCGGCAAAGCGGGTCTGGGCAAACGGCACCCAGCTGGGCAGGCCGAACCAGGCCGTCGCGGCGACCGCGCCAATCGCCACCACCGCAAACAACGCGGCGGCGATCGTCCACAGCTTGGCCGGATTGCGGCGCGGGCGGAACGGCGGCTCGTGCGCGAACTGCGACTGGTCATCGTCCCACGCAGCGGCGGCAATCGGAATGGTCGTCTCGGGCGGGGGCGGAATGATATCGTCGTTAAAACTGAGCGGCGGCGGCGCAGTTTCAGCCTCGCTCTCGCTCTCAACCGGGTTTTCGGCGGGGGGCGGCGCAGCGGGCTCAGCTGCCGGGGGTGCAGGCGTTGGTGCCGGCTCTGGCGTTGGTGCAGGCGCAGCTAGGTCGGGTTCGGGCGCTGGCGGGACCGTGATTTGCGGTCCGTCCTGAAACCACGAATGCCGGCATTTGGCGCAGCGGACGGTGCGGCCTTCCACGCCAACGGCGCTGTCTGGAACGACGTAGCGCGTGGCGCAGGCTGGGCAGGCAATTATCATGATGCTTGCGTTAAGCATGGCGAGCGGCCATGCGGCAAGCTCTTGCTGGGGAAAGGTGCGGTGCAATGCCCTTTTTTCCACATGGATTGGCCGCTATAGCCCGGGCCGAGCCCCGCCACTCTCCGGACTGCCGCTGAACCCATGACCAAGACCACCGACGGGGAGATTGTCCACTTTGATAACGTTGGGCTGCGCTATGGCACCGACCGCGAAGTGTTGAGCGATGTTTCGTTCACTTTGTTCCCCGGCAGCTTCTATTTTCTGACCGGAGCCAGCGGCGCGGGCAAGACTTCGCTGCTCAAGCTGCTCTATCTGGCCCAGCGCCCGTCGCGCGGGATGATCCGGATGTTCGGAGCCGATGCGATCACTTTGCCGCGCGAGCGCCTGCCCGCCCTGCGCCGCCGCCTTGGGGTGGTGTTTCAGGACTTTCGGCTGGTCCAGCACCTGTCGGCGTTTGATAACGTCGCGCTGCCATTGCGGGTGGCCGGCGTGGCCGAGAAGGATCTGACCAAGCCGGTTGCCGATATGCTCGAATGGGTCAAATTGGGTGAGCGGATGCACGCGCTGCCGGCCCAGCTATCGGGCGGAGAGCAACAGCGCGTGGCGATTGCCCGCGCGGTGATCGGCCGCCCTGAAATGCTGATCGCGGACGAGCCGACCGGCAACGTCGATCCCGATATGGCGATCAAGCTGCTGCGGCTGTTTGAGGCGCTTAACCGGATGGGGACGACCGTGGTGGTCGCCACCCACGATGTTCACTTGCTGCGCAAAGTGCCGGATTCGCTGATCATGCGGCTCGACAAAGGGCGGCTGTCCGATCCAACCGGGGCGCTGCGTTATCCGCCGCGGCCTTCGGGCGGCTTTGGGGCGAGGGGCTGAGCGATGGCGATGCGGCTTCCCCCGGCTTTCACTGGCTCAATCGCCCGCGGTCTGCGTTCGATTTCAGGTGGCAGCAGCCCGGATCTGATGCCGCAGGGGCGGTTGGCCGGACCGATGCCGTGGGTGATCGCGATCATGGTCGCGCTGACGGTGATTGCCGCCGCCGCTGGCCTCGCGCTCAGCAACACGGCGCGCAACGCTGCCGATGCGCTATCGGGCGGAGTAACCGTGCAAGTGGTTGAGGCCAATGCGGCTGAGCGAGACCGGCAAGCCCGGGCTGCGGCGCGGGTGATCCAGGCGATGCCAGGGGTCGAGGATGTCCAGATCGTCTCGCAGGATGAAGTTGAAAAACTGATCGAGCCGTGGCTCGGCGCGCGCACCGGGGAGGACCAGATCCCGGTCCCGGCGCTGGTTGATGTCCGGCTGCGCGATCCGGTCGACGGGGAAAAGCTCGGCGCGATCCGCAGTCAGGTGCGCGCAGTCGCCCCATCGGCGCGGGTCGATGCCCAGTCGAGTTGGCTGAAACCGGTGTTTAAAGCGATTGATTCGCTGCAATGGCTGGCGCTCGCCTTGGTCGCTTTGCTGGGGGTGGCATTGGCCGCGGCGGTGCTGCTGGCGGTGCGGAACGCCTTGGGCGTGAACCGCGAAACGATCGAAGTGGTGCACTTGCTGGGCGGAACCGACGCGCAGATCGCGCGGATATTCCAGCGCGCGATTGGCTTTGATGCGGCCGGCGGCGGCGCGGTCGGCCTCGCTTTGGGGCTGGTTATGGTGCTGTTTTTGGGCCAGCGCTTTTCAGGACTGGAAGCGGGCCTAGTTGATTCGGGCGCGCTCGACTGGTTCGATTGGCTGTTGCTGGCGTTGATCCCGATTGCCGGGGTGCTGCTGGCAATGATTACCGCGCGGCAGACCGTCGTCCGCGCGCTCAGAAAGATGCTGTAACCTGCCATGCTGGGCCGTTTGATCTCTGCTTTGCTTTTGGCCTGGGCGCTGGGCTTCATCTGGTTCGCTGTCGCCTTGCCGCAACCGGCCGGCGATGTCCGCAGCGATGGGGTGGTGGTGCTGACCGGAGCCAAGGGCCGGATCGATCGCGGGTTGGAAGCTGTGCAACAGGGCTGGGCGCCAAAACTGCTGGTCTCTGGCGTGGACCGCGATGTGAAGCCGCACGAATTTGCAATCGAATACCGGATCGGCAGCTTGCAGATGGCGTGCTGCGTCACGCTCGGCTTTGCCGCCACCGATACCGCGACCAATGCTCGCGAAACAGCCGACTGGATTGCCGGGCAAGATCTGAAATCGGTCCGCGTTGTGACCAGCGATTGGCATATGCGCCGCGCGGTGATGGAACTGCGCAAGGAAGTTCCCGCCACCGTGATCATTGTTGAAGATGCCGTGCCGACCCAGCCGAGCCTGCGGATGCTGCTGCTGGAGTATCACAAATTGCTGACCCGGCTGGTCTGGCGCGCGGTTGGGGGCTGAGCGGCGATGGGCCGCCTGGGCGACATAATCCGTTCGCTGGTATTCTATCTGGTGTTTTACGTTGGCACCGTGTTCGTGGTGATCGCCAGCGCGATTGCGCTGCTCGGCAGCGATGAGCGGTTCCGCCGCATGGTCGATCAATGGGCCCGCTGGCACCGGTTCTGTATGCGCCACATTCTGCGGCAGACCGTCCGGCTGGAAGGCGAAATGCCAACCGGGCCGGTGTTCGTGGCGATCAAGCATGAAAGCTATTTTGAAGCGATCGATCTGGCCCGGTTGCTTCACCGTCCCGGCGTTTTCGCCAAGGCCGAATTGATGCGGATCCCGCTGTGGGGGTTGGTCGGCAACCGTTACGGTCTGGTCGAAGTCAAGCGCGAGCAAGGCGCCAAAGCGCTGCGCCATATGATGGCCGCCGCCAAAAAGATCAGCGCTGAAGGCCGCCCGCTGGTGATCTTTCCCGAAGGCACGCGGATCGCCCGGGGCGAGTCCCCCGGGCTGCAGGCGGGCTTTGCCGGAATTTACAAGCTGCTGGGCTTACCGGTTGTGGCAATCGCGGTAGATTCAGGCCGGCTGTACAAACCTTGGCTGAAAAGGCCGGGAGTGATCACGTACCGGATCGTCGATGTAATCCCGCCGGGCTTGCCGCGCCATGACGCCGAAGAGCGGGTCCGGCTGGCGATCAACGCTTTTAACCAGCCATGAGCCGCCCAGCCAAACCCAAACCCCAAACTCAAACAAAGCCCAAACGCTCACCGTTTGAAGTGCTGGGGCCGGGGCTTGTCACCGGCGCGGCCGACGATGATCCATCAGGCATTGGCACTTACAGTCAGGTTGGGGCGCAGTTTGGCTATAGTCTGGCCTGGACGATGTTCTTCGGGTTTCCGCTGCTTGCCTCAATCCAGGCGATCTGCGCGCGGATCGGGGCGACCACCGGCATGGGAATCGCCCAGAACCTGCGCCAGCATTATCCGGGGTGGTTGCTGCGGGCCGTAGTGATCCTGCTGCTGATCGCCAATGTCATCAATCTGGGCGCCGACCTTGGGGCGATGGGGGCAGTGTTGGCGCTGATCGTGCCGGGGCCGGTGCTGGGCTTTACCGTGGCGTTCGGAGTGATCAGCGTCCTGCTTGAAGTGTTTTTGAGCTATTCGGCTTATGCCCGGGTGCTGAAATGGACCACGCTTTCTCTGTTCGCCTATGTTGGGGTGGTGTTCGTGGCGCAGGTGCCGTTGGCCGAAGCCGCCTATGGCACGCTGGTTCCGCAGTTCACGTTCGACAAACCCCACGCGATGGCGCTGGTGGCGATTTTCGGGACCACGATCAGCCCCTACCTGTTCTTCTGGCAAGCTGGACAAGAGGTCGAGGAACAGCACCGCCGCCATATCAAGCCGCTCCACGTCAGCCCGCGCCGGGCCGGGGCCGAGCTGCGCCGGATCCGCACCGACACGCTGATCGGCATGGGCTTTTCGCATCTGGTCGCGCTGTTCATTGTGATCGCCACTGCCGCGACGCTCCACGCCAGCGGGGTGCGCGAGATTGAAAGCGCGTCGCAGGCAGCAGAAGCGTTGCGGCCGATTGCCGGGGACTTTGCCTTTGCGCTGTTCGCCACCGGGATCATTGGAACCGGGCTGCTGGCCGTGCCGATCCTGGCCGGCAGCGCGGCCTATGCGGTCAGCGAAGCGTTCGGCTGGACCGAAGGGCTGGGCCGCAAACCGCGTGATGCGAAAGCGTTCTATGGCGTGATCGCGCTGGCCACGGCGGGCGGAGTGGCGCTGAATTTCATCGGGATTGATCCGATGAAAGCGCTCTACTGGTCGGCGGTGGTCAACGGCTTGCTAGCCCCGCCGCTGATGGTGGTGACGATGCTGATTGCCAGCAACCGCAGCGTGATGGGCGATCTGGTGATCGGGCCAAAGCTGAAGTTCGGCGGCTGGCTTTCCACCGCCGTAATGTGGCTGGTCGCGGGCGTATTCCTGTTCAGCTGATCTG
This sequence comes from Novosphingobium sp., assembly GCA_043756025.1. Taxonomy (GTDB): domain Bacteria; phylum Pseudomonadota; class Alphaproteobacteria; order Sphingomonadales; family Sphingomonadaceae; genus Novosphingobium. Next base: position 43,661 of record JAYURW010000076.1, on the reverse strand, counting down.
CCGGGCGATAGAACCTGACCTTTGTCCCCAAAACCCGTCCGTCCTGAGCTTGTCGAAGGACTGTTCTTTTCTTCGTGCCGCAATTCACTGCCGCGAGAAGGACAGTGCTTCGACAAGCTCAGCATGGACGGTTTTGAGCGGATGGGGTTGGGTTTAAGGTCGTTTCAAACTCGGCTGACGTTGACGACCTGTTCGATCAGCTGCGCCGAACCAAAACTGGACAGAAACGGAATGTCGGCAGCATCGCGGCCAACCCCGATTTTGGCCAGTTCGGATGCAGCCGCCATTCCGGTGGCATCGATCAGCCGCCAGGCCCCGGCCAGATAAACCTCGGCCACGGCGTGGAAATCGGGCGGCTGGACATCGGGTGCATAGACGCTGGCATAGCGCGCCGGGATCGATGCGGCCCGGGCCAGCGCGATCACCAAATGGGCATAGTCGCGGCAGACACCGCTGCGTTGGACGAAAGTATCGGTGGCGCAGGTGGCGGAGGTGCTAGCGCCCGGCTCGTAAGACAGGTGCTGCGCCACCCAGTCGCGGATTGCCGCGACACAGGCGCCGCCGCTCAGACCTGAAAATTCGGTATCGACAAAGGCATTGAACCGGTCTGACGGGCAAAACCGCGACGGCATCAGATAATCGATAACTTCGCCGGGTAGCTGGTGCGGCTGGGTTTCGGGCAAGCTGGCCAGATCGATCTCAGGCCGCCCGATCAGCACCTCGGCTTTGTAATCGAGTGCCAGTTGCCCATCGACCCGCAACCAGATCCGGGTCCCGATCTCGTCATGACCCGGCACCCGCGAGAAGTGCAGCACCGGGGTCAGCCACAACTCTGGCTGTAAAACCTGCTGGTCGGGCATTTCGGCAGCTTCGAGCTGGATCAGCACATCGGTCGGTTCGGCAAAGGCGTAGAACAGGCGGGCGTGGATGCTGAGACTGGCGCTGGCCGGTTCAACCACCGTGATCGCTCCGCCCGAAGTCGGGCCGATCATCGTCCTGGCCCAGTTCAATGATCGAACGGCGGATCGCGCGGGTGCGTTCAAAGTGTTCGAACAACTGGTCACCATCACCAACCCGGATTGCGCGTTGGAGCGCGGTCAGGTCTTCGGTGAAGCGTTGCAGCATTTCCAGCACCGCGTCCTTGTTGGTCAGAAACACGTCGCGCCACATGGTGGGATCAGACGCCGCGATCCGGGTGAAATCGCGAAAGCCGCCAGCCGAATATTTGATCACTTCGCCCTCGGTCACCCCTTCAAGGTCCGATGCGGTACCGACGATGGTATAGGCGATCAGATGCGGCAGGTGGCTGGTTACGGCCAGCACCATATCGTGGTGCCGCGCGTCCATCACCTCAACCTTGGCACCGAGCGCTTCCCAGAATTCGGACAGTGCGGCCACCTGCGCCGGTTCGGCATCATCAGGCGGGGTAATGATGCACCAGCGCTGTTTGAACAGGCTGGCAAAGCCAGCATCTGGCCCCGAGCGTTCGGTCCCGGCCACGGGATGGGCCGGGATAATGCTGACGCCGGGCAGCGCCTCGGCCAGCGCCTTGGCAACCGATTCCTTGGACGATCCGACATCGCTGATTATGGCACCGGGCGCCAAGGCCCCGGCCAATTCCGCTGCTGCGGCACCCATCGCGCCAACCGGCACGCACAGGATCACCAGCTGGGCATCGCGCACGGCATCGGCGGCGCTTTCGCAAACTTCTGCGACCAACCCGCGTTCCGCCGCGCGGGCGCGGGTGGCGGGATCGGCATCATAACCGGTGGTCCGGGTGCCGGGCAGGCAATCCTGCACGGCAAGGCCAATCGAGCCGCCCAGCAGGCCCAGGCCGATAATCGCGATCCGCTCAAAACTCATCGCGGGGCCTCCGCCAAAGCGCGCAGTTTGGCGGCAATCGCGTCCATCTGTGCGGCGGTGCCGATCGTGATCCGCAGCCCATGGCCCAGTCCCTGACCCGGCAGCCAGCGGGTGATGATGCCCGCGTCGGCCAGGCCGTTGTAGGCGTCCTCGCCGCTGAGTTGCCCCGCGAACAGCAACATCACGAAATTCGCCTCGCTCGGCACCACCCGGATGCCGTGGTTGCCCAATGCTTCGATAGCGCCGACGAAACGCCCGCGAACTTCGGCATTGTGGCGGCGCGAATGATCGACGAAAGCCTGATCGGCCAGCGCCTCCAGCGCCATCGCCTGCGCTTCGTTGGAGACGTTGAAAGCCCCGCGCAGGCGGTTGAGAATATCGATCACCGCTGCCGATCCAGTGCCCCAGCCAACCCGCGCTCCAGCCAGACCATAGGCTTTGGAAAAGGTCCGGGTGACCAGCACGTTGGACTGGGTGGATGCGAGATCTAGCGAACCATCATCCTGCGCCGGGTCGACATATTCGGCATAGGCCTGATCGAGCACCAACAAGACGCCGCTGGGCAGTTCGGCGTGGAGCCGGGCGATTTCGGCGCGGGGCAAATAGGTCCCGGTCGGGTTGTTGGGATTGGCGACGATCACCACGCGGGTGCGCGGGGTGACAGCGGCCAGCATTGCGTCAACATCGGTGCCATAGTCAGTGGCAGGTGCTTCAACCGGCTCAGCACCGCAGCGCCGCACGACGATATCGTAGAGCGAGAACGAGAACTGTGAAAACAGCACTTCATCGCCGGGGCCAGCATAACCGCTGGCGGCCAGATAGAGCAACTCGCCCGAGCCTGATCCCATTATGATCCGGGCCGGATCAATCCCGTGGAACGCGCCCAGCGCGCTGCGTAAGGCGATGCTATCGCCGTCGGGATAGAGCGAGGGATGGACCGCCTGATCGCGCGCTGCGAACGCTTTTGGGCTGCAGCCCAGCGGGTTCTCATTGGCTGACAGTTTGACCAACGGCTGCCCGTCCGCACCGGCGCTCTTGCCGGGGACATAGGCGTGGATTGCGGCGATCCACGGCTTGGGGGTTGGGCCAGAAGTCATAGCGCGCTGCCCTTAGCAGTCTTGCCGGGAATTGACAGCCCGTTCCGCCTCGCCCAAGCGGCAATCATGACAGGGGACGCGCGCAATCTGGTCAACCAAACACTGGAGCTGCCAAGCGCCTTGGCGCTCGACGGCGGGCAGTGCCTGCGCCGCGTCGAAGTGGCCTATGAAACCATCGGCACGCTCAATGCCGATAAAAGCAACGCGATCCTGCTGTTTCACGCTCTGACAATGGATCAGCACGTGGTCAGCACCCACCCGCGCACGGGTAAGCCGGGCTGGTGGAGCAAGTCGGTCGGCCCCGGTAAAGTAATCGACACCAGCCGCTATTACGTGATCTGCGCCAATGTGCTGGGCGGCTGTATGGGCAGCACTGGCCCGGCCAGTCTGGCCGATGATGGCAAGCCTTGGGCCATGCGTTTTCCGGTGATTACGATCCGCGATATGGTCCGCGCGCAAGTGGCGCTGCTCAATCTGCTGGGGATCGGACAGCTTCATGCGGTGATCGGCGGATCGATGGGCGGGATGCAGGCGCTGTCGTTCGCCGCCAACTGGCCGCAGCGGACCCGGGCCGTGCTGGTAATCGCGTCAACTGCGCGGCACTCGGCCCAGAACATCGCCTTTCACGAGGTGGGCCGGCAGGCGATCATGGCCGATCCCAAATGGCGCGGCGGCGACTATGCGGCCAGCGGCAAAGGTCCGGACGATGGGCTGGCAGTGGCGCGAATGGCAGCGCATATCACCTACCTGTCCGAAGCGGGCCTGACCGAAAAGTTCGGGCGGCGGCTGCAGGACCGCGCCGAAAAAACCTTTGGTTTTGACGCCGATTTTCAGGTCGAAAGTTATCTGCGCCATCAGGGGCTTAGCTTTACCGACCGGTTCGATGCCAATTCCTACCTCTATATCACCCGGGCGATGGACTATTTCGATCTGGCCGAAGAGCACGGCGGCAAGCTCGCGCAGGCCTTTGCGAAAGTGACCGCGCGGGTCTGCCTGATCAGCTTTGACACCGACTGGCTGTACCCCACCGCCGAAAGCCGGATCATCGCCCACGCGCTCAACGCGGCCGGTGCGCCGGTCAGCTTTGTCGAGCTGTCAGCGCCGTTCGGGCATGACAGCTTTCTACTCGATGTGCCCGCGCAAGACCGGGTTATCGCGGGGTTTCTGAACCAATGACCGCCCCAAAAATTGCGCTGCGCCCAGACCTCGCAATCATCGCCGCCAATGTCGCGCCGGGCAGCCGGGTGCTGGATATTGGTTGCGGCGATGGGGCGTTGATGGCGGCCTTGCAGCGCGACAGCGGGGTTGACGCGCGCGGGATGGAGCTGGACCCGCACGGCGTGGCCGAATGTGTCGCGCGCGGGCTTTCGGTGATGCAGGGCGATGCCGATACCGATCTGGCCGATTATCCCGATGCGGCGTTTGACTATGCCGTCCTCAGCCAGACGTTGCAGACCACCAAGCGGCCCGATCTGGTGCTCGACGAACTGCTGCGGGTTGGGCGCAAGGCGTTCGTCTCGTTCCCCAATTTCGCTCATTGGAAAGTGCGGGCCAGTCTGTTGTGGAACGGGCGGATGCCGGTGACCCGGCTGCTGCCGATTGCCTGGTACGAAACCCCCAATATCCACCACGTTACTGTCCGCGATTTCCGCGAACTGGTCGCAGCCAAGGGCTACCGGATTGAAGGGCAGTGGTTTCTTTCGGGCGACCAGCTGGCCAATCCGGCTTTGGCGGCGTGGCGCGCCGAACACGCGGTGTTTCTGTTGGCACGGTGAGCCTAAGCCTGGGGGGAGGACTTAGCTGGAGCCGTCGTTTACCAGCGTCACTTCATCATCGCGCGCCAGTACCCACAGGCTGAGCCCCGCCGCTTTGGCTCGCTCAACCGCTAGCGAAGTCGGCAGGGACACCGTAACCAGCGTTGTCGCACCGGAGCGGACCGCCTTTTCGGCGATTTCAAAACTGCACCGCGCGGTCGACAACACGAAACCCGGCGAAAGCGATCGCCCGGCGCGCGCCATGGCGCCGACCAGCTTATCGAGCGCATTGTGCCGCCCAACATCCTCGCGAACCAGACCAATCGCGCCTTCGGGTGCGACCCAGGCTGCGGCATGGGCCGCGCCGGTTGCCCGGCTGAGCGGTTGGTGATCGCGCAAGGCCGCCAGCGCGGCAAAGATCGCGGCAGGTGCAATGGCTGCGTGCGGTGCGACCGGGGGCAGGGGCCGGGTCACTTCGGCAAGATTTTCGATCCCGCATAACCCGCAGCTTGATTCCGCGACCCGGCTGCGGACCCGCTCGGTCAGTTTCCCGATCCCCAAGCCGGACAGCGCCGCGCGGACGATCCAGCCCTGTTCAACCTCGGCAATCGCAATGTCGGTGACTTCAGCACAATTGGCGGCCAGCCCCTCATTCAGGGCAAAGCCGGTGGCAAAGTCCTCGAGGTCCTGCGGCGTCGCCATCATCACCGCATAGGACAGGCCATTGAATTCCAGCGCCACCGGCACTTCAGGCACCCAGTCGCGCGTTACCGCGCGGCGGGCGCCGTCAGAGCCGATGGCAACCGGTCTTGTCACGTCATGCGGTGCAATGCGCAGAGTTTGTGACCGTCTGGATCGCGCAGATAGGCGAGATAGAGATTGCCGAAACCGCCTGCGCGAACGCCCGGTGGATCTTCGATTGCGGTGCCACCAGCGGCAAGCCCGGCGGCGTGCCAGGCATCGGCCTGGGCCGGATTTTCCATTGCAAATCCGATTGTGCCGCCGTTGGAAACCGTGGCGGGCTGGCCGTCAATCGGCGGCGTCACCAGGAACAGGCCGCTGTTGTGCATATAGATCAGGCGGCCCTTATCGTCCTGGATCGCCTCTTTGCCGCCAATGGCGGTGAACAGGGCGTCGTAAAAGGTCTTTGATTTGGCCAGATCGTTCGATCCCACCATGTTGTGGCTGTACACAGCGCCTCTCCTCTTTCGGTTGCGATGCGCCACTTGTATCGCTTCGGTGCGGGCGGTCAATCACGCTGCGCCTTTGACAGTTGCGGTTCAGGAACCGGGCGTTAGGGCAGAGGCTATGAACCGCACCCACTTTGCCGCCGCCGCAGCGCTCACTCTGATGAGCCCGCTTGCTGCTTTTGCGCAGGCTGCCAGTACGCCGGCAGCCTTGCCTGATCTGGATGGACAGGTCCGCTGTGCGGCATTGTTTGCGTTGATCGCGGCGCAACAGACCAGCAAGGTGGCGGGGGCTGATCGGTTTCCGCCGCTCGCGGAACGTGGCCGTGACTTTTTCGTATCGACCGGTTTGCGGCTGATTGATGAGCGCAAGATGGCGCCCGAACAGATGCAGCCCTATTTCATGGCGCAGATTGCAGTGATCCGAACCGACCATGCGCGCGCCGCAGATCCCGCGCGTCAAGTCGACGCCGAGATGTCTGGTTGCCTCAAGCTGCTCGAACAGACACCCCCGCCGCCCCCGCGCAGCTAAGCGGTGTTCGGCTGAGGTTGCCAATTTGGGATTGGCTGGAAAATGCCGATTGCCAAACCGCAGAATTACGCCATGCTCCCCAAAAAAGAAGGGGTTGGGGTCGGAATGGCGGTAATCGCCATCTACAGCATGAAAGGCGGCGTTGGCAAAACCACCCTCGCGGTGGAATTGGCCCGGCGTTCGGCTGCCAGTTCGGGCCGCAACACGCTGCTGTGGGACCTTGATCCCCAAGGCGGTGCCGGGTTTCTGATCGGCCAACCGGAAGGCCGCCCCAATCGGGCCGCTGCGCTGTTTCAGCGCGAAGGCCGGCCGCGCCAACTGATCGAGCCGACCACCTTGCCGAACCTGTCGCTCCTGCCGGCCGATCCGTCACTTCGCAACCTGCCAGTCCAGCTTGCCCGGCTGGGAATGCGAAAGCGGCTGGCGATGATGGCATCATCGCTGCGAGGTGAGTTCGAGCGGATCATTCTTGATTGCCCGGCCGGGCTCAGCGAGCTGTCGGATCAGGTGCTGGCTGCTGCGGATCTGCTGATCGTCCCGCTACCGGCCTCACCGTTGTCATCGCGGGCGCTCAATATGCTGCGCAGCGAGTTGCTCCAGAACCACCACCGCCACCCACCGATCCTGCCGGTGTTGTCGATGTACGACGTACGCCGTCCGTTGCACCGCGAGGTCCGCGAAGGGCTGGCCGCCAACTGGCCGATGGTCCCGCTTTCGGTTCATCTCGAGCAACTGGCAGTGCGCCATACTCCGCTTGAAGATTTTGCCCCGCGCAGCAACGCAGCCCGCGCGCTGCGGCGGCTGTGGGCGGGGATCGAAGCCAAGCTGGGTGAACCCCCGAAATCGGAGAGCAAGCCTCAAAGTTTGTTCAGCGCCGAGCAAGCACTGACCGTCTAATTCCACAGCCGCGTTCAGCTGTGGGCGCTGCGGGGGTTCCTTGCCATGTCATATCGCAAACTGTGTCCTGCCGCGGCGCTGGCCGTGTTGGCTGTTCTTCCTGCGCCCGCCATGGCCAAATCCGATCATGCGGTTTCACACGAACTGCGCGATCCGCTCAAGGCTGAGGCGCTGGGCGATATGCTGGGCGCGATGCTGGGCGTGCTGTTGAACATGAAGGCTGAGCCGCTGGCCCGGGTGATGGATGCCGCTGGCGAGCCTGACGCAGCGAAGCGGATCCCGCACGGCGCCACCATCGGTGATCTAGCCGGGCCGGACGCGCGCCGCCTGCCGCAAGAGGTCCGCCGTCGTGCTCCCGCGATGCTCGGCGCGCTGGGCGAATTCGCCGGAGTGCTCGAGGATGCGGCCCCGGAATTGGAACGGATTGCCCGGGACTATGACCGCAAGGTGGAAAACCGCGACTAGGCCTAGCCGGGGCTTCCTTCGCGGCCTACCACGGCCGGGATGTTAAAACCCGCCCGCCATGCAATTGTTGATATCGGCTCAAATTCGATCCGGCTGGTGATTTTCAGCGGCAGCAAACGCAAGCCCAAAGTGCTTTACGATGACAAGCTGGTTGCAGGGCTGGGCCGGGGCGTGGTGGCGCGCGGCAGTCTGGACCAACGCAGCATGAGCGCGGCGCTGGGCGCACTCAAGCGCTTTGTCGCGCTGCTCAAACTGATCGAGCCGCAAAGCCTGCAAGTGGTCGCCACCGCGGCCGTCCGCGATGCTGACAATGGCCCGGAGTTTCTGGAACAGGTCCGCGCGCTGGGCCTTCCGGCCCGGCTGCTGTCGGGCGAGGAGGAGGCGCAGGCGGCGGCCTGGGGCGTCGTTGCCTCGCACCCGGCCGCGCATGGCTTGGTCGCTGATCTTGGCGGCGGCAGCCTGGAATTGGCGCGGATCGCCGATGACAAAGTGTTCGAATGCGCCTCTTTCCCGCTTGGTATATTGCCGATTGGGGCGATCCGGGCCGGTGGTCCCGGACAATTGCGCGGGGCGATCAAGCAGGCGCTGGGGCCGCTTGTCTGGCTCAAGGCAGTGCGCGGAGATCAACTGCTGCTGGTTGGCGGAGCATGGCGCGCGCTCGACAAGGCACGGGTCCAGCTGTTTGGCGGAGAGTTGGGCAGCGCCTTTCCGGCAACTGACGCCCGCCAGATAAAAGCTGCCATGCGCGAACTGGGTCCGCGCCGGCTGGCCGCGATGCCGGGGATCAGCTCCGCCCGGGCAGCGCAGCTCAGCCATGCTTCGGCGATGCTGTGGGCGCTGGTGTCAGAGGTTGGCCCGCGCGAAGTGGTGGTTTCAAATGCCGGCCTGCGCGAAGGGCTGCTGTTCAAGGGCGGCAAAGGGGCCTGACCTTGAGAGTTTTCCACCTGAAATCTTGCCCGGCCCAGTCCGCTACGGGTGGACGAGCGAATCGCGCTCCGGCATGGGAACGTTGATGTGGCAGCTTTACCAATTCCCCCTGTGCCCGTTCAGCCGCAAGGTTCGCTTGCTGATGAGCGAGAAGGGTATCGGCTACGAATTGTGGCGCGAGAACCCGTGGGAAGGGCGCGACGAGTTTCTGGCGCTCAACCCGGCGGGCCGCACCCCGGTGCTGCATGAGAGCGAGAAGGGCCTGACGCTGGTCGATAGCCGGGCAATCTGCGAATATTTCGAAGAAACCGTCGACAAGAACCCGATGATCAACGGGACGGCGACCACTCGCGCTGAAATCCGGCGGCTGGTCGCGCTGTTTGACGAGAATTTCTATGGCGATGTCACTGCGCCAATGCTGCACGAACGGATGAAGAAGCGGCTGGTCTATCGCCAGTCGCCGGATTCGCGCGTGCTGCGCGAGGCGATGAAGCTGGCGCACGAGCATTTGTATTACATCGACCATCTGATCGACCACCGCCCCTGGCTGGCGGGTGCCACGATGAGCCTGGCCGATTTGGCCGCAGCCGCGCAGATCTCGGTGGCGGACTATCTCGGCGGGCTCGACTGGACCGGGCACGAGCAGGCGGCGGGTTGGTACGCGGTGTTCAAAAGCCGGCCCAGTTTCAGGCCGCTGCTGGCCGAACGGATGGAAGTGATCCAGCCGCCCAGCCACTATGCCGATGTGAACGCTTAGGCTCAGTAGGCGATCAGATCGCTGAGCAGCTTACCAAAGCCGGTAGTCAATTCGGCTTCGGCATCGTGCAGGATCCGGCACTTGCGCACGAACACCCGTTCATCCCCCAGCGGCAAGTGCTGGAACACGTTCCAGTGATCGTCGCCGGTATCGAAATCGGCCAGCACCGGCAGCGGCAGTGCGCGGGCAAGGTCCAGCCCGAGAATCTCGCTGGCTTGATTGCGCCGGGTCATCGGTTCCAGATCGACCAGCCGGGCGACTTCGCAAGTGCCCGATGACCAATGCAGCTGCGGGCCGTCCTGTTGCAACACGCCCCCGCTCAGCGCCAAACAGTCCGGCGCGAGCAGGCCTTGCAGTTCCAGCCACAGCTGAACCGGATCAAGCAGCAGCACTTCATCCTCATAGCGCTGCGACGTGCCGGCGTGCGAAACCAGATAGTCCGGCCAGCGCATCACGATGAACGGATCGACCAGCGCCGCCGCCGCCGGGGACAGTGACGATGCGACAACCGGTTCGAGCACATCGCCGCCCATAGCCGCGTCGGCTGACAGCAGCAGCACCGACAAGCCGGGATCGCGCCCGAGCAGGTGCACGGCCAGCAGGCCTGGCATCATTCCGTGGCCATGAATGGCAAGTTCGCAGCGGTGCATCGCGGTACGCTCCCACACCGGGCGTGCGGGGGCAAGGCTGAACCGGTGCGGAAAAATCTCGGCTCGCCTCGAGTCGCGCTCGATTCGCCTCCGAGTCGCGAAAAAAGCGTGGCCGAAATGTCCAATTAACCTTTGAATTTAACCAATTCCCTCAAATATGAAGGGTTTCCACAGCCAGCGGGCGGTCAAATAATTTTTGCATATAATCCAATGTCATGGGGTGCTGAATGCGGGGCAATCGGGCGGCTGTGATGGTTAACAAAACCGCCGCAAAAGATTCTCCTTTGCATACCCCCCCATCGTTGCGTTAACTTGGCTTCGCAACGACAAGCTGCCTTGAGACCGTTTTCTCGGACTGCTTGCGAAAACATGGGCCGCACAAAAGTTTGAACGTTGACCATCCGGAAATCTCCGGTTCGGTTTTACTATGTGGAGTCTGGTAATGTTGCTCGGTCGAAACAGCGCTGAATGGTTTGTGCGCGGTGCCGCAGTGGCCGCCGCCTTGACCTTGGCGCACCCAGCGCTGGCCGCGACTGCACCGGTGACTGCCTATTTCCGCGATCCGGCCTTGACCGGCTATGTCTATCCGGGCCCGGCCGATGCCGTGATCCAGATCCCGGTGACTGCATCGGTGGGCGGAGTCTGCGGATTTGCGAGCGGTCAGGCCCCCAATGCCACGCTGTTCCACGCCAATATCGATACCACCGGCTGGTCCGATCAGGTGCCGTTCACGGCGGAATGCACCGCGCCATGGCGGATTGCCGTATCTTCGCAGAACGGCGCGCTGAAGAACGCTGGCGCGGCCGCATCAGGCTACCAGAACAAAGCGCCTTACACCGTCTCGCTGAATGTCGCTTCGGATAGCGGCACAGTGACTGCGGCCTGTCCGGTCGCTGAAATTGACCAGGCCGTCGGCAGTTCGCCGTGCACTTTCAAAGGCACCGCCGCGCCAACCACCGGGCTGGTGATCCCGCGCTCGTTCGGACTGAGCGGGTCTTACATTCAGGTTGCCGCACCGGCCTATGCCGGGCCGGATCTGCTGATTTCAGGTACCTATAACGATACCCTGATCGTGACGATTTCACCCGCTTCGTAAGTCGCGGGACATGAGTAACCCGGACGGTATGGTCCAACCGGGATTTGATTGAAACGCCGGATTGGCCCGGCAAAATGCAAGGACGAAAACCCATGAAGAAATTTGCACTTATCGCAATGACCGCCGCAGCAGCGATTGCTTCGCCTGCGATGGCCCAGACTGTGTCCGGCGAAATCGTTTTGACCGGTACCGTAGGAGCAAAATGCTTCGTCGATCCGGGTGCCGGTCCGACCTTTAGCGGCTCACACAACTTCGGTCAGCTTGATCAAGCCAATGGCACCCTGCGAACTGATCTCGCGGCGTCGTTTGGCACCAAGACCTTCACTGTGAAATGCACTTCGGGCAATGCTGCACTTTCGATTGCTGCTACTCCGATGGCCACTTCCGGCGCAGCGGTTGCAGGTTACGACAATACGATCGACTATAACGCTACCTTGACCGTCGATTTGGCCGGTGGCGGGACAGAGTTTGTTACCGACCTGACATCTAGTGCGGGTGCTACCACGAAAAATGCTGGCGGTCCGTTGGCCAACGCGGCAGGAAACGTGCGCATCACCACCACTGGTTATGCCACCAACAACAACACTGACCTGCTGGTCGCTGGCACTTATGGTAACAACACGCCCGCGGGCAACGGTGTGATCACCGTCACCATCTCGCCGATCTGAACCGGTTAAAACGGAGTATCCATGATGCGCAAGCTCATGATTCTAACTGCCCCGATCGCACTCCTGGCCAGTCCCGTACTGGCGCAGGATGCGGTGTCCGGCATTATCGATATCCGGGGCGTGGTTTCCGGACGTTGTATGTTCACGATCCCCAACAAATCCATTTCGCTGGGCGAGCTTTCGCTGACCAGCAATGGCAAGCTGGATGTGAGCAAAGTCAACGGACGGAACGAAACGCTCGAAGGTTGGTGCAACAACACCGCCGCTTCGATGACGGTTACGACCACCCAGCTGACTACGGCCACTTCGGCGCCAACCGGCTTCGATAACCGGGTGGACTACAAGGCAACTGCCCTCACCGGTTCGATCAGCGCAAACGACACCAGCCTCTCCGCTGGTCCTGGCGGTGCCTCGACTGTGGGGCTGTTCAGCGGAAGCATCGTGGTGACGCTGTCGTCGGCTTCATCGCCGAACAACGGGTTGATGGTTGCAGGCGGCTATAGCGGCAATGTGGTTGTCACATTGACGCCGACCGTCGCACCACCGTCGTAAGCGTTGCGGCTGGACTGGAACTAACAGGGATATGAAGATGAAGTGCAAACCTGGCCTTGCTCTGATCTTGTTGGCGGCTTTTCCCGCCACAGCGATCGCGCAGACTACCGAAACCGGAACGGTCGCGGTGGAGGGCCAGGTGCGCCCTGTATGCATCCTCGGCAACCCTAACCCGGCACTGGTCAATCTGGGCCAGCTGTCGGCCAGTTCCGGTCCGCGCACGGGCCGGATCGCGGTGATCCCGGCCCGGACGGTAACCCTGCCGGCCAGCTACTGCAACTTTGCCGGATCCGTGGTGACGGTCACTGCCACCGCGCTGACATCCAGCGACACTTCGGCCCCGCAGCCCGGGTTCAGCCGCGCGGTCAACTATACCGCTACCGCTGGAAACTGGGCCAGCGGCGGCAGCACGGCAACCACCGCTGCCTTGCGCGACGGCACAACCCCCACCGCCAGCGGCGCCGGGGCGACCCAGCCGCTGCCAAAAGTGGCCGATATTACTCTGACGCTATCCAGCTTCACCGCCCCGGGCGATCTGATTTTGGTTGCGGGCAATTACAGCGGAACCGTCGTCGTGACCTTGGGTCCGGCCGCGTTCCTGAATGAGGAATAAGTAGATGCGCAGGCAAGCCGCCATCTTCACCGCCCTGCTGGCCGCACTGGCTCTGCCGGGTCTGGCTCGGGCCCAAACCACCACCGGCGCGACCGATAGCAAGACTGTCGGGATTGTCGGCACGGTTCCGGCGATGTGCTTTGGCGGGACGCTGACCGGCGACGGCACGTTCGATCTGGGCGTGCTGGTCGATCTGACCACCGGCCAGTTGCGGACCGATCTGACCGCGCCGAACAAGCTGTTGGTTGGCTCCTACTGCACCTCGCGCAGCTCGATCACGGTCAGCGCAACGCCCTTGGAAGCGCAGAATTACCAAGCCGCCGCCCCGAACGGATTTTCGCGGGTGGTGCATTATCAGGCATCGGCTGCGGGCTGGACGGCCCTTCCGGCGACCTACAGCACTGCCAACGCCAGCAATGCCGCGGCAACCCAGTCGCGCAGCACTGCTTTCACTGGGGACATCACTGTCGCCATTTCCAACTTCTCCACCGCGGGCGGCGCTTCGCTGCGGCTGGTGGGGGACCCCTCTTACCGCGGGGTGGTTACTGTCACTCTTGCGGCGGTGAATTGAGCCATGCGTAGCCTGCTCCTCATCCCCCTCGCGCTCATCGCCGCTCCGGCCGCCGCGCAAAGCCTCACCGTCACCACGGCGCTACCGGTCACCGGCAGTGTGCCGCAGGTCTGCGCGATGCAGCGCGGCTCGATCCAATCGGGCAGTCTGGTCAATATCGCCGGGCTTGATGGCGATACGCTGCGGATCATCCAGTTCGTCGATCCCGCCACGCTCAGCGTCAAAGCGGCCAGCGCCACGATCAGTTTCGACGCGGTTTGCAATTTCCCTCACGCGGTGCGGATTGAAAGCAGCAACAACGGTCTGTGGCCGGTCGATGGCCGGATTACGCAGGTGCCAGGCGGGTTTGCCTATGCCGTACCCTATACCGCGCAAGTGACCTGGGGTGTCGCCAACGCGCAGTTCAGCGCCGATGCCAAAACCCGCCGGATCGCGCAGCAGACGATCAACGTCGAAGCGCCCGCAGCGGGCCAGCTCAATCTGCGGATCGAGATCGCCGAAGGGGCCTCTAACGTAGTGAACCGCGCCCCGGTTATCGCCGGAACCTATGTCGATACGGTTCGAATTTTTCTGGAGCCACGCTGATGCGCAAGCTGCCCCTTTTGATCGCAGCCGCGCTGGCCCTGCCAGCCGGAGCGCAAGCTCAGGAATTGACCCGCGGCACCCAGCAACTCCAGCTGACCGCGCGCGCTCCAGTGGCCTGCGTGATCAGCCCGGCCACGGTGTCGAACGCCGCCAACGCGTCTTACAGCAACACCGGCGCCTCGAGCGGACAGGTCAGCATTACCGAGCTGGTCGATGGCTCCACCGCTGCACCGCGCGCCAGCTCGATCGAGCTGAGCCTGCCAGTGGTCTGCAATGCCTCGCACCGGGTGGAACTGCGCAGCACCAATGGCGGCCTGCAACGCGCCGGAGCAACCGGCCGGGGCGGCGCCTTCCGTGAATTTCTGGCCTATCAGGTCGGGCTCGATTGGGCCGGGCAATCGGTTCAGCTCGATACCGCCAGCCGCAGCGCCAACATCAATTCGGGGCAACCCGGCAAGGGTGAAATGGTCATCCGGATCGCCACTCCGGCAGGTGGTAGTCCGTTGGTGGCCGGTCAATACAGCGATTCAATCGTTGTTGAAGTCCAGCCGGCTAATTGAGCCAGATATAGCTAAGCCATTCCGGTCGCAGGAGAATTTGAGTGAAATTCCGCTTTAAACACGCGTTAACCATGTTTTGTGCGGCTCTGCTGCCGGCTCAGGCCGCGCTGGCAATGACCGTTCAGCCGGTGGTGATCGACCTGCAAACGGCCGGACGCGAAATGAGCCAGGTGGTGACGGTGGAAAACACTTTTTCGACCCCGCTGCCAGTTGAAATGATGATCCAGGAACTGGAACTGACGCCCGAAGGGGTCAAGCAGACTGGCAAGGATCCGGGCGATCTGTTGGTGTTCCCGCCGCAAGCGATTATCGAGCCTGGCCAGACCCAGACGTTCCGGATCCAGTACGTTGGTGATCCAGGGCTGGCCAAGTCAAAGCACTATTACGTCACTGTCGCCCAGCTGCCGGTGAAGCTGCCTGAAGGCCAATCCGCGATCCAGATCCTGTACAATTTCCAGGTGCTGGTCTCGATTGCTCCAGCCAAAGTCAAACCGCAGATTTCGATCCAGTCGGCTTCGGTTGGCACCAATGCTGCGGGCAAGCCGGTGCCAGTGCTGATGGTCAATAACGACACTCCGGCCCATGGCTATCTGGCCAACGGTAACCTGCGGATCGTGCAAAAGGATGCGTCCGGCAAACAGCTGTTTGCCAAGTCCTTTTCGGGCGCGGAAATTCAGCAGACGATGGGCTTTGGCCTGATCGGCGGCGGCCAGACCCGGCGGGTGGTAGTGCCGGTTGAATTGCCTTCGGCTGACGGGAAAGTGGAGGCGAGCTTCTCGCTCGACAACTAAGCATGACTTATGGGGCCAATCGTTTCCGCTATCTGATCGGGGCCAGCTTGCTGGTGATGGCAACGCCTGCGCTGGCCAATGAGGCTGGCGCGGCGGGGTCAGGCGATCAGGCCGATTCCAGCCCGGCTGCTCCGGCAGCACGGTCGCAGCGACTAAATCCCACTGGCAAAGCGATTGTCCTGACCGTTCCGGCTAAGGACGGCGCGGCCTATCTTGGCGATATGCCGCTGACCATCGGCGCGGATGACAGTTTGTCGTTCCCGACTGAGCGGGCGCTGCAGCTGCTCGATCAATTGCTGGCGCCCGACGTTATGTCGGGTTTGCGGGCTAATCTGGCCGGAAAGTCAAACATCGGTCCGGGCGATCTGGCTGCGGCCGGGATCACGGTTGATTACGATCCACGCTCGCTTGAACTGCGGTTCATGATCCCGGTGGAAAAGCGCGCCTCGCGGCGGCTCTCGGTTTCGGCGCTGGATCGCAACTCGATCGGGACGTTTGTGCCGCGGGCTGATTACAGCGCCTACCTCAATATTCGCGGGTCGGTGGACCTGTTTGAAGAAGGCCCCGATACCGGTTTCCAGGCCCCGGTGCTGCTGCTCAACGCCGCGGTCAACCTTAAGGGCGTAGTGCTCGAAACCGATGCGATTTACACGCCAGGTTCCAGCGGGGTCGATTTCCAGCGGCTCGGTTCACGCTATGTCTATGATGATACCAAGAACGTCATCCGCTTCACGCTCGGCGATCTAGAGGCGCAGGGCCGCGGCTTTCAGGCCGCGCCGGACATTGCCGGGATTTCGATCTTCCGGTCCTATTCGGTGCTCAATCCGCAGCAGATCATCCGCCCGCGCGGTGACCGGACGTTCCGGCTTGATCGGCCTTCGACGGTTGAAGTCATCATCAACGGCCAACAGGTCCGCCGGCTCCAGCTGGCCCCGGGCAATTACAACCTGCGCGATTTCCCGTTTGCGCAGGGCGGCAACGACATTCGGCTCAACGTGCTCGACGATACCGGGCGCACCGAAGTGTTGCGTTTCAATATCTTCCTCGATCAGACCCAGCTGGCCAAGGGGCTCGACGAATTCGGGCTCTATGCCGGGGTCAAGGCGCCGCTTGGAGCGCACGGCCCGGTTTATAGCGACGAATGGATCGTCAGCGGGTTCTACCGCCGCGGCCTCAGCGAGAACGTCACTCTGGGGGCCAACTTCCAGGCCGATGACTTTGTCCAGATGGCCGGGATCGAAGCCATGTTCGGCACCGCAATCGGCTCGTTCGGAACGCACTTCGCCTATAGCCACACCGATGGTTACGGTGATGGTTTTGCGATCCAGGCAACTTTTCAGCGGGTCCTTCAGCACAGCGACGGCCAAGCCGATACCTTCAACCTGTTTGTCGAGCATCGCAGCCGCCGGTTCGCTCCGGTCAGCTTCTTCCTCGCCGATAACCAGTACCAATACGAAGTTGGCGGCGGCTATACCCATGCGTTCGGTCCCAACTTCTACATGGGCGGCAATGCGCGCTTTTCCAAAGGGCGCGGGATCAATCCCGATATTCACAATTACAGCCTGGTAGGCGGCTGGCGGATTTCGCCGCGCGCCACGCTCAGCGCTGAGGCTCGCTATACCGAAGACAGCCGGGGCGACGAGGTTAGCGGCTTTGTAACGCTGACGATCCGGTTCGGGCGCAATTCGAGCGTGCGCAGCGAGTATGACACCCGCGATAATCGCGCGCGGCTGTCCTATCAGACCTATCACGGCAACGGCGTTGGCAGCTACAATATGACTGCCGATGTCGAACGGTCGGACTTTGGCTCGAACGTCGGCTTCAATGCCAACTACTTCACCAACCGGGCTGAATTGGGCGTCAGCCACTTTGGCTCGTTCGCGAACGATTTCGGTGATAGCACCAGCCAGCGGACCAGCTTCCGGCTGGGCACCTCGATTGCTTTGGCGGGCGGCGAAGTATCGATCGGGCGGCCGATTTACGATAGCTTTGCGATCATCAAACCGCACAAGAGCCTGAAGGGCGCCGATGTGGTGGTCGAACCCAGCCCCTATGGCTACACCGCCAACACCGGCACGATGGGCCAGGCGACCATGCCCAGCCTGTCATCCTATTCGGAACGGGTGGTCACGGTCGATGCGGTCGGCGCACCTGCCGGGGTCGATATCGGGCAAGGCTCGTTCAAGCTGTTCCCGGGCTATCGCAGCGGCTATGTGCTTGAAGTCGGGTCTGATTATCACGTTACCGCGATGGGCACGATGCTCGATATCGATGGCCAGCCGATCGCTCTGGTATCGGGCAAAGCGACCGAACTGGCCCATCCGAATCGCCCGGCTGTGACTATGTTCACCAACCGTCAGGGCCGTTTCGGCGCCACTGGTCTCGCTCCGGGACAGTGGCGAATCGAAATGCTTGACCAAAAGAAATCCGTCTATCTGATTACCATTCCGGAAGATGCCGATGGCGTAGTGCGCCTGGGTGAGATCTCGCCGGTGAAGGAATGAAAACGATGTCCAGTCTAGCCAAGATTGTCCGAACCTTTGCCATCGCGGCCGGCCTTGCCGCCGCCGGCATGGCCACCTCTGCGCAGGCGCAAAACACGCCTTGCGGAGTTGTCGGTAGTGCCTCGGCCGCTCCGGTGGTCTATGATCCGTTCAACCCCAGCGGTTTGGCCAGCACCAACATCACGGTGAACCTGACCCGCGTGAACAACTCCGGCGGCGGCGATACTCGTATCGTCAATTTCTATCTTCGCGCGAATTCAACGACCGGGGCGGCAGCCGACGGCGCATCTATTGTGCCGAGCAGCGTGGTTGGATCGGCTTCAATCGAAGGTATCGGCCTCAACATTTTCCACAACTACAACGGCCCGTTCCCGACCCTGCCGCTCAACCCGATCAACGGCACGCCGACCGGCGCCAACCGCTATCTGGAAATCAACTTCACCGGCAACAGCGCGGGTTCGGATACGGCGCAAGTCAACTTCAATGTCAGCCTGCCAGCCAACCTGAACCTCAACGCGATCCAGAATCTGGCTTTTGACGCCTATTTCACCTGCAACATTCAGGGCGGCAAATCGAACGGCGCGACCAATACGGGCACATTCAACAACGCCGTGGTATTCCCGGTGACCGTGCTCAGCGCGCTGCGGACATACTATGCTGGGACCGACTTGGCCTTTGGTGAGATTGGCAATATCCCGCCAGTGCCGCTCAGCCCAGTGCAGACCAATCCAGCCAACTACATTTTCGTCCAGAGCTCGGGCGCCTATTCGGTCGAGCTGTCCTCGCAGAACGGCTTTAAAATGAAGAAGCCTGGCGCGGCGACTGTGGCAGACGAGGTGCGCTATAGCCTCAAATTCCTCGGCGATACCCGCAGTACAGCGACCCACGCGACTCCTGGGGTCACTGCGATTACCCACCAATGTATGCGCGCGGGCCTTGCTACGGCGGGTCAGCAGTTGCCGATCCAGGCGACCTTGATCGACGGCGGGCAGGGCAAGAATCCATCCCCGACCTATACCGATATCCTGACGGTCACGATCACACCGCTGGCCTACAGCGTGGTCGGCACTGACAATTGCGGGAGCTATAGCGTCCCCTAAGCGGCGCTGCTTTGAATACAAAACGGCCCGCCCTTCCAAATCGGAAAGGCGGGCCGCTTCGTTTGGGTCAACCGAGCAGGATCAGCGTGGTTCGATCCGGAAGCTGAGCGATCCGGTCTGGCCGTCGTTGGCCAGCTCCAGCTCGACCGCGCGGTTGGCGATATTGGCCTGATCCGATTGAGAGATCACTACCGATCCGCCGTCACCGAGCGGGGTTTCCACCCCGTCGATCAACAGCTTGGCACCGGTCAGCGCGGGCGAATAGTCCGCTACAACCTGATAGCCGCTGGGGCTGTTGCAGAATTCCTTGAGCGTGCCGAGCGATACCGTGCCGGCCACCGGGGCAACCATGCTGGCATCAACATTGGCGCGGCAGATCACCGGCACATAGCCGACAACGCCGATCGTAAACTGGCTTGCGCCAACCGCAACCGAGGGCTGAAAGCCATTGGCCGGGGCAATCGTGGCAGTAAGGGTGGCAGCAACCAGCCCGAGTTTGAAAAGTTTCATCTGTTGACCTCCCGAATTTCGTCGAGATGCTAAATGCCACGTCAACCTCAATGCCCGGTCACCGGGAAAGGTTAACGTGGACTTAGCTGCAAACCGCCAGTTCGGATCGGGCCACCATAAATTTCTGCATTTCGCCAGCAACTTGCCGGGAGTGGGGAACCGGCGTGGACGATTTACCATAGCGTATTGGGCCCAAGAAAAGGCGCCACGCTTGGCGCTTTTCAGTCTGCCGCCGCGCTGCTAGCCTAGCAGCCATGCAAGAGGGCGATGATCTGGGACAGACCCTGGCCGTAATCCGCAGCGCCTTTGGCTGCGGCGAGGCGTTGGCCGGGACGATCACCGCGCTGTCCCGCTCAGCCAGCCACCCGCGCGGCGCAATGCTGTGGCCGCTGCCGGACCGCGATGAAACCACTTTGCTGACCAGCGGAGCAGCGCAGGAAGTGGCCTATGGCCGTGACGGGGCGGTGTTGGTGCTGCTGCCGATTGCGCCGGGCGATTTTTATGGTGATCTGGTCGGGTCAGACCAGAACCAGGCGCAAGTTGAAGCGACCAGCGACGGTGCGGGCGCGCATTTTGCCAGCGACGCGATTGTCCGGCTGATGGAGAGCTATTCCTGCGTCGGGGTGGCGATCACCCGGCACCTGTCGGGAAGGCTGGCGGAACTGCGGCGGCGGATGGTCGAAGCGGCGATGCTTTCGGCTACCGGACGGATCGCGGCGGAACTGCTGCGCCGGGGCTCGACCAATGCGGACCGGACGATCAGGCCCATGCCGGTCTTTGCCGATCTTGCGGTGACCGTTCAATCGACCCGCGAAACGGTCTCGCGGACAGTCTCGGGGCTGGAAAAGCGCGGCGTGGTGAAGCGGGTTGAGGGCGGCCTGCAGATTGTCGCGCCGCACCGGCTGGAACAGCTGGTTTACTGATCCCGGCCCAGCAGCGCGTGGACGCAGCCACCCAGATCAGCCTCATCGGGTAGATAGAGCTCACTGCGGAGCGGACCGGGCAGCCGGGCAGCCAGCGTTACCGCCAGCGCGTCACTGCCCAGCGCAAGCCCGGCCGGCGACATCTGCAGCAACAGCCGCGCCAACTCCGGGGCCGGGCCATAAGCTACCGTCGCGCCGCTGGCCGGGTCTGTCAGCAGCGCAGCAATGGCAAGGTGCGCGCCGATGGCGGGCGGATGCAGCCCCGCCGCACGGCCTGCCTGCAATACTGCTGCGATCACGCCGCAGGCCTGATCGAGGTCGGCCAGAGCCAGTTCCCACAAGCCAGGCCCGGCCCGCACAGTCCCGGCCGGCAGACCTGCCAGCGCCGCTGAAACTGGGCCGGTTCGCTGGGCGATCTGATCAGAAGGCAGCGCATCGAGCCCGCTCAGCCCAATCGCGATATGCACCGCCAAGGCCCGCGCTGGGTCAGGCTGTTCGGGCGGAAACAGCGCTTCAACGGCGGCATCCCGGGGCACCGTCAGGCACAGCTGCTCGCCCAGATCACCGCGCCACAGCGCCGCTTGCCGCGCCGTGTTGGCACCGCCGCCGTGTTCGTCGGTAACAATTAATTGCGCCGCAGCGGTGCCAAGCCGGGCCGCGTTGTTGAGCGCGCCGCCGATCGCCAATTCTCCGGCATGGACAGTGGCCAGCGGATCGTGCGCTGATCCAGCCCCGGTTGCCGCGATCCGCAGCGATGCGGCGCGGGGCAGCAGCGCCCGAAACCGCTCGGCCCATTGCGCCCCGGCAGGGGCGACCGATTGCGCTTCAAACTGCTGGGCCGGGCAGGGCAAAACCAGATGGAGCGCAGCCCCGCCCGCCAGCAGGTGTTCGGCAATCACAATGTCGGCCCCGGCAGCCAAGGCCCCCCAGGCAAACCCAAATCGCCCGGCGGGCAGGATATCGGCCAACTGGCGGGTCAGCTCAGCCTCGGACGTACCGCCCGCAGTCAGCCCCATGTGCCCGGCAAAATGGAGGCTGGCGGGCGGGGCAAAGCGGGCCAGCCAGGCCGTGTCGATGTCTTGTGCGCGCAGCACGTCGCGCAGCTGGGCCAGCGTTGCCGCGCGGTCATCCCAGCCATCGGGATCGAGGTGCACGGCCAGCTCCAGCGCCGCTTGCGCGCCGTTGCGGTCGCCCAGCAGCAACAAAGCCTCAGTCCGGGTTGCGGCGAGGAAATAGGGCGTGTCGGCCGGCGGCTGCGGCGCATCGAGCAGCGCCAGCACCGCTCGCGCACCCGCTTCGGCCGCTGCCGGATTGCCTGCCAGCAGGTTCAGACTGGCGGCATTGATCGCCAGATACGGTGCTGGGCTCAGCTGATGCGCCGCAGCATAGGCCGCCGCAGCTTGCGCCATCAAATCCGCCCGTGCCGCTCCATCCGCCAACCGCGCGCGGGCTTTCAGCAAGCGGCCTTTGACTGCCAATGCCGCCGGATCGCCGGCGCGCGTGGCATACCCCCCCGCTTCAAACAAAGCCCAGCCGCGATCCACCGCGCCAGAACGAACCAGCGCGGCAATCGCGGGGAGGGTGGGGGTCAATTCAGGCACCTTGGCAAACAAAGGTTCGCTCACCCGTTGCCCGTAGGAGGATTCTTGACGATTGGATCGAGCCGGATTGGCCAAGGGCTGCCAAGGTTCTGCCCAACCTTAAGGTAGATGTTGAAAGGATGGACCTGAGCCTGACCGGCCTGGCTGGGCGGAACCCCTGTCGGGATGACTTCGAGGATGATTTCGCGCGAATTCGCGCCGTTTTGGCGTACCTTGTAAAACCGCGCCGAACTTTCTTTTTTCAGCCGAATTGGTCCAGCGTCGAAATCGAAGGTCCAGTTAATCACGTCGGACAGCCTGATGATCAACCGGGTCTTGGCGGTTATCGCCAGATACCGCTCACGCGTCTGTTCGTTAAAACGTACGAAGTCGCCCTCGATATCGCGCATGGTGAAATCAAGGTTGCCGTTGCGAATGCGCGCGCCAAGTTCGATCGTGCCTTCGCTCACGTTCGGACCGGCATCAACATCGGGACCGGTAGGGGCATGGTCATCGCCCACACCTGCAAATGGATTTACGCTAACCATGAGATAGTCTCCTGACAAAGCTGGCAGCCAACTGGATTGATTGGTTGGCGGATTGGTATCATGCGCTGGCCGAAAGCAGGGGAACGAGGTCCTTTGGATACATCCCATTGCCAGTCGGCGGGTTTTTGACGATGGGATCAATCGTCAAAGGCAGTGACCGCCCGACCACGCCGGTGGGCGATTTCTGTTTGATGATCAAATGCAGATCAAACAGGTGGGTTTGCGGGTTGGTTTGAGGTTCACCGGTCGCTTTGGCGTGCAGCACCAGATCGCGAAGTGGTGACTGAGTGGGTCGGTACTGGATCCGGTAAAATGGCCGATGGTTGCCATTCTTGAACGACAACAGCCCCTTCAACTTGTCAAACTCCCAATCAAATTTGTCATCGAGCGAAATCTGGATGATCGAATCCTGCTCTACCGCAAGATACGTCTCGCCCTGATGCGTTTGGACGAACAGAAAAGGCGCGTTGGGGTCCTTGTCTGCCATCACCAAACTGAGTTCTGGCGTCATGGTGATTAGGACATGGCCGCGCGGCGTTTCCGGCGCATCGGTTCTGACCGCGATGTAGTCGCCGCTGGTTGAAACCAAGTCGGTCGCGCCAATGATATCTTGATCGGGCATTGATTTCTCCATGGTTGCAATGGGGGTCTAATTGGACAGTTTACGCGCTTGCTCGCGCCAGTCGATCCAGTCGCGATTGCCGGGATCATGGCGGTGGAGTTCTGCGGCCATTTTCAGCGCTCGCTGGCCCGATTGGCGCGATGCCTCGGAATTACCATGTTTGCGCAAGGCTTGGGCAAGTCCCAACTCGGCGCGCATCTGGGCTTCGCGCGCGCGCAGGTCGGTTGGCCAACGGGTCACCACCTGCCGGGCCAGATCAGCCTGCTCACTGCGCAGCGCCAGCGCCGCCCGGCTATTGCCGGCGGCATCCTGCGCATCGGCCATCCAGGCGGTCTGGTCGAGGAAATCAATTTGCGATTGAAGGTCATTCGGCCGCGATTGCGATTGCTTTGCCGAAATCTGCTTGGCTGCGCCGCAGTGCTGCAGTGCGCTGGCCGGCTCGACCGGCGCCGCCAGCGCCAGTGAGCATAAGTTCGATTCGGCATAGGCCAGTTCGCCCAGCGCCGTATCGTCTTTCGGGGATAGGCCAACCATGCGCGATGCCAACAGGTGATAATTGCGCCAATGCGGCAACGCTCGCTGCTTGTCGCGTTGCAGGAAATAGCCATAGCCGACCCAGTACTCGCTTTGCGCTTTGAGGAAGATGTTGCGCTGGTCATCGGGCGCGCGGTCCATCAGGCTGTCGGCAATCTGCATGGCAAAGGTCGCTTCTTGGCGGCCTTCGGCCCGGCGAGTGGTGGAAGACAGATCATCTTCGGCCATGGCTAGGAACAGTTTCACTCGTCGTCGCAGTTCGTCGTCCGATGCGCCGCTTGAGGTCGCGGGATCAGCATAACGGGCCATCGCCCGCTGGTTGACGGTGTCCATCACGTCCAAGCGGCCGACGCCTTTCAGTTTGTCGCGAAGGTCGGTCAGCATGAATTCCACCAGTCCCTCCGCTTCGCTGCGTTGGCGTTCGGCTTCGGCGCGGGCGCGGATCGCCAGCACCAGCGCTGCGGCAAGTATTAGGCTGAGCAGCAGCGCCCCCGCCGTGACGGCCATCACGCGGCGCTGGCGGGTCTGGGCATCACGCTGAACCAACCGGTCAAGCGGCTGAGCGGTCAGCCCAGCGACGATTTTCAGCAGCCCGAGCCGCTTGCCATCCTGCCCTTTGCGGAAATCGGCGGCCAGCGGCTCAATCTCGGCGTCGCCGCTGTGCAGCAGGGCCGCAGGAAACGCCTCGACCGGTTCGCCTTCGATCAGCGCGGCAAAGATCGGGCGATCGGGGTGCAACTGCCGGAACAGCGCAATTTCCTGCCCAACCCACCGGCTGGCCCGCGCGGCCGGGCTGGCGACCACGACCAGCGCGGCTGACTGGGCCAGTGCCACGCGAACCTGGGCTGAAAGATCGGGCCCGGCCGCCAGTTCAGCCCGGTCGATGAATACTGGGCTAAGGCGCCGTCCCTCTGGCAGCCGCGCTGCTTCCAGCCCGCGGTGCAGCCAACCGGCAAAGCGCGCGTCGGCATGGCTATAGCTTATGAACGCCCGGTAATGCGGCGCAGCAGCCGATGCCGAATCGTCGCTCATTGCGGTCCCCACCTGTTCGGGATGAAGTCTGTCGCAGCGCGGCGTTAAAGGCAACAGCCAGCTGCGGCGCCCGGGACGGCAAAAGGTGTGGCGCTTTGGGCACGGTTTGGTTCCGTTCTAACCATTCGATTAAAACCAGTTGTAAAGCGGGCAAGACGGTGTTCTATTCGAAGCTGCAACCGCCCGTTCAAGGGCCGGGCAACTGAAGGAGAGTGGGCTAATGAGGGGTAAATTGACCCTGCTTGCGGGCGTATGTGCCGGGGCAATCGCATTTCCAGCTTATGCACAAGGTGCAGCGGAAGAAGAAACGGACGGCACCGAAATCATCGTGACCGCGCAGCGCTCTAATCAGCGCCTGCAGGATGTTCCGATCGCAGTTTCGGCGTTCAACACCGAAGCGCTGGAAAAGCAGCAGATCAAGAACACGTCGGATTTGCAGCTCAGCCTGCCCAACGTGACATTCACCAAAACCAATTTCACCGGCGCCAGCTTCACGATCCGCGGGATCGGCGATCTTTGCGTTGGTACCACTTGCGACAGCGCGACCGCGATTCACTTGAATGACGCGCCGCTGGCAGGAACCCGCTTGTTCGAAGGCGAATTCTACGATCTCGCCCAGATCGAAGTGCTGCGTGGGCCGCAGGGAACTCTGTATGGCCGCAACGCCACCTCAGGCGTGATCAACTTCCGCACTGCCCGGCCGAGCCTCGCCGGTATGGCTGCCAACGTTGAGCTGGAGTACGGCAACTACAATTCGGTCAAGGCCAAGGGCATGATCAACGTGCCGATCGGCGATGTTGCTGCCGTGCGCGTGGCTGGGTTCTATCTGAACCGCGAAGGTTACACACAGAACATCTTCAACAACACCAAGATCGATGATCGCGATATGTACGGCGTGCGTGGTTCGATCCGGATTGAACCGGGTCCAGGCACGACGATCGACCTCATGGCGCAGTATTTCCATGAAAAAGACAGCCGGATGCGCATCCAGAAGCAGATGTGCCAACGCGATCCCACCGGGGTTCTGGGTTGCTTGAATGGTCGCCGCGATTTCCAGATGACCAACGCCAACACCAGCTTTGTGGGCGTACTGACCAGCAAGGAATTCTTTGCCACGCAAGGCTTGCCGACCGCGTTCGCGCTGGGCAGCCTGTACGGGGTTGGCAGCACGCCAGCCGCTCCGATCCCCGGCACCGATGCCTACAACTGGGCCGGTGCCAGCAATCCAGCAGATATGCGGATCGTTAACACCGATCACACCCCAACCTATGATACCCAGGAATGGATCATTCAGGGTAGCATCGAACAGGACCTGGGCGGCGGACTTCAGCTGAAAGTCGGCGGTAACTACCAGAAGGTCGATCTCGATTCGCAGCAGGATTACAACCTGTCGGTCCAGAACCGCGCGCTTTACACTCCGGGGCTAACTGCCCTTCAGGGTGCGGCGCTGGCCAGCATCGTCGGACCGGGCACCGCGCCTTGGTTCCTGCCGCTGTACAACGCTCTGACGCCTTCCGGCCCAGCCGGACTGCTTTGCACCTCGACCCCGACCGAAGCCGGAACTGGCGCCTTTGGCGGCAACCGGGTCTGCTCGACGACTCCGCAGGACTTTGATCGTTCGAACTTGAACCAGTCCAGCTGGTCGGCTGAAGCAATCATTTCGTCCGACTTCGAAGGTCCGTTCAACTTCCTGATCGGCGGAATTTACAGCAAGTATCACCTGACCGAAAACAGCTACTACGTGAATGCCTTCGGGATTGATTATTTCACCGGTATCGTGGGTTCGTTCACTTCGCTCGGTCAGGGCAAGCTGCCCAGCTATCTGGGAACGCCATTCTTCCGCAGCAATACGGACGATCTGGCGATCACCACTTACGGTGTGTTCGGTGAAGCCTATGTCAAATTCAGCGACAAGCTGAAGCTGACCTTGGGTGTCCGCTACAACAACGACAGCAAGACCGTGAAAGCCCGCACCACGCTGGCCAGCTTCCTGGTTCCTTATGCCAGCACCGACGTTACAACCACGCCATACGGTGCCGGTTTTGACGCCGATCCGGCTACGGTCTGCACCCCAGCGGGCTCGTCGGTTACCGGCGCAATCGGATCAGTGGCGGGCTGCGAAGCCTTCCAGGTCCGGACGGTGAAGTTTGCTGAATGGACTGGCCGTGCGGTTCTCAACTATGAGATCACGCCGGACAATATGGTCTATGCGTCGTACTCACGCGGTTACAAGTCGGGCGGGATCAATCCGCCGCTTTCGCCAGTGTTTGCGGTTGCCGATACGTTCAACCCCGAATTCGTCAATGCTTTCGAAATCGGTTCGAAGAACAACTTTGGCAAGATCCAGCTGAACCTCACTGGCTTCTACTATGACTACAAAGATCTCCAGCTTTCGCGGATCGTCGCCCGGACCTCGGTCAACGATAACGTCAGCGCCAAGATCTACGGCCTCGAAGCCGAAGTCGTAATCAGCCCATCACGCGAACTGTCGCTGAACTTCAACGCGAGCTACCTCCACACCGAGGTTTCGTCGGACAAGTTCCTCGCCAACCCGCGTGATTTCGGTGCAGGCCGCGCTGATGCGGTGATCATCAAGGACATCACCAACGGGGCAAACTGCGCCGTCGGGTCCAACAGCGGAAACGTCGCGGGCGTCAATGCCTTCGTCGGTACCGTCAACGGGATCATCAATGCCGGCCTTGTCCCAGGTCTCAAAGCAGCGCCTCCGGGCACTGGTCTGCAGACCACCACTTACAGCTTTGGTGCAGGCAGCGGGATTGCGTCGACGGGCGCCTTCGGGATCTGCGGTGTGCTCTCGGCTGCGGCTGCTGGCGCCTTTGGTGCGGGTGTTATTCCTACCGGCGGCGTCACCGTCTACAGCTCGGGTATTCCGACCAACATCAAGGGCAACAAGCTGCCGGGCGCTCCAGACTACAAGCTGGCAGCCGGGATGCAGTACGCTGCTGCGCTTGGTGATCTGACTCTGACCCCGCGTGCTGACTTCATCTACACTGGCAAATCGGTCGGCAACATTTTTGGCGGTACCGTCAATGAAGTGCCAAGCTTCACCCAGGTGAATGCCCAGCTTCAGCTCGATGGACCGGACAAGAAATGGTTTGCCCGTCTGTGGATCCAGAACGTGTTCGACAAGGATTCGATCACCGGTCTCTATGTGACCGATCAGTCGTCGGGTAACTACACCAACGTCTTCACTCTCGAACCGCGTCGCTACGGCTTCTCGGCCGGGATCAAGTTCTAAACATCCTGGGAGGGATGCTCTACCGGAGGCCTCGGGGAAACCCGGGGCCTCCTTTTTTGTGTCTGACGCAGGCTATGCCCTCCGCCAAAAAAGTGCCCCGGCCGGAACGGGGTGGAAACGGCCGGGGCAGGGGGGACGGGACAATTGATCGGGTCTTGCTGCCAAAACAAAACGGTGACTGCGCCTAGCGCCTGACCACCTATAGAGCGGCTCGCCCAATGCCGCGTTGATGCAGCTCTCAGGGCTTACCCATAGTGCGAGGCGTCATCGCCCTCTGCCCGCTGGAGCGAGGGCGATGCGCCTAGCCAATCAACGAAGCCTCGATTGCAATCCGGATCGCTTCGCTGGTGTGGCTCGCACCCATTTTGTTGAGCATATTGGCGCGGTGGATTTCCACCGTGCGCGGACTGATCGCCAGCCGCTCGCCGATCAGCCGATTCGAAAGACCATCAGCCACCCCGGTAAGCACTTCGCGTTCTCGCCGGGTCAGTTTTTGCACCCGGCTGCGGGCCCGGGCTTCGCGCAGGCGCAAGCTGCCAATGCTGGCGGCGGCGCTTTCGGCGAGCTCGATGGCGGTCATGATCTTGGCGGTATCACAAGGCAACTCGATATAGTCGAGCGCGCCCGCCAGAACCGCGCGGACCACCGCGTCGGTCTCTGGCATTTCAGAGAAGGCAATGACCGGCAGCCACTCGCCGTGGTCGGTCATGTGCTCGATCAGTTCTTCAATCGCCGGACCTTCGTCAGCCACCAGGATCGAGCCCGAACGCGGCCAGCGCCGCGCGATTTCGTCAAAATCCTCAAACGGTTCAACGTGAATTCCGCTCCCCGCCAAAGCGTGGGTAATGGCCGCACGGCGGCGTGAATTTCGGTCGATTAGAGCCAGACTGCGGCGTCGTTCCATCGGATCCCTCCCTAGTGATTTCCGCCTAGGGGATTAGGCCCATGCCGGGTTGTCACCGCATCAGGTTGGCTCGATTTTCGACGCATAGAATGCGGGCATATCCGTACATTTTGCCCTACCGCGCTGCTCGCAAGGCCTTCTAGGTTACAACCGTTTCGGTGCCATCCCTGCGCATTTGGTTAGGCCCGCAGCGCCGCCGCAATCTCGGTCACGTCGTTTTTGAGCCGCTCCAGCGCGGCAGTGTTAAACCTGATCACACTATCGAGCACAGTGTGGCGCGCCGACTCAAACAGCGTCGCCAGCGCGGCCGAAATTGGGTGGCCGTGATCGAGCCCCAGCTGCAATGCGGTCAGCGCGGTCAAAGCCCGGGTCAGCGCGGCGCTCTTGCGGGCATTGTCTCCAGCCGCAGCAGCATGGACCGCACTGCCCAGCGCCGTGCCGAGCTGTTCGTAACAAACCAGCACCAACTGGCTAGGATCGGCCCCGGCGATGCGGGCATCGAAATCGACCTTGCGGTATGCTTCGGCGGGGTTGCGCGGGTTGTACATCTCAGTTGCCCCGGGCGTTCCAGGCGTCGATCTGGTTTTGCAGGAACGACAAGGTGGATTTGGACGCGGCAACCCGGCTGTCGGTTCCAGCGAACTGGATGGTCAGCCGCGCGCGCAATTTCTCCTGAGCCTCGGCCAGTTTGGTCGCTTCTGCCGTCAAGTCGCGCTTCTGCGCCGAGAGCCGGCTCAGCGATCCAGCCAGCGTGCCGGGATCGCTGGCGGCGGTCAGGCGGCGGCTGAGCTTGTCGAACGTGGCATAGACCCCGTGTAGCCCGGTGGTGAACATCGCTGCGACATCGTCTGGCGCAGCTTTCAGCGTCGCCGATAGCCGCGCGGGATCGAGCCGGAAAGTGCCGTCGCGATTGGTCACAAGCCCGAGATCAGCCAGGGTTGCAGGCTCGCCACTGGCCGCGCCGGGCAGGACGATCGAACCGGCCAGCTGGCTGAACGCCCGCCGCATCGCTCGCGCGCCGCTGTCCCGCGCCAGATCGCCGGATAGCGGATCGGTCTGGGTCTTAAGCTCACCCGCCAGCTCATTCAGCGCGCCAACCAGATCGTTCATGAAAGTTGAAACTGCGGCACCCGGATCGGAAAAGCGGATTACGGTCGGCGCGCCGACATTGGTTCCGGTCAGTTGCAAACTCAGCCCGGGGACCAGGTCGGCGATGGTGTTGGTGGCCCTCGTCATAGCGAGGCCGTCGAGCTTGAAGACAGCGTCGCGGGCCGTGCTGAGCAGTTGCGCCGGGGCGGCAGCGGGGGTCCAATTGAGCGCAGCGAGCCCTAATTCGCCAGCCGTTTCTGCGGCCTCGATGGTAAAGCCGCTTGCCGCGCCTTCCTTGCCTTTGAACATCAGGTGCGCGCCACCGGCCCCCGACGCGACATAGGCCGACACGCCGATATTGGCGGCATTGATCGCGGCGGCGACATCGGCCAGTGCGGCGCCGCCGGGGATCGTGACTGTGGTGGGTGTGCGGCTGAGATCCTCGGTAAAGGCCGCCCCGGCGATCGTCCCAAACCGGAAAGTCAGGCTGCCCGATCCACTGGGGCTGGCGGCAGAGGCAAAAGCGCTGCTGCTCAAAACCTGATTGGCGGCCAGCTGGCTCACTTCAAGCGAATAGGATCCGCGCCCGGTCAAAGTCCCGCGCGAAACGGCAGCGACTGCGCCATTAGCTATGGCCGGCTGGCTTGACAGATCGCCAGTTCGGACCCGGTCGCCGATCGAGCTCGACAGCTGGAGCAGCGAGCTTTTAAGCGCTGAGGTCGCCGAGATCTGCCGCTCAACCGTCTCGCTACGCGCGGTGTTGCGGTCAAGTTTGACCGCGAACTGCGCGTTGGTCAGGTTCTGGACCAGCGCCGCCATGTCGATCCCGCTGCCAGCGCCCAGCGCGGAAATGATCGATGATGTGGCTGAACCGGTTTCCATGGTCCGTAGAACGGCGCAACTGGCGCGGGCTTAAGCGCTCCGGTCCTGCTGCCCTTCGGCGTCGAAACGCAAAGTGGCTGGCAGATCAACCGGCGGCAACGGCCGAACTTCGCCGCGCCGCAATGAGAAGACATAGGCCAGCATCGCGGCGACCGCGCCGTACAGTTCTTCACGGATCATCTGATTTTCGCGGGTGGTGAAATAGACCGAGCGAGCCAGCGCCGGAACTTCGAGTAGCGGCACGCCCAGATCACGGGCCAGTTCGCGCATGGCCAGGGCTTTGTCGCCGCGGCCTTTGGCCAGCACCACTGGCGCCCCTGCTTTCAACGGATCATAGC
Organism: Novosphingobium sp.; assembly: GCA_043756025.1. Classification (GTDB taxonomy): domain Bacteria; phylum Pseudomonadota; class Alphaproteobacteria; order Sphingomonadales; family Sphingomonadaceae; genus Novosphingobium. Next base: position 12,271 of record JAYURW010000076.1, on the reverse strand, counting down.
CCAGTGCGACCGCAAAGTGACTGGGATTGGTCAGCACAAACTGCGCCTCTCTGACCGCTTTGGCCACAGCGCCGCTGGCGTATTGGCGGGCCCGGCCGCGTTGCGCGGCCTTGCGTTCGGGCGATCCTTCGCTTTCCTTGTGCTCGTCGCGCATTTCTTGGCTGCTCATCCGCAATCGCATGAACCGGCGCAGCCATTGCACCGGCCAATCGATCAACGCGATCACCAACAGCCCGGCTGAGAGCGCGAACAACAGCGCGGTTAGCGCGTCCCAGCCCTGCCGCAGCGATCCGCCCAGCGACGCCGCGCGGCCAAGCCCGAGTAGGTCGCCCAAGCTGGATTTGGCCCAAGTATAAGCGATCGCACCGAGCAAAACGACTTTCAAGATCCCCTTGCCGACCTCGATCCAGCCCTGCGCGCCAAACATCCGCTTGAGCCCGGCCAACGGATCGAGCCGCGAAGCTTTGGGCAGGGCGCTGGCACCGACCCAGCGGCCATCGCCGTGGGCCAGCTGCGTGGCGCTGACCGCGACCAAGACGGCCATGGCCAGCGACAGCAGCGGCGGGGTAACCGCCCAGGTTACCGCCTGTATCGCCCCCGCTGGATCGAACACTTCAACCGCACTGCGATCCCATGACAGGCCCGACCTCAAAGCTGCGCTTAACCGATCAAACAGCCATGGCCCGGCAAATTTGAGCCAAGCCGCGCCAACCAGAACGGCCACCGCGGTTGCCACTTCGCGGCTGCGCAGGACATCGCCTTTGGCCGCCGCCTCGCGCCGCCGCTTTTCGGTTGGGGCAAGGGTCTTTTCGCCGCTCATCGCAGCAACAGCGCCGCAGCTTGCCGGATCGCTTGCTCGCTCAGCACCGCAAATTGATCGGCGTACAGCGGGGCGACCGCGATCAGCGCGGCGAGCCCGGCCAGAATGCCGGCCGGTAGCCCCAGCGCAAACAAGTTGAGCGCCGGGGCCGAGCGGCTCAGCACCCCGCTGGCGAGTTGCACCAGCAGCAGGACCAGCGTGACCGGCAGAGCAATCGCCACCGCTGCAATAAACATATCGCTGCCAAAACCGAGCAGCCGTTCGATCTGCGCCGGGCCAAACCAGATGCCGCCCGGCGGGAACGCCTGATAACTCTCAACCACCAGCTGCAGCCAGGTAAGGTGCGCGCCTAGACCGAGGAAGATCACCGTCAGCATCACGGTAAAATACTGCCCCAAGGCGGGCGAATGTGCGCCGCTGACTGGATCGGCGCTGGAGGCGATGCTCATCCCCATCGCGCCGCCGATCTGTTCCGCCGCCAGAATCGGTGCTGCAAACGAGAGCTGCAGGACGAAACCCAGCGCGAGCCCGATCAGCGCTTCATTGGCCAGCGCCAACAGCCCGGCCAGCGACAGCAGGGCGGGCGGAATCGCGACCGGAACCCAGACAGAAATCAGCACCGCCACGGCCCCGGTGATCGCCACCCGTAACTGCACCGGCACGGCAGCGGCGGCAAAGAATGGCGCGGCAACCAGCGCGGCCCCGATCCGGGTCATCAGGAACATTAGTTTCCACAGCTCGGCCTCGATCGCGCCGAACCCGAAATCGAGCGCATTCATTGGCCCAGCCCAGCGATGGCCGCAAAAATCTCCTGCATGAAATCAGCCACCAGTGCGAACATCGAAGCGCCCAGCACGACCAGTACGAGCGCAATCACGGCCAGCTTGGGCACGAAAGTCAGGGTTTGCTCATTGATCGAAGTAGCGGCTTGAACGATCCCGACCACCAGCCCCACCGCGAGGCTGGCAAGCAGCACCGGCGCGGCGACAAGCGCGGTGACCCACAGCATCCGATCGGTCAGCGCGAGCAGGGCAGCGGTTTCATCCATGATGTTACCCGAAACTCGCGACCAGGCTGCCCATCAGCAGTGCCCAGCCATCGACCAGCACAAACAGCAGCAGTTTAAACGGCAGCGAGACGATCGTCGGGCTCATCATCATCATTCCCAAACTCATCAGCACCGATGCGATCACCAGATCGATCACCAGAAACGGCAGGAACAGCATGAAGCCGATCTGGAACGCAGTTTTGAGCTCGCTGGTGACAAAGGCCGGGAGCAGGATCGTGAACGGGACATCCTGACTGCGGGCAAATTTGGGCGCCTTTGCCATGTCAGCGAACATCGCCAGATCGTGCTTGCGGGTCTGGCGGACCATGAACGCATGAAACTCGCCCCCACCAACTGCAATCGCCTGTTCGGCGTTGATTGTGCCCGCGCCATAGGGGGCAACGGCGTTCGCGTTCACCTTCTCCAGCGTCGGCCCCATGATGAACAGTGACAGGAATAGCGACAGTCCGATCAGCACCTGATTGGGCGGGCTTTGCTGAAGGCCTAGCGCTTGGCGGAGGATTGACAGCACCACCAGAATTCGGGTGAAGCTGGTCATCATCAGCAGCAATCCCGGCAGGATCGTCAACAACCCCATGATCACCAGCAGCTGCAGCGACAGGGTCATGCCTTGGCCGCCGCTGGCTCCGGCTGCACCAAACGCCCGGTCAAGCGCGCCGGGGATCGCGGTCTGCGCGTGGGCGAGGGTGGGGAGGAGGACGGCGGGAAGCGCAAAGAGCCTCTTGCAGCCGCTCATTCTGCGGCCTCCCGCGCCGGGGCCTCGGCCAACCGGGTCAGCCCGCTGCGCGAGGCCGAAACGAGGATCTCGCGGCCGTGGAATTCGATCACCGCCAGTTTCAATGTCGGCGAAAGCATGGTTGTTTCGATGATCCGGACCGATTTGCTGGTGCCTTGCGCGGCGCCCATCCGGGCCTGCATCTTTTGCGCCAGCTTGAGTGTGCCCCAGGCCAGACCGCCGATCAGCGGCAACAGGAACAGCAGTTTGACGATATAGATCAGCATCAGGCGGCCCCCTCAGCTGCACGCTCGGCCCCAGCCATTTCGACGATCTTGAGGCCAAACCGGTTGCCCTGTGCGATGATCTCGCCCCGTGCAATCAGCTTGCCGTTGACCATTACGTCGAGCAGTTCGTCGGTCAGCCGGTCGAGCATCACCACGCTTTCCTCGCCCAGCGAGAGCACGTCTTTCAGCTTCATGTCGGTGCGGCCCAGTTCAACCGAGAGGCGGACGTCCACCTCTTTCAGCAGGTCAAATCCGCGGGTGTGGATAGTCATTGTGGCTTGGTTCCTTCAGGCAATCTGGCTGAGTTTGATAGCGATGCGGTCGTCCTGCGCGCCGATGGTTCCGCGCGCCAAAACGGCGCCGCCGATCGACAGCGGCACCGCCCGGGCCACCGCAACCGGCAGGATTGCTCCGGGCTCCAGCGCGGCCAAGACCGACAGCGGGACCTGCATATCGACCAGCGTCGCGGTTAGCGGCAGCGGAACTTCGGCAAACGGCGCGGCGGCAGGATTGGCCGGGCCGGGTTCGCGGTGGACCGCAGCATCGCCGCTCCCCAGCAGCTTGGACAGCTGGGTGGCGGGCAGCGCAATCAGTAGCTTCCACGGCTTGCAGGCACCGTCGATCACTTCGATCCGCAGCACGGAAAGCCGGGCCCCGGCCGGAAAAGGGGCCAGTTCGGCCAAGCGGCTGTCGCGCTTGACGATCCGCAGCTCGCTCTGGCCCAGCGCCTCACCCAGACTGCGGGCGATCAGTTCCTCAAGCCGCTGGATCATCAATTGGGCCGAAAGCGGGAAGGCCTCTGGCAAGGGCCCGTTGGCATCGCCGCGCCCACCAAAAGCGCGATCGACCAACCGCAATGTAGCCAGCCCATCAACCGAAACAAGCAGCGCGAGGCCCGGTACCGCCGTGGCCAGCAAGCAGTTTGCCGCGAGCACGCCCGCTTCTTCGCGCAGTTCTGGTTCGGTCAACTCGGCCGGTGCGGCAACCGACACGCTGGGAGCATCGCCGCCCAGTAGCGCGGCAAAGGCCGGGCCAAGCAGGCGGGCGAACCGATCGCCCAGCCGGGCCAGCGCCGGAATCAAGTCGGCCGGTTCGGCTGGGCGGCGCAGCAGTTCCTGGCAATGCTGCGCCGCGATCCGTTCGGCCACAAAGGCGTGGTGCGACTTCACTGGACCAGAAAGCCTTTGAAATAGACCCGGTCGACCCCGCCGAACCCTTCGGTTTCGGTCAGCACTTTGTTGATCGCGTCGGTTAAACGTTTGGCCAGCCGGACCTTGCCTTCGGGCGTAAAGGCATCTTCCTCGGGCGTGTCGGCCAGCACCACCAGCACGGCGCTGCGGATCGCGAGCTCGTGTTTTTTGAGCCACATCAGCACCCGACCATCGCGGCGGGTCGAGCAGGCCAGACTGATCTGGACCAGTGCGGAGGAGTTCTTGAGGTTGGAGGTGAAATCTTCGGAAAAGTTGTAATAGCTGGTTTTGTACTCGCTGCCGCCTTCGCCCTCGACTTCGGCGGGGCCTTCGCCCTCTTTGGCCTCGGTTTTGGGCGCATAGGGATCGTCCTCGCCCTTTTTGACCAGCTTGGGCTCGTCCTTTTCCTTGGGCTTTTCGGCGCCGTGTTCGTCGCCAAGCATCCCGGCCTGGACCGCCCAAAAGGTGCCGCCGCCGCCAGCACCGACCAGCACCAGACCGATCACGGCCTTGACCATCAGGCTTTTGCCTTTCTTTTTGGGAGCGGCGGCTTCGTCCTCTGGCTTGTCACTCATGTCGATTGGTTTCCTCTAATTCTGTGGTTCAGGCGAAGATGCCGCTGCGCGTGGCGGCACGGCCGCTGTGGCCGCGCGGGGCTGGATTGCTGTGAGGCTGCGATTGGCCATCGCGGCGCGGATCGGCCGACCCACCGCGCGATTGTGATTGCCCGCCGGTTTGGGCAGGTGCGCCGTCGTTGCGTTGCTGCTGGCTCATGTTGGCCTGATCGCTGGTTGCCAGCGACAAAACCGGCGCGGGCAGCGCAGCGGCGGCGCGGGCAAAGCCGGGATCGGCGCTGCTTATCGCGACGTTAAAGCCCGCTTCTTCAGGCCGAAAGCTAAGCCGGACTTGCCCGAAATCCTGATGCGATACGGTGATCGAAACCGCCTGCGGAGCGGCCGCTTCGCGCGCTACGGCGATCCGTTCGATCAGCGCCGCAAAGTCATGCGGGCGGAGCGGCGCGGGGGAAACAGCTGGCGAGACAGGCATAGCTTGCAGTGCGCTGGGGGCCGAAGCGAGCGGGCCCAGTGCTTCGGCCCCAGCCTCGGCGGGCGCAAATGCGGGCAGCTTGGCCAGCGGACGGAGTTCATCCCGGCCTCGCGCAACCGCCACTGCCAATCGCGGCAGGGCAAAGTCGATCCGCACGGCTTCGGCGGGTAGCGAAGCGGCCGGGGCGGGCGGTGTGGGCACCGGTTGTCCAGCTTGAGTGGCGGGTTCCACCGGAAGCGGCGCAGTCACAGGGACATGGCGAAGCATTTGCGCCTGCGCGTGGATGCTTGCTGATACCGGCAGCGTTGGAATGGTGCGATGCTGCGCGCCCTGACTTTGCGGTTCGGGGGTCAGTTCCGCAACGCCCGGCGGCTGTTGGAGAACAACGGCAGAAAGCGCCGGGACTACTGGTTTGGTCTGAAGATCGGGCTGCGGTAATGGCAGTGTCTGCGGTTCGGGTGCCGGTTCGACCGATTGCGCAGGCTCATCCGGCTGAACGGTTGGGTCCGCATCGATGGGCTGTGGCTGCACCCGCCCGGCCTTCGCCTCAAATTTCAACGTGCGCAGGGCCAGCGCCGTTGCCGCAGGCTGCGGACAGGTAGGGGGAGGCTCGGCAGGCTGCACTGCGCTTGCCGGTTCCGGCAAAACGACCGGCAAGATATTGCCGGGAGCCGCTGCCGGGGATTGCAGGATTGCAGCGCCGGGCAAGGGCGGCTCAGCCGCTTCGCTAGGCACCGCTGCCGGGCTTTGCAGTGCTAGCAAAGCGCCAAAAGCCAAGCCTTCCGCTGGTTCACCCGCTGGCAGCAACGCAATATCACCAGGCAGGCCAAGCGCAGGAAGCGGGGCAGGGGCAGTCGGCTGGATCATCGGCGGGTCCTTCGCGGGGGCAGTTGCCGTTCACTATTCAAGGTCCGTGCCAACCGGACGGCGCCCACCCAAGACAGGCCGGACTGACCGCTGCGCCAGCGCGCGCTGGCCAGCTTTGGCGCGGTCTTCCACTGCGGCGCGGCGCCGTTCGGCCAGGGCCAGTTCCTGCTGCTTGTGATCGGCCAGGGCACGGGCCTGAGCCGCATCGCCCTGGGTTGCAGCGGTGATCACGCCGAGGCCTGCGACAAAACCGCCTTGCTGGCGCAGCTCCAGCCCATCGCTGAAACCGGTGCGGCCGCGATAGTCATCGGCCATGGCCCCGGTTCGGGCGGCCAAGGCTTCGAGCTGGGTCAGCGTGCCTTCGGCCTGCGCAGCCTCAAGCGCGGCGGCCTGTTTGGCAAAGGCCCGGACCAGTTCGAGCCGCTGCAAACGCCGTACCCGGGCGGCGTCAGCGTGCATCGCCGAGCAGGCTTTCGAGCGCCGTCAGACTGTCTGCAAGGCCGACCGAACTGCGCGCTGGTTGGCATAGAAACTCGGTCAATGCGGCATGCATGGCAATCGCCCGGTCGAGCTGGGGATCGGCTCCGGCCCGGTAGGCACCCATCAGAACGAGGTCACGGTTCGCCTCATAACTGGCTGTCAAAGCGCGAAATTTGCGGGCCAAGATAGTGTGCGTCTCGGGAACGATATCGGCCATCACCCGGCTAAGTGAGGCGGCGATATCGATTGCCGGGTATTGCCCGCGCTGGGCCAGATCGCGGTTCAGAACAATGTGCCCATCAAGGATTGACCGCGCGGTATCGACCACCGGATCGTCCTGATTGTCGCCATCGGCCAGCACGGTGTAGATCCCGGTGATCGAGCCGCCAGTGGCCGCCGAATTGCCGGCGCGCTCGACCAGCTTGGTGATCGTGGCCAGCGCCGAAGGCGGATAGCCGCGGGCCGCGCCGGGCTCGCCCAGCAGCAGCCCAATTTCGCGCGCAGCGTGGGCAACGCGGGTCAGGCTGTCCATGATCAGCATCACCGTTCGGCCTTGGCTACGAAAATGTTCGGCCAGACTGGTGGCCAACAGCGCGCCGCGCAGCCGCAGGTTGGGGGCGTGGTCGGCCGGCACCGCGACCACGACGGTGCGTTCGCGGTGTGCGCCGGTCATATGCCGTTCGACAAAATCGGAAACTTCGCGGGCGCGTTCGCCAATCAGGCCGACGATCACGATCTCGGCCTCGGCGCCGGTCGCGATCATGTCGAGCAGGACCGATTTCCCAACTCCCGAACCGGCCATGATTCCGATCCGTTGGCCGATCCCGAAAGTGGTCAGCGCGTTGAGCGCGCGCACGCCGGTGTCAAAGCTGCGGCGAACCGGACTTCGGTCCAGCGCGCCGGTGCGTACCCCGCCCGCAGGCCAAAGCGCGCGGGCATGGACCGGTTCGCCGCCGTCAATCGGGTGGCCTTCGCCATCGACCGCGCGGCCCAGGAATGCCTCGCCAACTGGCAGCATACCTGGCTGACCTTCGGGCCGGACCCGCGCGCCGGGCCGCAGCATGACCGTGTCACCCAGCAGCATCATCAGCGTGCGGCCATTGCGAAAGCCGATGACTTCGGCGGTCAGCGGCGCTGCCCGGCCATGAGCGACCTTGCACAATGCGCCGACCGGCGCGCTGAGACCCGAGACTTCGAGCAAGCCGCCGTCACAGGCGTTGAGCAAGCCATAGCGTCCTGGATACAGGTCGATCCGGGACTCAGCCAGATCAGCCAGCAAAGGGGCCATCAGGTTCAGCACCGCGCCAACGCCTCAGCGATCGCGCGGTGCCAGTGGGCCGGGCCATCTTCGACCCCGCCGCTGGCCGTCTCGAACCGCAGTGCGCCCCGTTCGAGCGCGGGGTCTTCGAGCACTTCAAGGTCTTCTGGAAGCTGCTTGGCAATCGAATTGAGGTCGTCAGGGTTGAGCCGCAAAACCTTGTCATCATCGGCGCGGGCCAGCATTGCTGCGGCAGTTGCAACCCGCCGGGCCAGCGCTGCCTTGTCCAGCGCCAGCGGAGCGATGCTCGCCTCGCACAGAGCGGTGACCGTGGCGGTCAGTTTCTGCCGCAGTTGTTCGGTCTGGTCGGCGTCAAGCCGGGCCAGCGTCAAAGTGATTTTCGCGGCGGCGGCGCATTCCGCAGTGGCCTGCATTTGCGCAGCATCGCGGGCCTCGTCGAAACCGGCGGTGCGGCCTGCCGCCCATGCCTCGGCGAGCGGATCGCCGGGCGCTGGGGCTTGGGAGGGGCCGGGCGAGAAGCGCGGATCAAACTGAAAACCAGCGCTCGCGCCGAGTTCCGCAAAAGGTAGGCTAGACATATTCGTCATCCCCGCCGCTCGTGCCAATCTGGATCGTGCCATCGGCGGCCAAGCGCCGGGCCACGACAACGATTGCCTTCTGCGCCTCGACCACTTCGGCCAGTTTGAGCCGTCCGCGCCCGGCGATTTCGTCGCGCACACCATCGGCGGCGCGGCTCGACATTGCGGCAAAGAACACCTCGCGTTGATCCTCTGGAATGCCTTTCAAGGCATTGATCAAGATATCGCTTTCGACTTCGCGCAGCAGCGCACCCATGCCTTTGGCATCGAGTGCAAACAGATGCTCGAATTTGAACAACTCGTTCTCGATCTCTTTGGCCATGGCTTTGTCGATGCGCGTAATCTCGGGCATGATGCGCTTTTCGGCGGCCTTGCCCAGGTTGTTGATGATGTCTGCTGCTTGGCGTGCCCCGCCCAAACTGAGCATGGCTTGGCCATGGCTGGCGCTGATCCGGTTTTCGAGCACAGCCTCGAGCATCCGCATGACTTCAACCGATACCGGGCCGAGCGTGGCGATGCGGTGCATCACTTGCGGCTGAACATCAGTGGGCAGCGAATGAAGCACTTCGGCGGCGACTTCGGCGTGCAATTGGACCAGCAGCACCGCAATGGCCTGCGGGTGTTCGCCTTTGATCAGCGGGATCAGCGCCTGCGGGGTCAGCCACCGGGCCAGCTCGATCGCCGGGCCAGTGTCCACTCCTTGCGGCATGATCCGCTGCATCAGGCTGTCGGCTTTCACTTCGCCGACCGCCCGGGTCATCACCCGCCGAACGTGGTCGCCGCGCCCGCGCGCGCTGATCCCGCCGTTTTGGGTGTTACCGACAAACCCGGCGATTGCCTGGGTGATCTGCTCGGGCCCGATATCGCCGAGCTCGCACATCTTTTCGCCGAGTATTTGCAGCTCCTCGGGACCAAGCTGGCGCAGGATTTCGGCGGCCTGGTCTTCTTCCAGCAGCATGATCATTACCGCCGCGCGGGCGGCATCGCCAAGACCGGGTAACGCAAGAACCTCGCTCATCGGGCTGACTCCGCCGGAACATTGCCGAGCATCTGGCGCAGCGCCAGCAGGGCATCCTCAGGCTTTTCCACGACAATCCGCTGGGCCAGACTGACCTGGCGGCCCAGCATCGCCGCATCAGCGGGCGATTGCGGGGCGGGGGCAGAAAGGCCGCGATCAGGCCTGCTATCGCCGCCTGCGGCTTCGCCCGGCTGGCGCTTCAACGCGCGCACCAAGGGCCGCACCCCCAGCAGCAGGACCAGCAGCACCGCCAGCAGCGCGGCTACACTGCGGACCACCATTGCAAACCATGGCGCTTCCCAGAACGGCGCTACCTCTTCGATAACCGGCTCGAACGGACGGGCTAGCACCTGCACCTGATCGCCGCGCGCCGGATCGATCCCGGCTGCGGCCGAAACCAGCGCTTTGATTTGATCGAGATCGCCGGGCTTGGCTTTCTTCATCGCGTCCTGACTGATCGCAACCGCGACCGAGAGGCGCTTGATCTTGCCCGGCTGCGAATTGGCGACCGAGACTTCGCGGCCCAGCTCATAGGTCCGGGTGGCAGAGCTGTCTCCGCTTGCCTGCGCTGCGCCGGGAGCGGGCGCAGCAACGCTGGCTAGTGGCGGACCGGGCGCGGCCTGCGCGGCGGGGGGCGGCGTGTTGGATAAGGCGCCCGGGACACCAACGGCCTGCCCCGGCTGGCCCCCCGCTGCTTGCGATTGCTGCGATGTTTCGCTGCGAACCACGCCGTTCTTGTCATAGGCCTCGCGGGCCGAGGTGACCTCGTCCATGTCGAGCTCGACCTGAATTTCGCTGGTGAAATTGCCTGCACCCAGCATTGGCGTGAGCAGTTGTTCTAGTTGGGCCCGCAGCTTGTCTTCGAGCCGGGCCTGCAATTCCAACCGGTCCGAACCTTGCGCGCGCGGATCCGATAGCAGCCGCCCGTGCTGATCGACCACCCGCACCGCATCTGGCGACAGGCCTGGCACCGATCCAGCGACCAGGTTGACGATTGCCGAAACCTGCCCATCGGTCAGCTTGCGGCCCTTGGCCATCCGGACCATCACTGAAGCGGTGGGCGGGGCATCGTCGCGGACGAACACCGATTTGCTCGCCTCGGCGAGGTGGACGCGGACGCTTTCGACCCCGTCGATCTGCTTGATGGTCAATTCCAGTTCGCCCTGCCGCGCCCCGCGCAGCCGCTCGCCCTCGAGCGTCCGGCTGGCACCGAGCGGTAAGCTGTCGAGGCTGGAAACTGGATTGGGCACCGCCAAAGCGCCATCAGAGGCAACCAGCATCCGGGCTTTGTATAGGTCATCTTCGCCTACGGTCAGCGTGCCGGTATCGGCGTTGATGCGATAGGTGATCCCGGCCTTGTCGAGGCTGGATGCGACCGAGGCCCGTTCGGCATCGCCCAGTTCGGAATAGAGCACCCGCTGCGGCGCCGGGGCGAGCGTGGTATAGGTCAGGCCAGCCCCGCCGATCGCAGCCAGCCCGAGGAACCAAGGCAGCACGCGCCGAACCACCGGCTGGGCGGTGAAGCTGCGAACCCGTTCAAGCGGAGAGCCGCCGGACAGAACCATCGGGGTTGCAGAGGACTGGGCGGGGGCGATGTTAGCCATTCACTTAGACTCCCATCCGCATGATGTCTTGATAGGCCGACAGCAGCCGGTTGCGGACTTGCAGGGTGGCTTCGAAAGCGATGCCGGCTTCCTGCCGGGCCAGCATGACCTTGGCGATATCGGTCACATCACCGCGCTCGTAGGCTTCGGACAGACCCTCGGCATTGCGCTGGGTGGCAGACACCCCGTCGAGCGCGGATTTGAGCGCGCCGCCGAACCCGCCGCCCGGGTCGCCCGGCGCGTCTGCTGCCTGCGGGCCTTGCGCGGCCGAGTGAACGTCCTTGAGCAAGCTCGATCGTTCGAGCAATTGCTGGCGCAGCGCCAGGATTTGCTGGATCCCGCCGCCGCCACCGATGCCGCCAATCCCGCTCATCGCCGGGCTCCCGCCACAGCCATGCCAGCGTCACGGAAAGCGGCGAGGCGGTAGCGCAGGGTGCGTTCGGAAATCCCGAGCTGGCGGGCTGCGGCGATTCGGTTGCCATGGCAGGCATCCAGCGTCTGCATGATCGCTTTGGCTTCGCTGATCTGGACGATGTTGGAGAGCCGCGCTCCGGCTGGTTCGGGCAGCATTGCACCGCCTTCGGGGACCAGCCGCGCCGGTTGATCGAACACAATGTGCTCAGCGGAAATTTCGCCCGAACCATCACCAAGCAGCAGCGCGCGGCGGATGACGTTTTCCAGCTCGCGAACATTGCCGGGCCAGCCGTGCAGTTTCAGCAGTGCCAGCGCCGCATCCGAAATCCACGGCAGCACTTTGCCCGGCGCAGTGTGGCGCAGCACCAGCGCGAAGGCCAGCGGGGCAATGTCCTCGCTGCGTTCGCGCAACGGCCGCAGTGCGAGCGGAAATACGTTGAGCCGGTAAAACAGATCGGCCCGGAACCGGCCCTCGGCCACTTCGGTCGGCAGATCGCGGTTGGCGCAGGCGATGATCCGGACGTCGACCTTGATCGGCTGGGTTGCGCCGATCGGCACGATCTCGCCCTCTTGCAGAGCGCGGAGCAGCTTGGCTTGCAGCTGGATGGGCATTTCGGCGATTTCATCGAGCAACAGCGTGCCGCCGTCGGCCGCAAGGAAAAATCCCTCCCCCGCATTGATAGCCCCGGTGAAGGCGCCCTTCTGGTGGCCGAACAGCAAAGCTTCGAGCATGGTTTCGGGCATTGCCGCGCAATTGACTGCCACGAATGGCCCGTTGCGGCGCGGGCTGCGCTCATGGATGAAGCGGCTCAGCACTTCCTTGCCGGTGCCGGTCGGGCCGTTGATCAGGACGGGGATTTCGCTCGCCGCCAGCCGCTCGGCCAGCGCCAGGATCGAAAGACT
>JAYURW010000075.1:0-20153 GCA_043756025.1 Novosphingobium sp. | reverse complement strand
GGTGCGGCGTCCCTCGCGATCAGAGGGACGCCGCACCGGCCTTGCTGTTGGGCGGAGCGCCACGGCGTTTAATCGATCCGTTCATCGCGGGTTCGGCTGAAAGCGCTTACCTGCGTCGCAGATTTATGCTCCACTGCGGGGCAGACAAGGAGTTGGCGCTATGAGCTTTTCGATGATGCGGCCGTTGCTGGCGGGTGGTTTGGTGGCAATTGCGGTGGCCGGTTCGGTTCAGGCGCAGGAAGACCCCAAAGCGGCGTTCGAAGTCCGCTACACCGAAATGCGCAACGCGATGATGGCCAAGGATCGCGCCGCAACCGAAAAGCTGCTCGCTCCGGATTACCAATCGACCGACATTCGCGGCGACGTGCACAACCGCACCGAAGTGCTGGACAAGCTGGCTCAGCTGCCACCCGAAATGGCCAACGCCAAGCCCGAAACCAAAGTGCTGTCGGTCAAAGTCACCGGCGATACCGCTGCGGTCGATAGCCAGATGACTATGCAGATGAAACGCCCGGATGAAAGCGGCGCGGAAATGACGCTCGATATCGCGGTCGTTTCGGCCGATATCTGGGTCAACCGCGGCGGCACCTGGCTGCTGCAAAAGAGCGTCCAGAAAGAACTTACCGTTTCGAAAGACGGCGAAATCGTTTTCCGGCAGGCCAACTGATGCGCGCGGCGGCCTTTGTTTTGGCGGTAACGGCCGCCCTCGCCGCGCCTGCGCTGGCCCAAACCAGTACGCGCGCCTATTTGTGCGAAGGGGCCGCGCTGGCGGCGAACGGCGAGGAAGTCGATGTTTTCCTCGTCCGCTCTGGCGACAATGGCTTCAGTTCCTCCAACGCGCTGTGGTTTCCCGCACTGGTGAACGAATCCGGACCTTCGGGTTCCGAAATTCCCGACGTCGTGCTGTCGATCAATTACGACAATTCCGCGCCAGGTCGGATCGGCTCAGTCCGCAATATGACGACAGTCGCCGCGGTAACGGCACCACTGCGCGGCAATGTCGCCCACTCTGCGCTGGAGCGGCGCCTTGCGGGCTACCGGATCGACTATTCGTTCGATGGGTCGGCGCCAAAGGTGCTGACCATGGAGCAGTTGGGCGAAGACAAAACACCGCCCGGTTCAGCCGCCTCGCAAGCCGATTTAGGCCAGCCGATCCCGCTGCCCGGCTGGGTCGAACTGCGGATGATGCAGGGCAAAAAGGACGCGCCAATCGTCCGCCGATTTGCACTGTCGAGCACCGCAAGCCGCGATACCCTGTTTGCCAAAGCCTGGGCCGAAGCCGAAGCCAAGTTCGCCAGCCCCGCTGGTAAGTGCGAGCCGATTGGGTAACGCGGATAGGGGTTTGAGGCGGCTTAGGCTGCCTCTTCCTTGCCTTTCAGCACCCGCACCGGGTCTTTGCGGCCTTCGACGACGTCCTTGTCGACCACCACTTCGACAATCTCGGTTTCGGTCGGGATGTCGAACATCGTGTCGAGCAGCAGGCTTTCGACAATTGAGCGCAGCCCGCGCGCGCCGGTTTTGCGTTCGATCGCCTTTTTGGCGATAGCTTCGAGCGCATCGTCGGTGAAGGTCAGCGAAACATCTTCCAGATCGAACAGCTTGGCATACTGCTTGATCAGCGCGTTCTTGGGCTCCTGCAGGATTTTGACCAGCGCGGCGATATCCAGATCTTCGAGCGTCGCGATCACCGGCAGACGGCCGACGAATTCGGGGATCAGGCCGAATTTCAGCAGATCTTCCGGCTCAGCCTTTTGCAGCAGTTCGCCAACCTTGCGCTTTTCCGGATCGGCAACGTGCGCGCCGAACCCGATCGAGCGCTTTTGCAAGCGGTCGGCAATAATCTTTTCAAGGCCCGCGAACGCCCCGCCGCAGATGAACAGGATGTTGGTGGTATCGACCTGCAGGAATTCCTGTTGCGGATGTTTGCGCCCGCCCTGCGGCGGCACAGAGGCCGTGGTGCCTTCCATCAGCTTGAGCAGCGCCTGCTGCACCCCTTCGCCCGAAACGTCGCGGGTGATGCTGGGGTTTTCGGCCTTGCGGCTGATCTTGTCGATTTCGTCGATATAGACGATCCCGTGCTGGGCCTTTTCGACGTTGTAATCGCTGGACTGAAGCAGCTTGAGGATGATGTTTTCGACATCCTCACCGACATAACCGGCCTCGGTCAGAGTGGTGGCATCGGCCATGGTGAACGGCACATCAAAGGTTTTGGCGAGCGTCTGGGCCAGCAGCGTCTTGCCGCAGCCGGTTGGCCCGACCAGCAGGATGTTCGACTTTGACAGCTCAACTTCGCTACCTTTGGCGCTGTGTTTGAGCCGCTTGTAGTGGTTGTGAACTGCGACCGACAGCACCCGCTTGGCGCGGTCCTGGCCGATCACGTAATCGTTCAGCGTTTCGAAGATATCCTTTGGGGTCGGCACCCCGCCGTCTTTCTTGCCAGCGATCCCGGCCTTGGTTTCCTCGCGGATGATATCGTTGCACAGCTCGACGCATTCATCGCAGATGAACACGGTCGGCCCGGCAATCAGCTTGCGCACCTCGTGCTGAGACTTACCGCAGAAGCTGCAGTACAGGGTGCTTTTGGCGTCGGTTCCGCTCAGTTTGGTCATGCTATCGTCCATAGTTCCGCTCGCGCGGAGAATTGCCGGAATGTAACCCGGCGGTAACATTTTGCAATCCTGCGCTATAACCAGAGCATATTGCTCGGTGCTGAAGCGGCAAGGTTACTGTTTCCCTTATGCCTAGCTTGGCGCGCCGCCGCTGCCGCTGGCGTCGGCTTCATTGTCGGGCCGGGTTTCGAACACCCGGTCGACCAAGCCGAAGTCTTTGGCTTCGCCAGCGCTCAGCCAGGTATCACGGTCCATCGCATCGGCGATTTCCTGCTCAGACTTGCCGGTATACTTGGCATAAAGCTCGTGCATGGTCTTCTTGAGCCGCAAAATCTCGCGGGCCTGAATTTCGATATCGCTAGCCATGCCGCGGGCGCCGCCCGATGGCTGGTGGATCATGATCCGGGCCTGCGGCAGGGCGACGCGCATCCCCGGCTCACCAGCGGCGAGCAGGAACGAGCCCATCGAACAGGCCTGACCGATGCAGACGGTCGAAACCTTGGGCTTGATGTACTGCATCGTGTCATGGATCGCCATGCCAGCCGTCACCACGCCGCCGGGAGAGTTGATGTACATCGAGATATCCTTGCTCGGATTTTCGCTCTCAAGGAACAGCAGTTGGGCTACGATCACCGAAGCCATATGGTCTTCGACTTCGCCCGTGACAAAGATGATCCGTTCGCGCAGCAACCGCGAATAGATGTCAAAGCTGCGTTCGCCGCGGGCCGATTGCTCGACCACAACCGGGATCAGCGCGCCGGTGCTGGAGTCTTGCGAAAACTTTCCTTGCGCGTTCGATGCGCCGTACAGGTCGATCATGGGAATCCTCTTTGCTGGAACCGCCTATGTCGGCGCTGGCTGCGCGATGTTCAAGGGGTTTAACCTTTCGCTGCTGCCAGCAACGCGCCAACTTTGTCGCTAAGCTGCTGGACCGAAAACGGCTTGGGCAGGAATTCGACGCTGTCGATGTCGATTTCCTTGCGCAGCTGCTCTTCGGCATAGCCCGACATAAACAGCACCGGCATATCTGGCAGCAGCTTGCGGACTTCGCGGACCATGCTGGGGCCGTCCATCGCGGGCATCACCACATCGGACACGATCATATCGAACTGTGCCCCGGCTTTGACGATTTCCAGCCCTTCATCGCCGTCGCTGGCGGTGGTGACGGTGTAACCGGCGCGAACCAGCGCGCGTTCGGCAACGGCGCGGACCATGTCCTCGTCTTCGACCAGCAGCAGCCTGCCCCCGCCGGACCATTGCTGAACCGGCGTTTCAACCGGCGCGGTCAGTTCGGGCACCGGGGCATTGGGATCGGCGTGATGGACCGGCAGATAGACCGTAAAGGTCGTGCCGCGGCCCAGTTCGCTATCGGCAAAGATGAACCCGCCCGATTGCTTGACGATCCCATAGACGGTCGAGAGGCCAAGGCCGGTACCTTTGCCCAGATCTTTGGTAGTGAAGAACGGTTCGAAAATCTTGCCAAGGTGATCGGGCGCAATCCCGCTGCCGGTATCCTGCACCACCAGCGCGGTGTAATCAGCCAGCGGCATGATCCCGCCAGGCATCCGGCCTACCTCGGCCGCAGAGATTTTTCGGGTGGCGAGAGTCAGTTTGCCGCCGCTTTCGCTTTTGGCCAGCATCGCATCGCGGGCGTTAACCGCCAGATTGACAATCACCTGTTCCAGCTGGCTTGGATCGGCGCGAACCGGGCCGAGATCGCGATCATGCGTAACGGTCAGCTGGATCTTTTCGCCAATCAGCCGTTTGAGCAGGTGCGACACATCGGACAACACATCGGGTAGTTGCAGCACTTCGGGGCGCAGCGTCTGCTGGCGGCTGAAGGCCAACAATTGCCGGGTCAGGCTGGCCGCGCGGTTGGAATTGGCCCGGATCTGCTGGATATCGTCATAGTCGCTGTCGCCCGGCGTGTGGCGCAGCAGCATCAGATCACAGGTGCCTAGGATCGCGGTCAGGACATTATTGAAATCGTGCGCCACCCCGCCGGCGAGCTGCCCGACGGCCTGCATTTTGGTCGCCTGTGCCACTTGCCGCTTAAGCCGGGTTTCCTCGGTATTGTCGGTCAGGCCGAGCAGCACCGCGGCCTCTCCCAATCCGCGCACACCCGCCAAACTCAGCGAGACGGTCTCCTCGGGCTGACCGCGCAGCCGCACCGCCAGATCGCCCCGGGCAGCGGGCCCCTGCGCAAACCGGCGGATCGCGTCAGAAATCGGGCCTTTGTCTTCCTGCACCACCAGATCGGTCGGATAGGTTGGCGGCGGATCGCCGTCTTTGCCGGCCGCGCGCATGAACGCAGTGTTGGCAAACAGCAGCCGCCCGTCACGGTCGGCCATTGCAAGACCCAGCGGGAGCTGGCCAAGCAGCGCCTCGAGATGCGGGACGGCGGCATTGGCCTCGCCCGCGCCGCTGCCGATGCCGACCCCGTGATCGGCGATCAGGATCAGGCTGGGGGTGTTGTCATAATCGGTCGGCGCGCCCGCATCGGGATCGCTGACCGGCAGGTAGAACAGGCTGAGCGAGGCACCGCGCTTGCCATCGCGGGCCCAGCTGATCTGGTCGCGTTCATCCTGCCGCAGCAGCGCGGTAAACTCCTGGCCGGTCAGCAGCGCGGCGGGATCACCGGTGGCGCGGCTGGCGAACCCGGCGCTGGCGGCGCGCAATTTGCCGTCGGGATCGACAATCGCAGCGGCGAACCCGGCTTGGCTGAGCGCCCGGCCAAGCTTGCCATCCAGATGCGGGACCAGCTCGGCGACCAGATCGGGCGGAGTCAGCGGCGAAATCGTCCAGACCAGATAGTCATCGCCGCGCCCGGCCCGCAGCGCGCTGGCTTTCCAGCGGCCCTCAGCGTTTTCGACTAGATCGGCTACGCCCCGGCCATCACGCCAAGCTGCGCGGCCAGCCTTGGCCAGCCGTTCAAGGCTGATATTATCAACCGCCAAGCGCGGCGGGGCCTGCTGAGCGGTGAACCATTTTTCATACAGTGGGTTGGCGCAAACCAGCCGCCCGGCGCGGTCGGTGACCGCGATCGCGGCATCGGCGCGGTCAATCGCGGCGACAGTTACCGACCAATCGGGCAGGGCAAATTCGGGCGCAGTGTTGTCTGGAGTGCGGCGGGTCAGGAACCAGGCGATCCCGCCAAGCCCGGCCAGGCCAGCGGCGAACACCGCAACTGCCAGTGCTTGCCCGGATACCAGCCAGACCAAAGCCGCGCTGGCCAGCAACGCCGCGCCCAGCACCAGACGCTCAATCGGGCGAGCGCCAGCGCCGGGGGTAACTGCGCTCATCCCTCGGTCAGCCCGGCGCGCATCCGCTCAATCGCAGTCTTGCGCTTGTGCCGGACCCACCAGTTCCAGCTGAACGAGGCGATCAGATAGCCGACCGAAGCCGAGATCACCGAGATCACAAACAGCCCGAGCAGCATTGCCGGGGCTGCATCAGACAGCAGCCAATAGGCCCATTCGCGCAGGCTCGCCCCGCGCTCCATCAGCGAATTGAACGTGCTGACATCGGCATGAAAGCCCAGCTTGTTGCCAAGGTAAATCGAAGCGGCAATGATGAACGGGGTGGTCGCCGGGTTCGACAAAAACGTCATTGCCGCCGCCAGCGGAATATTGCCGCGGCTGGGCACGCACATCAGCGCCGCGCCGACAATCTGGATCCCCGGGATCAGTGCGAAAATGCCGACCAGCAAGCCCACAGCCACCCCGCGCGGGACCGACCGCCGGGTAAAGCGCCACAATTCCTGCCGCCGGGCCAAGGGCCCGATCCAGCGGTTGTGTTCCATATCCTCACGCTTGGGGAGATTGCGCTGCATCCAGCGGGAAACTTTGGCAGGAAAGGTGCTCATTTGTATTCCCGCATAATCCGGGCCTGATCCCGCTTCCAGTCGCGCTCCTTCATGGTGGCGCGTTTGTCCGCATCATTCTTGCCCTTGGCCAGCGCCAGCTCGACTTTCGCCCGGCCGCGGCTGTTGAAATAGACCGACAGCGGAACCAGCGTCATCCCTTTGCGTTCAACTGCCCCGGTGAAGCGGGCAATCTCACGCTCGTGCAGCAGCAGCTTGCGCGGGCGTTTGGGCACGTGGTTGTTGCGGTTGCCATGGCTAAATTCAGGGACGTTCGAATTGATCAGCCAGACCTCGCCGTTCTTCACCTCGGCATAAGATTCCGCAATCGAGCCTTCGCCGAACCGCAGGCTTTTCACCTCGGTCCCGGTGAGGCAAATCCCGGCCTCGACCGTATCATCAATATAATAGTCAAACCGCGCCCGCCGGTTTTCGGCGACCACTTTGGTCTTGTCGAATGCAGGGTGATTGGGGCGGGCCATGGTTGAGGGGTCATGTAAGGTGTGGTGGGGCAAAAGGGAACTGGGGAGATTGAACTATTCGGTCAGCCCCTAAACCAGACCCGCTGCTTTAAGCCCCGCATCCACCGCCGCGCGGGATTCCGCACTGCACGCCACCAGCGGCAGGCGGACTTCCTCACCGATCCAGCCGAGCACTTTGGCCATAGCATATTTGAGCGGCCCGGGGGACGCATCGGTGAACAGCGCCTGGTGGAGCGGGAACAGCCGCTCGTTCAGTTCGTGGGCCTTGGCCATATCCCCCGCCAAACTCGCAGCCTGAAAATCGGCGCACAGCCGGGGCGCCACGTTGGCGGTTACCGAAATGCAACCCGAACCACCGCCGGCGTTATAGTGCAGCGCCATATCATCGTTGCCGCACAGTTGAACAAAACCAGCACCAAGCGCGATCCGGTGCGCGGTCAGCCGGGTCATATCGCCGCTGGCGTCTTTGATCCCGATAATCCGATCCGGGAACCGGCGGGCCAGTTCAATCGTGGTTCCAGGGGCGATATCGGTCACGGTCCGGCCCGGCACGTTGTAAAGCACCACCGGCAGATCGACCTGCTCGGCTAGATAACTGAAATGCGCCAGCAACCCGGCCTGACTGGGGCGGTTGTAGTAAGGCGCGACCATCAGCGCGGCATCGGCGCCCAGATCCTTGGCCACTTGCATATGCCACAATGCGGTCTGGGTATCGTTGCTGCCGCAACCGGCGATCACTGGCACCCGGCCCGCAGCCTGTTCAACGCACAATTCAAACAGCCGGTGCTGTTCGTCGTTGCTCAGCGTCGGCGCTTCGCCCGTAGTGCCGCACGGAACCAACCCGCTGGAACCTTGTTCAATCTGCCAATCAACGAGCCTGCGGAACGCCGCTTCGTCCACGGCACCGCCCTTAAACGGGGTAACCAGAGCCGGTATAGAGCCGGAGAACATGGACTTTATCCCTGCTGTTGCCCCATAGAGGCTTCGTTCAGCCTGCCATAAGGATCCTTTTCTCAAAATGTCCAGTATGCTTCGTATCGCATCCGCCATGGCAATCGCATTACTGGCTTTCCCGGCCTCCCCGGCTGCGGCCCAATCGGCCGATGGGTCTGAATGGGATCAGGCGCGGGTAAACCTGCGCGCTGTGCCGCCGGGCGATATGCATATGGCTGTGGCGCGTTGGAAACTGCTGGTGGCCAACCCTGGCTTTGGCTTCGGCGACTATGCCGGGTTCCTGCTGTCCTATCCGGGCCTGCCCGAAGAACCCAAGTTGCGCAGCTATGCCGAAGCCGCGCTGGAGCGCGAAAGCGTGGCCCCAGCGCAGATCGTTGGCTTTTTTGACCGGTACCCCCCGCTCAGCAACCGCGCCCGGGCGCGCTATGCACTGGCGCTGGCCGCACTGGGCCGTCCCGAAGCCGGTCAGGTCGCGCTGGGCGCCTGGCGTGGCGGGCTGATGGGGGATGATAGCGAATCGGCGATTTTCGCCCGGCTTGGTTCCAGCCTGACTTATGACGATCACGATACCCGGATGGACGCGCTGCTGTGGGCTGGTGCTGGGCCGCAGGCCGAACGGCAGCTGCTGTATGTTTCCCCGGCCAAACGAATGACCTTTGCCGCGCGGACCGGGCTGGTAAACGGCAAGGATCCGGGTGCTGCCGGGATCGTCCTGCCGCCCGACGTGATGCAGGACGCCGGTTACGTCTACAACCGCAGCCGGATGCTGCGGACCAGCGGACAGAGCGGTTCAGCGGCCGCACTGATCGCCGCGCGTCCGCGCTTGTCGGCCCCGCCGCGCGAACCGCGCAAATGGGTCGGCGAACTGCTGGCGGTGGCGAAAAACGCCGACGCTTTTGGCGCAGTGCGGATTGCCGCCGGGGTCGATGATACCTTTGCGCCGGGCACCGATGTATCGGGCCAAAGTTTCGCGATCCGTGATGATTACACCTCGTTGATGTGGCTGGGCGGGACCAATGCGCTGTGGAGCCTGGGCGATGGCAATCGCGCAGCACCGCTGTTCTGGCGCTATGGCGCTGCCGCCCGCACGCCGCAAACCCGCTCCAAGGGCTTTTACTGGGCCGGGCGCGCTGCGGCAAAGGGCGGAAATCCGGCAGAGGCGACCCGCTATTTTGAAATGGCCGCGGTCTATCCCGATAACTACTATGGGATGCTCGCGCTGGAACGGCTGGGCCGACCATTGTTGCCGCCGGCATTTTCGGCCGGCGTCACGCCAACCGCGGCCGAGCGCGCCGCTTTCAACGATCGCCCACTGACCAAAGCGGTCCGCGAAGTCGCTCGCGAAAGCGATTGGCCCACTGCCGTCCGGTTCTTCAAGGAACTGGCCGAACGGGCGGAGAGCGAAGCCGAACACGTGCTGATCGCGCAGTTGGCGCAGGAACTGGGCCGCCGCGATCTGGGGGTAATCCTGGGGCAGGCTGCGCACATCGACGGGCACGGCAACTACCGCAAGACCAGTTTTCCGCTGATCCCAATTCCACAAGGTTCGAACTGGACTTTCATCCACGCGATCTCGCGCCAGGAAAGCCAGTTTGCGATGAACGCGCTCAGCCACGCCGGAGCGCGCGGGCTGATGCAGCTGATGCCCGGCACCGCGCGTGAACAGGCCGGCAAGATGGGGCTGGAATACGATAGCCAGGCGCTGTTCAACAATGCCGGGTACAACCTGATGCTGGGTGACGGTTATTTCCGGCGGATGCTGGAATATTACAATGGCTCGTACCCGCTGGCGGTCGCGGCCTATAATGCTGGTCCCGGCAACGTGAACAAGTGGCTGCGCGCCAACGGCGATCCGCGCAACGGCTCGGTTGACTGGATCGACTGGATCGAGAAAATCCCGTTGCAGGAAACCCGCAACTACGTTCAGCGCGTACTCGAAAACGCGGTGGTCTATGAGGCGATGTACCCGAACCGGGCAATCTACAAAGGCGCCAATCCGCTCAGCTTTTTTATGGGCAAGCGGTATCCGGGATGAAACCCGAAGGTCCGCCGATTACCCCGTCCGGGATGGCGGCGCTGCGGGCGCGCTATGACCATTTGCTGGGGACCGAACGCCCGGCAATTACCGAAATCGTCAGCTGGGCGGCGGGCAACGGCGATCGCAGCGAAAACGGCGATTACCTCTATGGCCGCAAGCGAATGCGCGAGATTGACCGCGAACTGGCCCATCTGGCGCGGCGGATGAAAAACTGCCGAGTGATCGATCCGTCTCGGCAGGACGACCACAGCCGGGTCTGGTTCGGGGCCTGCGTGACGATCGCTGATGAGGCTGACACCCACCTGACCCTGACGCTGGTTGGCGATGATGAACAAGACGCCAGCGCCAGCCTGATTGGCTGGAGCGCGCCGATGGCCCGGGCCCTGCGCGGCGCGGCAGTGGGCGATCTGCGCAAAGTCCACCGGCCCGGCGGTGAGAAAGAATGGGAAGTGCTGGCCGTAAGCTATCCGAAAAGCGCCTGACCATGGCCGATGTGATCAACCTGCGGCTCGCTCGCAAGGCCAAGGCCCGCGCCAGTTCGGCCCAGCAGGCCGCCGAAAACCGCGCGTTGCACGGCCAGACCAAAGCCGCCAAAGCCAAACTGGCCCGCGAAACCGAACGGACCGCCCGCCAGCTTGACGGCGCCAAGCGAGAGGACCCCTGATGCGCACGACCTATGACGATGCCAGTGTCCGGCTCTATCACCTCGATGGCGCGGCTGAAGGCGGAGCGGCCAACACTTTGCTGTATGGCACGCTGACCGAGGCGTTGGCGCTGGCCGAACAGCAACCGACCGAAGTTCAAGAGGGCTTGTTTATCGCCACGGGCAACGATGTGGTGGCCTATCTCGACCTGATCGGGCAATAGCCCGCGATGCGCTGGTTACCTGCGATTCTTGCTCTGATCCTGCTTTCCGCCCCAGCACTGGCGCGCGACAGTCTGGGTGTTTTCAGTGAATGGGCCGCGTTCCGCGATCCCGCCACGCCGCGCTGCTATGCAATCGCAATGGCCGCGCCTTCGGCGATGCAGCGGGATTTTCAGCCCTATGCCGATGTCGCCTGGTGGCCACGCCAGACCGTGCGCGGGCAAGTGCATTTTCGCGTTTCGCGCAAACTACAGCCGAACGCAGCGATTTCGCTCTCCATCGGCGGGCAAAAGATCCCATTGGTCGGCGGTGGCGGTGATGCCTGGGCGGCGGACAAGCGCGGCGATGCAGCGATCATGGCTGCGATGCGCACTGCCAAGACCATGACCGTCAACGCCCGTGACACCAACGGCCGCGGTTTTTCAAACAGTTACGATTTGGCCGGGGCCGCCACCGCGATGGACGCAGCGGCGGTCGGTTGCGCGCAATTGCGTTAGAACCGGAACCCCAGCCCTGCAACAAGCTGCTGACCGCGCACGGTCTGGCCATAATCCGAATAGCGATACTCAGCCCGAACAAACAGGCTCTGCCCCAGATCCAGCTCGGCCCCGCCGCCAAGGGTATAACCGTGCCCTTCGAACGCCGGGCCGGCCGCATAATCGATCTTGTGGTACGCATAGCCGCCGCGCACAAACACCCGCGCGCCGTCGGTGACCGGCACCGCCACGCGGACGGCAGCATTGCCGAACAGCGATTGGTTAGCCTGATTGCCCAGATTGGGCGCGGTGGCAGTAGAATCGCCCAGTTCGCCCTCCACACCGGCGATCAGTCCGCCCAAGTCCCAATCTGCGCCCAGTTGGACGCCGTAATAGACCCCGTCCTCGGCTCCGCTGCCCGGGGCGCTATCGGTTCGTTCAAGCCCGCCGATCACCGCCGCGCGCAATTGCGGGGCTTGGGCCTGCGCCGGTGCGGCCAGTCCGGCCAACAGAACGAATGCAGTGGTTGCTAGAGTTTGCTTCATGGCCGGGCCCCTTTGGTTGGTTCACCCTCGGGTTCGGTGCCAAGCCGGGATTGGTTACAATCGGCTGCGATTTAGACAAAGCTGGCGATCACGCCGCTTTATCCCTATAAGGCCGCGTTATGGCCGACACCGCACTGATGACGATACCCGGGCAAATCGACCCGGTCCCGACCCCGCGTGAGGTTACGCCGCGTGAGGATGGCCGGGTCGATCTGATCGGCCTGCCGCGGCCGCGGATCGCCGAGCTGCTCATCGAAGCAGGGCTGGACGCCAAAGCGGCAAAGCTGCGGGCCAAGCAGGTGTTCCACTGGCTTTACCACCGCGGCGTCACTGATTTTGACGCGATGACCGATATCGCCAAGACGATGCGGCCCTGGCTGATTGAGCGCTTTGTGATCGGGCGCCCGGCGATCGTGCTGGCCCAGCATTCCAGCGACGGCACCCGCAAGTGGTTGTTGCGGACTGATGACGGGCATGAGTTTGAAATGGTCTTCATCCCCGATGCTGACCGGGGTACATTGTGCGTTTCCAGCCAGGTCGGCTGCACGCTCAACTGCCGGTTCTGCCACACCGGGACGATGCGGCTGGTCCGCAACCTGACCCCGGGCGAAATCGTCGGACAGGTTATGCTGGCGCGCGATGCGCTGGGCGAATGGCCGCGCGCGGGCCAAGCTGATCTGTCCGCGCTGGGCGATGACATGGTCGATGATGACGGCGGCTATTCCGCAGACGGGCGTCTGCTGACCAACATCGTGATGATGGGCATGGGCGAGCCGCTGTATAATTTCGAGCACGTCCGCGATGCGCTGAAGCTCGTTATGGATGGCGATGGGCTGGCGCTGTCGCGGCGCCGGATAACGCTCTCGACCAGCGGCGTGGTGCCGATGATGGCCCGCGCCGGGGCTGAAATTGGGGTCAATCTGGCCGTCTCGCTCCATGCCACCAACAAGGAAGTGCGCGACGAGATCGTGCCGATCAACCGCAAGTACGGGATCGAGGAACTGCTGCAGGCTTGCGCCGACTATCCCGGCCTGTCCAACTCCCGGCGGATCACTTTTGAATACGTCATGCTCAAGGACAAGAACGATAGCGACGCCGATGCCCGCGAACTGGTCCGGTTGATCAAGCGGTACAAGCTGCCAGCCAAGGTCAACCTGATCCCGTTCAACCCTTGGCCCGGCGCCATTTATGAATGCTCCACGCCCGAACGGGTCCGGCGCTTTTCAAATATCGTGTTCGACGCCGGGATCAGCGCCCCGATCCGCACCCCGCGCGGGCGCGATATCGATGCCGCTTGCGGCCAGCTTAAGACCGCAGCGACCAAAATGACCCGGGCCGAGCTGGACCGGCTCGCCGATGAAAAGCAGGCCGCGCTCGGCTGACGCTTACCGACTGTTAGGTCCTTGCGGGTATGGCGGGCTTTCAACTGGAGGTTCAGGCCATGAAACGGTCCATTATCATCGCTACCGCCTCGGCGCTTTTGCTCAGCGCGTGTTCGGGTTCGAAAGAGCCAGCGCCCGACGCCAAGCCGGCCGCATCCGCCAAAAAGGGCAGTAACGAGCCAGCCCACGTCAATCCGTGGGCCAAGGATGCCCCGGCGGAGGCCCCGGCCCTCGCGATCATAGACGAACCATCCAAACAGGGCGGTGATGGGCCCAAGTCAAACCCATGGGCCAAGGATCCGCCCCCGGGCAGTGAACCGGTCGCAGCAGCCAAGCCAAAACCAAAAAAGAAGCACAAATAGTAGCCTGAAAACGGCCTGCCTTGCTTAGCGCACGGTTCAGCAAACCCGGAAATCTGCCGTTCATCGAACCAAGCCCAGCCTGACCTCCGACGTATCAACAACGGGAGTCAGACCATGTCCAAGGTCCTCATTCCGGCCCTGATGGCCGCCACACTGTTTACCGCCGCCGCCCCGGCGCTGGCCGATCCGCCGCGCTGGGCCCCGGCCCACGGCTATCGCGACAAGGAAGGCGATATCCGCTACAAACGCACCAGTAACGGGGTCCGCTATTGGCAAGGCGACGATGGCCGCTATTACTGCCGCCGCGGCAATGGCACGGTTGGCTTGCTGGTTGGCGCGGCGCTTGGCGCACTGCTTGGCCGGGCGGTCGATACCCGCGGTGAACGCGTAACCGGCACCGTGCTGGGCGCAGCGGCCGGAGCGCTGGTTGGCAATGAACTGGCCAAGGGGCGTACGCGCTGCCGCTGACCACTTGACCCGGCGGGGCATCCCCAGCAAAGCTTGGTCCGATGTCCCGACCCGCAGTTCTGATTACCGGCGCCGCCAAACGGATCGGCGCAGTGCTGGCCCGGCGCTTTGCTGGCGCTGGCTGGCACGTCGCAATCCATGCTGGGCACTCGTTCGATCAAGCGCGTGCGCTGGCCGCCACGCTACCTTCAGCCGAAGTGGTTGAAGCGGATCTGGTAGCCCGCGAAGCCGCGCTGGCGATGATCGACGATCTGGCTGCGCGGCTGCCCGATTGGCGGATGCTGGTAAACAGCGCGGCGGTGTTCAAGCCTGACACAGCGCAGGCGATCGACCCCGTGATTTTTGCCGAAGCGATGCGCGTCAACGCCGAAGTGCCGACCGCCATGGCGCAGGCCTTTCTGGCCAAGGCCCGCAGCACCGGCGGACGCCGGGTGATCCAGTTCCTCGACCAGAAAATCGCCAACCCCAACCCCGATTTCTTCAGCTACACGATGGCCAAGCACGCGCTGGCCAGCACGGTCAAGATGCTGGCGATGGCGCAGACCCGGCCCGATGGCCGGATTTACGGCCTCGCCCCCGGGGCGATGTTGCCCAGCTGGGATCAGCACAGCCACGAGCACGAGCTTTCGGGCCGGATGAACCTGCTGGGGCGCCTGACCGATCCCGAGGAGCTGGCCGACGCTGCGCTGTTCATGGCCACGGGCTGGTTGGCCAGCGGCGAGACGATCTTTGTCGATTCAGGCCAGCACCTGCTGGCCCAGCCGCGCGATGTTTTGTTTTTGGCGCGGGAATGATCGAGGCCTTCCTCTCTTCCACCGCTGTCGTCGCACTCGCCGAGATTGGCGACAAAACCATGCTGCTGGCGATTGTGCTCGCCGCGAGGCTCAAGGCGCCGTGGGCTATTCTGGCCGGCATTTTGGTGGCAACGCTAGCCAACCACGCGCTGGCCGCGCTGGTCGGCAGCGAGGTCGCGGGGCTGCTGCAGGCCGACTGGTTCCGGATTGCGGTCGCGTTGGGGTTCATTGCCATGGCCGTCTGGACGCTGGTTCCCGACAAGCTCGACGATGACGAGAACACCATTCGCAGCACCGGCAGCGCGTTCCTGACGACGTTGGTCAGCTTTTTCCTCGTCGAAATGGGCGACAAGACCCAGATCGCGACGATTGCCCTTGCTGCGCATTACCAGTCAGTACTGATCGTCGCGGCCGGGACCACGCTGGGCATGATGCTGGCCAATGGCCCAGCGGTGTTCCTGGGCGAAGCAATCGAACAGCGCGTCTCGATGAAACTGACCCGCAGGCTCGCGGCCCTGCTGTTCCTGGTCCTGGGGCTATGGCAATTAGCCGAAATCTTCGGACTGCTGGGCTGATTAACCCTTGCCAGCGGCACGCGAAGGCATAGTCTCCGCCTTATGTGGTTGCTCGACAAAATGCTCCGCGCGGTGGTCAAGGATGGCCATCTGCGCGTGATCGACCATGACGGCATACAGTATCGTTACGGCGTTTTCTCCGCCGATCCGGTGACCATCCGCTTTACCGACAAGGCCGCGGCGCTGCACGTCGCCAAAGATCCCCGGGTCGGCGCAGGTGAGGCTTATATGGATGGGCGCATGTTAGTCGAACCGCCGCACGATATCCGCGACATGGTGCTGCTGGTGACGGGCAATGCCGCCCGGGGCAGAGGATCGATCAGCGCGCCCAATCCAATCAAACGTGGGATCGACTGGATCTGTGCCAAGGCTGACCAGATCAACCTGCGGCCCAGGGCCAGCAGAAATGTCACCCACCATTATGACCTGACCCGTCAGTTCTATGAGCTGTTTCTCGACGAGGACCGGCAATACACCATGGCCTATTTCAAAGACTCGGCCAATTCACTGGAGCGCGCGCAACTGGACAAGCAGGCGCTGATCGCGGCCAAGCTGCGGCTGGTGCCGGGTCAATGCGCCGGAATGCGGCTGCTCGATATCGGCTGCGGCTGGGGCGGTCTGGGGCTTTACCTTAACCGCCATTTCGGGATCGAAGTGCTGGGCGTCAGCCTCGCCCCCGATCAGGTCAAATTCGCCAACGAACGGGCCGAAGCAGCGGGGGTGTCGGACAAGGTCAAATTCCAATTGACCGATTACCGCGATGTCACCGGGCCGTTTGACCGGATCACCAGCGTCGGGATGATCGAACACGTCGGCGCGCCGCATCTGCCCGAATACTTCGCCAAGACGCACGAACTGCTGGCCGAAGACGGGATCATGTTAACGCACACCATCGGCCGGACCAAAGGGCCGGGAACGACCGACAAGTGGACCCGCAAATACATCTTCCCCGGCGGCTATATCCCGGCGCTTAGTGAGCTGGTGGCCTCGTGCGAGAAGACCGGCTGGGAAGTAGCCGACATCGAAGTGCTGCGCTACCACTATGCCCACACCATCGCCGAATGGTACCGCCGCGCGACCCTGCACGAGGCTGAGATCACGGCGCTGTATGACGCCCGGCTATTCCGGATGTGGCAGTTCTACCTGTCGGGCGCGGAACAGAGTTTCCGCCACGGCAGCATGGTCAATTTCCACCTCCAGACCGTAAAACAGCGCAGCGCAGTGCCGATGACGCGAGACTACATCGGCGCCGCGGCCGCGCGGCTTTCGGCGCTCGATGAAGCGCCTACGTGGCATTTGGAGAAGTAGGTGGCGGAGAACCTTGCGACTCAGGTCACCAAGATCTCTTCTGTGCCCATTTCCACTTCGACCACCGCCTTGCACCGGGCCATCGGATCACGTTCGCGTTCGAGCAGGCGGCGGCGCCCTGCGCGCAGTTCTTCCTCGGCCGCCAGGACTTCGGACCAAGATAGCGTGCTGAGCAGAGCCTTGCCGGTGACCTTATCGTGGGCGGCAATCTGCAAGTCTCCCTCGTCCGCCAGCAATTGCGAAAATTCGCTCCAGAAGAAAGACGCCGAACCGGTTTGTGACAGCCACTTGCGCGCGACAAATTTACCGCGCCGAAGTTCGAGTGACTGGCTCTGTTGCAAGGCCGGATCGCTGGAGCGATAGTTGGCGCCCCAATCCTGGTTGCCGAGCATCACGTTGATTGGACCATAACGATGCGGGTCGCTCGGATCGATCAGGAAGCGTTGCACTTCAGGATTAGGGGCGTTGCGGAACGCGGCGGCAAAGCTGATCGTAACCCCATCGCGCGGACGCGGGCGCCAACTGAACCCGGTTGCCGTCAGCCCAAACGCGCCGAGCGGAGACTCCCAATCCTCGCTGCAATTGAACGACAGCCACTTGCGCGTCGGCTCGTCGCTTTCCATCATGTTCATGTCGGCGGCTGAGGCCATAACGCAGGGCGGATTATCGCTCCGGCGGGCCGCGGCCAGTGCGGCCTGCGCGCGTTCGGCGGCCTGCCCCAGCCCGGCCAGCGGCTGGTTCTCAAAGCCCGAAAGATCGAACCAGCCTGATGCCAGCCGCTTCTTTTCCGCGTTGCGCCGATCAACCGTAATTAAGCGGAAGTGCAGCGGTCCATCGGCCCCAAGCAACCGCGCCAGCTGCGCTTCGCTGAGCGGAATCGTCTGCCCGCCATACAGCGCAGTGATCACCATGGGTTCACCAGCGGGCATGGCAATCACCAACCGCTGGTTTTTGTCCTTTCCATAAGGCGCGCCAAGACCGAGGAAGATGTGCCTTGAAGGGTAATCCTTGCCGTCAGTCCGCATGGTATATGCTGCCATCTGCAAAGAGCCGATGCGGCCATCGCTGGCCGGAATGGTCCGCCGGACATTCAATTCCTCCCGGATCATTTCACCGCTTCCTGACCAGTTCTGCTTGATTGTGATCGCGCCCAGACTGGCTTGCCAATCGAGTTCGCAGACTTTCTGGCCAGCATCAACCGGGGCCATTTTGGCCTGCGCTGGCAGAACCGAAAGGGCCGCCAGCACCGCCGCCGCTGCGAATGTAGTCACGCCGCGCATCAGACGGGGTACCTTTCGTTCATACTATCCCAGCTGAGCCGGACGAGTTTTTCCAGCACCACTAAATCCACATCGTCCAATTTCTTGATGTAAAGGCAGCTTTTGCCGGTGGTGTGCTTGCCCAGCAGTGCAAACAAGTCATCGGCTTCGGACTGTCGGTCGGCATAGTGACCCATCAGATAAAGCGTCAGCGCCGCCTTGCGCGGGCTGAACCCGGCGCGGGCTATCGTCCCTTCGCGGCCGCTGTCATACCTGTAGTCGTAACTGCCATAGCCGATGATGCTGGGGCCCCACATCTGCGGCTCCAGCCCGGTCACGCGGCGGTGCAGCGCATCGATAGCTGCAGCCTCATCCCGTCGCCGCGCATCGGGCACAGCCGCGATGAAATCGCCGACCGAAACTTTGGTGGCTGTGGTTTTGAGCTCAGCTTTGGCCATATGCTTGCCCTCCCATTGCGCTTGCCTTAGTTGCCGGGACAAATCCTAGCGACAATTCAGCGGAATTCCAGCCATGACCACAGCCAAAACGCCCGATATCAAAAAAGTCGTCCTCGCCTATTCCGGCGGCCTCGATACCAGCGTCATTCTGAAATGGCTGCAAGTCACTTACAATTGCGAAGTGGTGACTTTCACCGCCGACCTTGGCCAGGAGGGCGAGCTCGAACCAGCCCGCGCCAAAGCCGTGCTGATGGGGGTCAAGCCCGAACACATCTATATCGACGACGTGCGCGAGGAATTCGTCCGCGATTTCGTGTTCCCGATGATGCGCGCCAATGCCCGCTATGAAGGCGATTACCTGCTCGGCACCAGCATCGCCCGTCCGCTGATTTCCAAACGGCTGGTCGAGATTGCCCGCGAAACCGGCGCCGATGCAGTGGCGCACGGCGCCACTGGCAAAGGCAACGATCAAGTCCGGTTTGAACTCGGCGTGGCCGCGCTCGCCCCTGACATCAAAGTGATTGCCCCGTGGCGCGAATGGGATCTGACCAGCCGGACCGCGCTGATCGCCTGGGCCGAACAGCACCAGATCCCGGTGCCGACCGACAAGCGTGGCGAAAGCCCGTTCAGCACCGATGCCAACCTGCTGCACACCAGCTCTGAGGGCAAAGTGCTGGAAAATCCGTGGGATGAAACCCCGGATTACGTCTATTCGCGCACGGTCAATCCGGAGGACGCGCCCGACACGCCCGAATATATCACGGTCGATTTCGAACGCGGCGATGGTGTTGCGCTCAACGGGGTTGGCATGAGCCCGGCCACTTTGCTGACCGCGCTGAACGAACTGGGCCGCAGGCACGGAATCGGGCGGCTCGATCTGGTTGAGAACCGCTTCGTCGGGATGAAATCACGCGGAATGTATGAGACGCCGGGCGGTGAAATCTATGCCCGCGCGCACCGCGGGATTGAAAGTATCACACTCGATCGCGGCGCGGCGCATCTGAAGGATGAGCTGATGCCGAAATATGCCGAGCTGATCTACAACGGCTTTTGGTTTGCGCCCGAACGCGAGATGCTCCAGGCGGCGATCGACCTCAGCCAGGAAAAGGTCAGCGGCACGGTCCGGCTCAAGCTGTACAAGGGCATGGCCAGCGTGGTCGGGCGCAAATCGCCCAACTCGCTATACTCGGAACGCCACGTCACGTTTGAAGACGATGCCGGTGCCTATGACCAAAAGGACGCGGCCGGGTTCATCCGGTTGAATGCACTGCGGTTGCGACTCTTGGCGCAGAGAGACAGGTAAGGGGTTCGCACGCCAAGCCGCCAAGAGGTTGCCTAGCGCCGCAGGCTCAGCCGAGTCGCTCGCGGGGCGTCAAACGCACACCTTTGTATCAAAAGCGGCTGCGCCAAAGACACGACATCTTGGCGCCTTGGCGTGCTCATTTTGCCTTCAACCACTCTGTCCACCGCACTTGCAGGGTTATCCACCGCCAAAGTACCCGTCTGTGGATAAGTGCGGCATTTTCCGCTTGCGCGACTCACTTGGTGGGCGCAGCTTTGTCTTGTCAGACGGGGAACCGAACTGGAGGATGAAGGGGGAAACCCCTGAAACCAAAAGGGAAAACACAACCGATTGGCCTGGCAGCGATGCCCGCAGCAGTGTTGGAAAACGCGCCTCAGGAAGACTTCGGTCGGAATCTGGCGAACCGCAGATGC
>JAYURW010000074.1:0-7574 GCA_043756025.1 Novosphingobium sp. | reverse complement strand
ATGGTAGCGGAGGAGGGACTCGAACCCCCGACACGCGGATTATGATTCCGCTGCTCTAACCAGCTGAGCTACTCCGCCATACCATGGCAGCGCCCGGCGAAACCGGGGGCAGGCGGCGCACATAAGATGCCGCCTTGCGCCGGTCAAGCGCTGTGTTTGCCGCGGAACTTCCAAGCGTTGACCGCTTCCCAATGCGGGCCGCGATAAAGGTGCAATCCCAGCCCGGTGAAGGCAAACCGGCGCGGCAACAGGCGTGGACCAAGCTCTGCCTGAAGCAGCACAGCGTCACTGCGCGGGACCTTGTTCTGAATCGTGATATGAAGCTTCTTGCCGCCTTGGTCCTGTTTGGTCAGCATATCCCAGAAGTGATCCGAGATCAGTTGCCGCACCGCCAGCAGGCTGGGGCTGCGGATCGCGAGCGCGGTACCGCTGCCCAGATCCATCAGTCCAGTCAGCTCGGCCGCAGGCGGCGCAAACTCGCCGGCCATCCGGCCCAGAAACCGGGGCAGCTCATCCCGCAGCGACGGCGCGAAGGAATGGAACAACGTGACATGCGCTTTCAGAGCATTGCGCTCGGGCGGATAATGCTCGGTCCGCAGGCCATTGGCCCATGAAAAGATGTCGACCGGCAATTCTCCTGTCACGATAAAAGGTACGGCCAGCGAAGGAGGGGCGGTTTGATTCACCACCCGCACCTAGCGCAATCAGGCTTCTTCGGCCACCGGCACGTTTGCCCGCGCAGCTTGCAAAGCGAATGGGGTCCGCCAGCAGGATCGTCGCGGACGCAGGACTTCTGGGTAACGCCGCGAGCGGCAAAAGTGACCTCACACTAGCCAGAAAATCTCATAGGTTTTTCCCACAAAAATCGTCTTTGCAGCTTAATCGCGCAATTTAATTGCCTTGCCTCGTTTGCCCGTTCGCAGCATCCTTTGCGGCGGAGAAGAGGAGACCTGACCATGCCACGCCCTGCCCTGCGCCTCGCCGCGCTCGCGTTCCTGCTCAGCAGCACTGCTGCCATGGCCCAGACCGCAGGTCCAACTGGTGCTGCCAAACCAGCCAGCAAGGCCACGGAATTGGCTCAGCAAAACGCAGCCACAACGCTACCACCCGAAGATGGCCGTGATGCCGAATTTGCCAAGCGCGGCTTTCTGGCGACGCGGACCGATCCGGTGATCCTAAACAAGTCTGGCAAGAAGGTCTGGAACCTCGCGGGTTATGATTTCGTCACTGGCCCCGCCCCGGCGTCGGTTCACCCATCGCTGTGGCGTGAGATGAGCAACCTGAGACATCACGGCCTGTTTGAAGTTAGTGACGGTGTCTATCAGGTGCGCGGCTTTGATCTTGCCAACATGACCGTAGTGCGCGGCGCGACCGGCTGGATCGTGATTGACCCGCTGACCACTCGCGAAACGGCTGCGGCAGCGATGGAACTGGTCAATGCCAAGTTGGGCCCGCGCCCGGTGGTAGCGGTGATCTACAGCCACAGCCATGCCGATCACTTTGGCGGAGTGCGCGGCGTGGTCAGCGAGGCGGATGTCAAAGCAGGCAGGACCGCGATTATTGCTCCCGGCAAATTCATGGAAGAAACCGCATCTGAAAACGTTATGGCCGGGGCAGCGATGGGGCGGCGGGCCAATTATCAATTCGGCGTCGGCCTTAGCCCCGGCCCGCAAGGCACAATTGGTTCTGGAATTGGCATGGCGGTTTCAGGCGGCGAAATCACGCTGATCGCGCCCACCGACACCATCGAACGCACGGGTGAGACCCGCGTGGTTGATGGCGTGGCGTTCGAATTCCAGATCGTTTCGGGTAGCGAGGCACCGAGCGAACTCAACGTTTATATCGTGCCGCACCGAACGTTTCTTTCAGCTGAGATGAGCACCTGCTCGCTCCACAACATCCTGACCCCGCGCGGCGCCAAGGTCCGTGATACCCACGCTTGGGCGGGTTATCTGGACGAGGCGCTGCGGCTTTATGGCGGGCGCAGCGATGTGGTTATTTCCAGCCACTGCTGGCCGCGCTTTGGTCAGAGTGAAGTGGCCGGAATGCTAGCCAGCCAGCGCGACAATTACCGTTATCTCCACGACCAAAGCGTGCGGCGGATGAACCGGGGTGAGACCCCAGTTGAGCTGGCCGAAGGCTTGGTCCAGCCGCCCGAACTGGCGCAACAATGGTACAACCGCGGCTACTACGGAACCTACAGTCACAATTCGAAAGCGGTCTATCAATGGTATCTGGGTTGGTACGATGCCAATCCGGCCAACCTCAACCCCTGGCCGCCGCAGGACCGTGCAAAGCGTTACGTAGCGGCGATTGGCGGACCTAAAAAGGTTATCGTGCAGGCCCGGAAAGCCATGGCGGCGGGCGACTATCGCTGGTCGTCAGAATTGCTCAGCCAGCTGGTCTTTGCCGATCCGGCCAATGGTCAGGCCCGGGCCTTGCTGGCCGACAGCTTTGAACAGCAGGGCTATCAGGCTGAAAGCGCGATCTGGCGCAACCAGTACCTCTCCGCCGCGCGCGATCTGCGGCAAGGTTACAAGCCATCGGCCCAGCAAACCCAAAGTCAGGACATGATTGCGGCGGTGGCAACCCAGCTGCTGATGGATTCAGTGGCGACGCGGTATGATCCGGCGCGGCTTGGCCGACCGCCTTTCGCGATCAATCTGGTGATCACCGACCGCAAGGAAACGGTCGGGATTGATCTGGGCAAGTCGGTGCTGATCGCCCGGGTTGGCCAGCCTGCCGCCAGTCCAGCTGTAACCCTCACCGGTCCGCGCCAGCTGATGCTGGCGCTGCTGTTCCTCAAAGTGCCGTTGGCGCAGTTGCAAGGGATGGGGCTGAAGGTCGAAGGTGATCCGGCGGCGGTTGCCGCGTTGCAAGGGGCGCTTGATCCGATTTCCAACGGCTTCAACATCGCTGAGCCTTGAAACTTCGCCCCGAAGGCGCTTGAAGGTGCACCTGTTCTCTGAGGGGCGTTGTGCGCATGGCGTGGCGAATTAATTGCGGCAAGCCCGAACGAAATGAAGTTGCAGCATTGAACCGATTGGCAGCGGCGCTGCCGCATGACTGGGCCTTGTTTACTAATGTCCCGCGGCATTTGACCGGTTCCGGCCCGAGAGGGCGGGAAATTGATGCGCTGGCATTGTCTCCGCTTGGCGCGGTGGTGATCGAACTCAAGCATCTGGGCGGTTTGATAGCGGTTACGCAGACCGGTGAATGGTCTGTCGCCGGCAAGATCCTGACTGACCGGCAAGGCAACCCGCAATACCCCCTGCAGCAGGCTGGTAAGGCGGCCCAAGTGCTGAAGTCAGCACTGGGCGAAGCGGCAGGCGGCGCTTATATTGAGGCTTGCGCCGTCGCTACTGTCGATAGCGCGCGAATACGTTTCGAAGGCGCTGCGCAGCCGGTGATGTCGATGGATGATGCAGTGGCGGGCATTCTGGCTTTGGCGCGCAGCACGCGCGGCGTTTCGCACCTATCGCTCCAGGCATTCTTTGCGCTGGTCGGGCAACGGATACCGTCGAACCTTGAAGCTATCTGGCGTGAGCAAGCGGCGAAGCGGTCAAGCGCTCTTGCTCCCCCGCGCCACCGACCTGCGAACACGCGCTCCGGCAATCGTTCCAGCAGCCACCAACGCAGCAATCACCCAACGAAGAGCAAAATTTCCTTCGCTGAACTCGCTGTGGTGGTGATAATCGGGTTGCTGATCGGGTCATATCTTTTGAATTTCATCGGTGCGGGCTGAGAAGCCGCGCTTGATCCAATTTCCATCGGAACTACCATCGCCGAAGCATAAAGGACGCAAACATGAAATCGCGCACTCTTGGCAGATCCGGCCTGACCGTTTCCCCGCTTGGTCTGGGGTGCATGGGGATGAGCTGGGCCTATGGCGCAGCTCCTGACCGGGCAGCGATGATCGCTTTGCTGCGGCAGGCCGTGGAGCGCGGGGTGACCTTTTTTGACACTGCCGAGGTCTATGGCCCGTTCACCAACGAAGACCTGCTCGGCGAGGCGCTGGAGCCGCTACGCGATCAGGTGACCATTGCCACCAAATTCGGGTTTGATCTGACCCGCGATCCAGCGACAGGCCCCGGCACCAACAGCCGGCCTCACCATATCCGGGCCGTGGTGGAAGCTTCGCTGAAGCGCCTCAGAACCGACCGGATTGACCTGCTGTACCAGCACCGCGTTGACCCCGCAGTGCCGATTGAGGATGTCGCCGGAACCGTGGGTGAGCTGATTCAGGCCGGCAAAGTCGGCCATTTCGGCCTTTCCGAAGCCGGAGCGCAAACGATCCGGCGGGCCCACGCAGTCCAGCCGGTTACGGCACTGCAAAGCGAATACTCGCTGTGGCAGCGCGAACCCGAAGGCGAGATTCTGGCAGTGTTGGAGGAATTGGGTATCGGTTTCGTACCCTATAGCCCGCTCGGCCGTGGGTTTCTGACCGGAGCGATTACCACTGAAACGGTTTTCGAGAAGGGCGATTTCCGCTCGCGTTTGCCGCGCTTTCAGCACGAAGCAATGGCGGCCAATGCCGCGTTGGTCGACGTGTTGCAGACAATTGCTGCACCGCTCGGCGCAACGGTTGCCCAGATCGCGCTCGCCTGGCTGCTGGCGCAGCGTGACTGGATTGTGCCGATCCCGGGCACGACCAAGTTATCGCGGCTTGAGGAAAATCTGGGTGCTGCCGAGTTGACGCTTAGCCCCGAGCAACTAGCCGCAATCGATCAGGCAAGCCGCGAAGCTGAAATCGTCGGCGCGCGATATCTTCCTGCGATGGAAGCGATGACTGGTCAGTAGTTGAAAAGCCCCTACCCATTGGGGAGGGGTTGGGGTGGGGGCTCGGCACCAACGTGGAACCCCCATCCCAACCCTTCCCCAGCGGAGAAGGGCTTTCAGCCAACTTGCCCCTAAAAGTCGCCGCGTTCCTTGCGGATTGTGTACCATTTTTCGACGTTGGCATTGTGCTCGGGCAGGGTCTTGGCAAATGCGTGGCCGCCTGTGCCGTCGGCTACCATGTACAGCACATCGGTACTGGCCGGATTGAGCACAGCGGCGATCGAGGCGCGGCCGGGGTTGGTGATCGGCCCGCGCGGCAGGCCGGTCATGGAATAGGTGTTGTAATCGTTGACCGCGTTGATTTCCGATTGGCGTATCCGGCGGCCGAGCGGCTTGCCCTTGGTGATGGGATAGATGATCGTCGGATCGGCCTGCAGCAGCATTCCCTGCCGGACCCGGTTTGAATAGAGCCCGGCGACCATCTTGCGTTCGCTTGGCTTGCCAGTTTCCTTTTCGACAATCGAGGCGAGGATCACGGCTTCCTGCGGGGTCTTTACGACGGCATTCGGCCCGCGCTTTTCCCATTCTTCGGCCAAGGCTCGGCTCATCCCGGCTTGCATCCGGTTGAGCACCGACTGGCGGGTTTCACCGCGCTGAATCTCGTAGGTATCGGGCAACACAGTCCCTTCGGCCGGGACTGCGATGCTGCCGGTCAACCACGGGTTGGCCATCAGCCGGTCGTAGACCATTACCGAGGGCATCCCTTCGGGGATCGTCACGAACCGCCGCAGCACTTCGTCGCCAGCGATCACAGAAAGCACCCGCGACATCGAAGCGCCTTTGGGGATCAGGAATTCGCCAGCCTTGATCGAAGTCCCCGCCCCGATAAACCGCGCACGCAGTTTGAACGCGGAGGCTGAGGCGATCAGGCCATCAGCTTCGAGCTTCGCCGCGACGCTCGACAAGCTTGAGCCATCCGGCACGGTGAACGCGGTATCCTGACCGAGCGGTCCTGAGGAATACCAGCCGCCGAAAAACCACGCAGCCACGCCCAGAAACAGCGCCAGTGCGGCAAAGATCGGCGCCCGCCCCCAGCGCGAACCGAGCATCAGTCTTCCATCGCCTTGACGATCAGGCTGGCATTGGTCCCGCCAAACCCGAAGCTGTTGTTAAGCGCTGCGCGAACCTTGCGCTTTTTCGCCACGTGCGGGACCAGATCGACCCCTTCGGTGCCTTCATCGGGATCGTCGAGGTTGAGCGTCGGCGGCACAACTGAATCGCGGATTGCAAGGATGCAGAAGATCGTCTCGACCGCTCCGGCCCCGCCCAGCAAGTGTCCGATTGCGGACTTGGTGCTGCTCATCGATGCGCCCGAGAGGTCATCGCCCAGCACGCGTTTTACCGCGCCCAGTTCGATCGTGTCAGCCATGGTCGAAGTGCCGTGGGCGTTGACATAGTCGATATCGCCCGGCTCCATTCCGGCTTTGCGCATCGCCATCCGCATGGACAGTTCGGCGCCTTTGCCTTCGGGGTGCGGGGCAGTGACGTGATAGGCATCGCCTGACAGTCCGTACCCGACCACTTCGGCATAGATCTTGGCGCCGCGGGCCTTGGCGTGCTCGTATTCCTCCAGCACAACCACACCGGCGCCTTCGCCCATCACGAAGCCGTCGCGGCCCTTGTCATAGGGGCGGCTGGCCTGTTCAGGCCGGTCGTTAAAGCTGCAATTGAGCGCGCGGGCCTGGGCAAAACCGGCTACGCCGAGCGGATTGACAGTGCCTTCGGCCCCGCCCGCCAGCATGATATCGGCGTCGTCATCCTTGATCATCCGCGCGGCATCACCGATCGAGTGCGCCCCGGTGGAGCAAGCGGTGACGACCGCATGGTTTGGACCCATCAGGCCATATTTGATGCTGACCTGGCCCGAGATCAGATTGATCAGGCGGCCGTGGACAAAGTGCGGGGAAACCCGGCTCGGGCCTTTTTCATAAAGGACAATCGATTCGCTTTCGATCCCCGGCAAACCGCCAATTCCCGAGCCGATCGAGCAACCGGTGCGTTCTTTCGTCGCCTGATCCATGTCGGTCAGGCCGGCGTCTTCGAGCGCCTGTCCGGCGGCATCGATGCCGTAAATGATGAACGGATCAACCTGCCGCTGAACCTTGTGATCGACCCGCTTGCCCGGATCAAACCCATAGGGGTGATCGGCTGGCTTTACTTCGCAGGCGATGTGGCACTTGTGCTCGGTGGTATCGAACCGGGTAATCTTTCCCGCTCCGCTCTTGCCAGCGATCAAGTTTGCCCAAGTGGTTTCAACGTCTCCGCCCAGCGGAGTTACGAGGCCAAGGCCGGTGACGACGACACGCCGCATTGCACTTCTCCAAACCCAAAAACTGCAACAGGCCCAGCCCCTTGCGGGCTGAGCCTGTCAAAGACCATGATCGCCGTCACCCCGCCCCGAAAGGCGCAAGAACGCGGCGATCCAGTCTGTTAGCCAAGGGCATTAGCCCTTGTGTTCGTCGATGTACTTGATCGCATCGGTGACGGTGCTGATCTTCTCGGCTGCGTCGTCGGGGATTTCCACGCCGAACTCTTCCTCGAATGCCATCACCAGCTCAACAATGTCGAGCGAATCGGCGCCCAGATCGTCGATAAAGCTGGCTTCTTCAGTAACCTTGTCAGCCTCTACGCCGAGATGCTCGACAACGATTTTCTTAACCCGGTCGGCGGTGTCGCTCATGGTGATTCCCTTCGTGAACGGCAGATTAAATTGTGTTGAAA
This sequence comes from Novosphingobium sp., assembly GCA_043756025.1. Classification (GTDB taxonomy): domain Bacteria; phylum Pseudomonadota; class Alphaproteobacteria; order Sphingomonadales; family Sphingomonadaceae; genus Novosphingobium. Next base: position 14 of record JAYURW010000074.1, on the reverse strand, counting down.
GCCGCCCTAATCAA
>JAYURW010000073.1:0-7658 GCA_043756025.1 Novosphingobium sp. | reverse complement strand
TGCTTTCCAATGTGACATCGGTTGCCGAATCGCTGGTGTTGTTGTGCGCCGCCATTCCCCCTCCGTCAGCCCTTCGGGCTGCCACCTCCCCCAAGGGGGGAGGATTTGAACGCTATTGCATCCACGCCGCAACCTGCCGCGCAACATCGTTCGCGGCCTGGTTCAGCGCGGGGCCGACTTCGGCGGGCAGCGGGGCCACGCCGGGGACCACGCTTTCAAACCGCTTGGTCACAAATTCACCTTTGGGTCCGGTCCGCATCGCGTCATAGCGAACCACTACAGAGCGGCTGCGGGCGTCATAGCCCATTGCGATCAGGCGGCCCGACAGGCGCGTACCGGCGACTGGCACCGCCGCCTGACTGTCTTCCACCACCAGCCGCCCGGTTTTGACCCGCAGCGTTTCGGCCAGCAATCCGCGGAACAGCCGGGCCGGCCGTTCGACCCAGGTTGCCCCTTGCAGATAGGCGATGTTGGCATCATCGATCTGCACCGGCACCCGCAGCACCGCTAGGTGCTGATCGGTTTCCGGTTCCATCACCATGATCGTTTGTTCAGCCGTACCGCTGGCAGCACTGCCCGCAGGCGCGCTTTGCACCGGGGTCAGGGTCAGCAGCGTGGCTGGCAACTTGCCGCCGCCGCCGCCCAGGCTGACGCAGGCCGACAGGACCAGCGGCAGAGCCGCCACCGCGCCGATCCCAAGCAGGTTGCGCGCCATAGTCACTTCCTTCTCGGTTTGTAATCGGGCAGCCGCTGTCCGCCGAGCAGCGACCCGGCGCCTTCGGTACTGAGCTTTTCGGTCAGATCCCGCAGCGCCTTGGTGCTGGCACGCAAATCGCGGATCGCGGCTTCGGCTTGCGGCAAAGTGTTGGACTGGAGCTGCTTGGCCGCTGGGCGGCTATCGCCGACCAGACCGCCCAATTGGCCCGCCACCACTTCGATCGATTTCAGCGACTGGCGGAACTGGACCAGCATCGCCCGGCCATCGACGTTCAAGGTCTGATTGGTTTCGGTCGCGGTCAGCTCAAACGCGGCCAGCGCCTTGCGCGCGTCGGCGAGGGTGAGCTGCAATTCTTCCATCGTCGCGCGGAACTGCGGGGTCGCTGTGGCGAGGTCGCCCGACATTCTATCGGTATTGGCGAGGATATTGTTGAGCGAGGCCAGGTTCTTGTCCGAGAACACCAGCGTCAGCCGCTCGGTCAGCGTCGCCAACCGTTCGAGCAGAACCGGCGCGGAATTAAGCAGTTCGCCCAGCCCGCCGCGCTTGGTCGGGATCACCGGCACGCCTTCGGGACAGGCAGCTGCGGCCGCTGGGCCCTTGCAGGTCAGCTGCGGCGCATCCTTGCTTGCCCCTTCCAACTGGACGATTGAAACCCCTGTGAAACTGCCCTGCATGGTCGCCGATGTACCAACCCGGATCGGCACGTCCTTGTTCACCGCGATCCGCACCCGGACGAACCCGGGGTCTTTCTTCCACAGCTCGATCTCGGTCACTTGCCCGACCGGCACGCCCGAAAAATTGACTGCCGAGCCTTTTGACAGGCCGTCGACCGATTGTTTGAAGAAGATATCGTATTCGTGGCGGCTGCCTTCGTTAAGCCGGGCAACCCATAGGATCACGGCAGCGATCAGCGCCAGCAGGCCCAGCGTAACTGCCCCGACCCAGACATGATTGGCCTTCGTTTCCATTGCGACCCTATTCCCCTGCTTTGCCGGGCTTGTCCATCGCCTTGGCACGATCCCGTGCGGCGCTCGCCGCGCGGCCGCGCGGGCCGTTGAAATATTCCTGAATCCAGCGATGGTCGAGCGCCAGCAGTTCCGGGATTGTCCCCACTGCGATCACGCGCTTATCAGCCAGCACCGCCACCCGGTCGCAAACCTCATACAGCGTGTCGAGATCGTGGGTGATCAGGAACACGGTGTGGCCCAGCGTATCTTGCAACTCGCCGGTCAGCCGGTCGAACGCGGCGGCGCCAATCGGATCAAGCCCCGCAGTCGGCTCGTCCAGAAACAACAGCTCCGGGTCCATCGCCAAGGCCCGGGCGAGGCCAGCGCGCTTTTTCATCCCGCCCGACAGTTCGGAAGGGTACTTGTCCGCCGCATCATCGGGCAGGCCCGATAGCATCACTTTATAGCGGGCAATTTCGCGGCGAAGCGCGGGGCTGATTTCGGGATAAAATTCGCGCAAAGGCACTTCGATATTTTCCGCCACGGTCAGCGTCGAAAACAGCGCCCCGCCCTGAAACAGCACGCCCCAGCGGCTGCGGATATCGATATCGCTATCAGTGCGGCCACCGGCGATTGTCTCGCCCAGCACCTCGATAGTGCCGCCAACGGGCGTTTGCAGCCCAATGATCGCGCGCATCAGCACCGATTTTCCGGTGCCCGATCCGCCGACCACGCCCAGAATTTCGCCGCGCCGAACCGACAGATCGAGCCCTTCGTGAATCACATGATCGCCAAAAGCCGTTTTGAGGCCTTCGACCACGATCGGGAAATTGCCGCTGAACTGATCGCGGGTCATCCCCAGCCCACTTCGGTAAAGAACACCGCCAGAAACGCATCGACCACGATCACCGCAAAAATCGCCTGGACCACTGCCAGTGTGGTCTTGAGCCCCACCGCTTCGGAATTGCCCTGGACCTGCATCCCCTGATAGCAGCCCGCCAGCGCCACGATCAGCCCAAACAGTGGGCCCTTGATCAGCCCGACCCACAGATCGTGCCGCGGCACCACTTCCTGAATTCGGCTGAGGAACGTCCAGAACGGGATATCCAGCGAATACATCGAGATGAACGCCCCGCCGATAATCGCCAAGATCGCGGCATAAAAGCCCAGTACCATCAGCATGAAAGTGCAGGCCAGCACGCGCGGCACCACCAGCGCTTCCATCGGCGACACCCCGATGGTCCGCATCGCATCGACTTCCTCGGTCAGCTTCATCGTTCCGATCTGCGCGGCGAACGACGATCCGGATCGGCCCGCGACCATGATCGCGGTCATCAGCACACCCAATTCGCGGAACGAGAGCCGCCCGGTCAGATTGATCGTATAAATCTCGGCCCCGAACTGTTCCAATTGCACCGCGCCCTGCTGGGCAATCACAATCCCGACCAGAAAGCTCATCAGCCCGACAATCGGCAAAGCCCGAATCCCGACCAGATCGAGCTGCCGGACCAGCGAGGTCCAGCGCATTCGGCGCGGATGGCGAATGACATTGCCCATCGCCAGGATCAGCTCACCCAGAAAGCCGAGCAGGGACCGCACGCCTTTGAAATAGCCGATGACATAACCGCCGACCTGCCCGGTCAGCCCCTCAGCCGAATAGGGCGAGGCGGTTTCGTCAGCCTCTTCCTCGTTCAACTCGTTGCGGTGAACAGCGGCGATCAGGCGGCGGGCCTTGTCGCTCGCCCCGGTTATGTCAGCGCCGCACTCGCGCGCCAGCCGCCAGACGGTCCAGGCCCCGACTGTATCCACGTCGCTGACCTGGCTGAGGTCAATCTGCCCAAACCGCTCGCCCGAGCCGCGCAGGGCACCATCCAGCCGCCCGATTGACGACACGGTCAGCGGCCCGGTCAGCACCAGACCGCGCGCGCCATCATCGCTCTCGGCAATCGTGAATTCGGCCCACTCGCGCATGGGCTGGGTGTGTGGGGGAAATTTGCGGCTTCGGCAAGGTGGAGGGCAAGGTGGGCCAAGCCTTGCACCAGTGCCGCCGCGCTGGCAAAGGCCACGGCGATGACTGAAGCAACACTCGACAAGACTTTCGACCCCGCCGCGATTGAGGCGAAGTGGTATGCCCATTGGGAGACGAACGGCCTGTTCCGGCCCGAACGGCCTGATGCCGTGCCCTATACCATCGTCAACCCGCCACCGAACGTCACCGGCAGCCTGCACATCGGCCACGCGCTCGATAACACGCTGCAGGACGTCGTGATCCGCTATGAACGGCTGCGCGGCAAGGATGCGCTGTGGGTGGTTGGCACCGACCACGCCGGGATCGCGACCCAGATGGTGGTCGAACGCCAACTGGAAGCAGCCCAAGACAAGCGCACCAATTACACCCGCGAGGCCTTCATCGAGAAGGTCTGGGAGTGGAAGCACGAAAGCGGCGGGACCATCACCCAGCAGCTGCGCCGGCTCGGTTGCTCGATGGATTGGAGCCGCGAACAGTTCACCATGGACCCGCACTTTACCAAGGCGGTGGTCAAGGTATTCGTCGATCTGTTTGGCAAGGGCTTGATCTACCGCGACAAACGCCTGGTCAATTGGGACCCGGCGCTGAAAACCGCGATCAGCGATCTGGAAGTCGAAAACCGCGACGTTGCGGGCCATATGTGGCATTTCAAGTATCCACTGGCAGGCGGCGAAAGCTATACCTACATCGAGCGTGACGCCGATGGCGCGATCCTGTTTCAGGAGGAACGCGACTACATTTCGATCGCCACCACCCGGCCCGAAACCATGCTGGGCGATGGCGCGGTGGCGGTGCATCCCGATGACGCGCGTTATGCCCCGATTGTGGGCAAGCTGTGCGAAATCCCGGTCGGCCCCAAGGCCCAGCGGCGGCTGATCCCGATCATCACTGACCTCTATCCCGATCCCGATTTCGGTTCGGGCGCGGTCAAGATCACCGGCGCGCACGATGCCAACGACTATGACGTGGCCCGCCGCAATGGCATCCCGATGTACCGCCTGATGGACAGCGCCGCGCAGATGCGGGCCGATGGCGCGCCTTATGCCGCAGCTTCGACCCGGGCGCAGGAAATCGCCGCCAGCGGCAGCTTTGATCCCGCCGAAATCGACGCGCTCAATCTGGTGCCAGAGGCCTATCGCGGGCTTGATCGCTATGCCGCGCGCAAGGCGGTGATCGCCGATATCGACGCCGAAGGGATGATGATCGGGGTTGAGGACAAGATGATTGTCCAGCCGTTCGGTGATCGCGGCGGCGTGGTGATCGAACCGATGCTGACCGACCAGTGGTACGTCAACGCCGGGGAACTCGCGAAGGCACCGCTCGACGCGGTGCGCAGCGGTGCGGTCGAGATCGTGCCGAAAAGCTGGGAAAAGACCTTTTTCAACTGGATGGACAATATCCAGCCGTGGTGCGTCAGCCGCCAGCTGTGGTGGGGGCACCAGATCCCGGCGTGGTATGCCGATGATGGCAGCATCTTTGTCGCCGAGAGCGAGGAAGCGGCGCAGGCGCAGGCCGGGGACCGCACAATCGTGCGCGACAATGACGTGCTCGACACCTGGTTCTCCAGCGCGCTGTGGCCGTTTGCCACGCTTGGTTGGCCGGACAATGATCCTCCCCGGAACGGGGAGGTGGCAGCCGGAACGGCTGACGGAGGGGTCGAAAGCTCTCTTCCGCAAACCAGCGCCAACCGGCAAGCTTCCGACCCCTCCACCACCGGCTTCGCCGGCGGTCCCCCTCCCCGTTCCGGGGAGGATCTGCTCGCCCGCCACTACCCCAACGATCTGCTGATCTCCGGCTTTGACATCCTGTTCTTCTGGAACGCGCGGATGATGATGATGGGGCAGGCGATGACTGGTCAGAATCCGTGGCCACGGCTGTATCTGCATGGACTGGTCCGCGCGCCGGACGGGCAGAAAATGTCGAAGTCCAAAGGCAACGTGATCGATCCGCTGCTGCTGATCGACCGGTTCGGCGCCGATGCGCTGCGGTTCTTTATGGCGGCGATGGAAAGCCAGGGCCGCGACATCAAGATGGATGAGCGCCGGGTCGAAGGCTACCGCAACTTCGCCACCAAACTGTGGAACGCGGCGCGGTTCTGCCAGAGCAACGGGATCGGTGCCTCGACCACAATCGCCGCCCCGGCAGCGACCAGCGCGGTCAACAAATGGATCATCGGCGAAGTTGTCGAGACACTGGCCACACTTGACAAGGCGATGGCCGAACTGCGGTTCGACGCAGCGGCAGCCGCAGTCTATCATTTTGTATTCGATGAGTTTTGCGACTGGTACATCGAACTTATCAAGGGATCATTCGACGAGGAAACCAAGGTCGTGGCCGGTTGGGTGCTCGATCAGATTCTTGTTATGCTTCACCCGTTCATGCCTTTTGTAACAGAGGAACTATGGAGCAAACTTGGAGAGCGTGAATACGATCTGATCGTAGCCCGCTGGCCAGAACCCAATGTTGCAAACGACGATGTCTCAGCCAGATTAGAAATCGCTAGGCTGATCGATACCATTAGCTCGGTCCGTTCTGCACGAGCTGAGGCTGGAATTGCTCCAAGCGTGAAGCTGACCGCGAACATTGCTGAACCGGATGCCCTGACGCTTGTAATTGCATCAAAGTACTTAGGCCAGTTTGAGCGTCTCGGCAGGATCGAGAGATTCGAGTACTCAACGACAACCTCTACGGCTGTTTTGCAAGTTGTGACTCCTTCCGACACAATCGTCTTCGACCTCGAAGGCGTGATCGACATCGCCGCCGAAAAGGCCCGGCTGACCAAGGCGTTGGCGACCTCAACAAAAGAGGCCGAGTCACTCGAAAAGAGACTCAGCAACCCAGCCTTTGCCGAAAAGGCCAAACCCGAAGCGGTTGAAAAGGCCCGCGCCGATCACGCCCTGCACGCCGCCGAGGCCGAGCGGCTGGCGGCGGCGCTGGCGCGGTTGGGGTAGCTCCTTGGGGGAGGGGGACCAGCGGAGCTGGTGGAGGGGTACGTGCGGTGATCAATACCTCGCCGGATAGGTCGCGATCACCGCGCGTACCCCTCCACCATCCTGCGGATGGTCCCCCTCCCCGGTTCGGGAAGGATTTGCGTGGTCTCACCACGTTACGCGCACCCCGCCATAGCCCGAGCGCCCATAAGTGCCGTAACCCGCGACCGTCTGATACTCCGCGTCGGTGACGTTCTCGACCCGGCCATAGAGCTCAAGATGCGTCCCCAGTGGCACGCTCGCGCGCAGCGTCAGCAGGCCATAGCCATCGAGGGCCGTGAAATTCCCGCGATCGTCGAAGCTGTCGCTGACCATCCGCAGATCGGCGCCCAGCTTCAGCCCCTGCAGCGGGGTGGTCCAGTCGGCCGAAACACTCACCATGTTGCGCGGGCGGCGGGCTAGGTCCGTGCCGGTGCTGCGGTTGGTCGCCTCAAGGTAGGTGTACGCAGCGGAGAGCGTGAAATTGCCATCAAGGCGCGCCGAGCCTTCCAGTTCGAACCCCTGCGCGCGGGCGCGGCTGATGTTGAAATAGCCAGCTGGATAGACGTAGTCGATCAGGTCGCGGCTATCGCGGCGGAACGCGGTGGCGGCCAGATGGAACCGGGCGTTGCGGTTCCCCAGCTCGATCCCCGCATCAAACGCTTCGCTGGTTTCGGGCTTGAGGCTGGCGTTGCCGCCAAAGCCATAGAGCTGGCTCAGCGTCGGGGCCTTGAACCCCTGCCCCCACGAAGCGCGCAGCCGCCAGCCATTGCCCAAGGCGAAGCTGCCATTTGCGCCCAGCGTGGTGTGGCTGCCGAACCGGTCATGATCGTCGATCCGTGCCCCGGCGGTCAGGTTGAGCCGCTCGCCATGATAGCCAAGCAACGCATGTGCGCCGATGATCCGCGCGGTCTGGCGCGGATCGAAGGTGGTCGAGAACCGCGACCAGTCGGCATCGCCGCCGAAGTCGAGGCTCCAGTGCTCGGCAAGGTCGG
>JAYURW010000072.1:0-7696 GCA_043756025.1 Novosphingobium sp. | reverse complement strand
GGCGGCTCATCTCGGCGCGGCTGATGCCGGATGATTTCGACAAGGCCGAAAACAGCCTGTTCGCCTGCCATATCCGGGTGTTTCATGGGCTGATCTTCATCAATCTGAGCGAGGGCGAACCCGAGGACTTTGACGCGACCTTCGGCGATATGGGGCCGATCCTCGCCTATCACGGGATCGACACTGCCCGGATTGCCCACGCCGGCAGCTATCCCACCGATGCCAACTGGAAGCTGGTGGTCGAGAATTTCTTCGAATGCTACCACTGCGTCCCCTCGCATCCAGAGTTCTGTTCGATGCACGCAGCTGAATCGATCGTCGCGGTGGGGGCCGGACCCAGCTCAGGCCCGGCCGATGCAATCGCCAGCTTTGCCCCCAAGCTTAAGGCCTGGGAAGCGGGTGCGGCAGCGCTTGGCCGTCCGATCGGCACGATTGATGATCCGCCGGAAAGCAGCCACCTGCGCCTGCTGATGCAGCGGATGAACAAGCCGGGCTGGGCGTCGGAAACGCAGGACGGCACCGCGCCTGCACCATTGATGGGCCAGCGCACGGTGGCCGATGGCGGGCGGATGCACCTCAGCTTCAGCCCGTTCAGCCAGATCGTTGCCGACGATCATTTCGCGATCCTGTTCCTGTTCACCCCGCGCGCGGCCTTGCAGTCAGACGTCGAGATGATCTGGCTGGTCGATGGACGCGCCACCGAAGCCGAAGTCGATATCGACAAGATGATTTGGGGCTATCACGCCACCACCACACAAGACAAAGTGATCACCGAGAACAATCAGGCCGGGATCATGTCGAGCCGCTATCGCCCCGGGCGCTATTCCGATCAGGAAGGCAGCGTGATCAAATTCCAGCAATGGTATCTGAACCAGTTCGGGCTGGAGCGCGCCGATTGAGCCGGACCGGATGACAATCCCCGCCGTAATGCGCGCGGTGCTGCTGACCGGCAATGGCGGATTCGATCAGCTTGACCTGCGCGATGATGTGCCGGTGCCCTTGCCCGGGCCGGGCGAAGTGCTGATCCAGATTGGCGCGGCGGGGGTCAACAATACCGATATCAACACACGGATCGGCTGGTATTCCAAAGCCGTGGCCGAAGCGACCGAAGTCGGCGGGACATCGGGCATTGCCGGGGCGCAGGATGATGGCTGGGCGGGCACAGTGTTCCAGTTCCCGCGTATTCAGGGCGCGGACGCCTGCGGGCGGATCGTGGCGGTGGGCGAGGGCATAGACCCGGCCCGGATCGGCACGCGCGTACTGGTTGAGCCAGTGTTTCGCGGGGCAAGCGCGTTCGATGCAATCTATTTCGGCTCCGAAGTCGATGGGGCCTTTGCCGATTATGCCCGCGTACCATCGGCCCATGCCCACGCGATCAACAGCCCGCTCAGCGATGCCGAGCTCGCCAGCTTCCCCTGCGCGTATTCGGCCGCCGAGAATATGCTGACCCGGATCGCGCTGAAGGCGGGCGAGCGGGTGTTAATCACCGGAGCCTCAGGCGGGGTCGGTTCGGCCGCCGTCCAGCTTGCCAAGCGGCGCGGCGCGCACGTGACCGCGATGGCGGGGGCGGACAAGGCCGAAGCCGTGCGCGCCTTGCGGGCCGATCAAGTAATTCCGCGCGATGCCGATCTGGCGGCGCGGTTCGGGCCGGAACAATTCGACGCCGCCGTCGATATTGTTGGCGGCGCGCAGTTTGCCAGCATCCTGAACAGCCTAAAACGCGGCGGGCGCTACGGCGTGGCCGGGGCCATATCGGGCCCGATCGTCGATCTCGACCTGCGCACGCTCTACCTCAAGGATCTGCGCCTGCTCGGCTGCACCATCCTCGAGCCAGAAGTGTTCCCCAACCTCATCACCTACATCGAACGCGGCGAGATCAAGCCACTGGTTGCCGCGACTTTCCTGTTGGCAGAGATTGTCGCGGCGCAGGAGGCATTTTTGACCAAGCGCCATGTCGGGAAGATTGTTTTGGTGGGGTAGGCGCCGCGTGATGTCGGTTTGCGCACAAGTGTCGCCGCTAGATATCAATCACGGCTTGCCCGAAACCTGCCATTCACTACTTCAAGCAGAATAGCTCGACTTTCTGCGGCGATCTGCCAGCAAGATGTGACCGTATGACTGGCCTTAGGGGCAATGAGCTATGCCAAATCGATTGGCCGCGCTTAGAACGTCAATGCGGCACTTTATGGAATCACGCGCGAGCTGGGTTCGTAGAATAACCCGGGAGCGACGGATGCAGGGGCAATGGATAGGAAAAATCGAAGGCGAGTTCGGCGGCACTATTAGAATAGAGCTTGAGAACAGGGGCGATTTTGTAATTGGAAATGCCTACCTTTTTTATAATTTAGATCACGGGCTGCCGGGTTTCAGATTTTACATTCGAATGCAAAAGCTAGCGCCATTTGTTGCCGAGGTGGAACCCACTTATTGTTATGTTGATGGCGGCTTCATGACACGTGAAGAGCGTCAAAGGGAGGAAGCTAGCCTTACCGAAAGATTTGGCGAACCGCCCATGCCGGGCAAACTGCAGGTGACATTTTCAGGAGCCGAGGGAGACAACTTAACGATAAATTGGGAAGGCGAAGGGAAATCCGGAACGGAGGTTTTGCGCCCTTCGACCATCACCGATAACTCTAAGATAGATACCCAAGATCATCTAAAAACGTGGGCCGAGTTTAGGCAGTGGGCCGTTGGCCAGAAGCCTCGATGCTTCATATTTCGCGGCCAAGAAAATCCGCTCAAGTTGGCGACTACGTTTCACAGAACGTCACGTAATGACCTCAATGCTTGGATTGCTGACGACGTACGCATAGTTTTTGGTCAGATAGTCGAGCGTATCTCGTATCCGCTCCAACTAGGGAACCTTGAGCACAATGCCGCGATCTGGAGCATTCTGCAGCATCATGGTTATCCGACACCGCTCTTAGATTGGACATTCTCTCCCTTTGTCGCTGCGTTTTTCGCGTTCCAAAATGTGCTTCCCAATGATGATCGCCGTCCGCGCATCTTCATGTTCGACAAGACTGGGTGGGAGGAGAAGCACGGCCGGCAGGCGTTCATAGTCGATGCTGCGCCGCCACAACTTATCACGCTCGAAAATTTCCCTGTTGGCAATCCTAGATCGGGGCCACAGCAGGCGCTTTCTACCGTATCTAATGTGGCTGACATTGAGGCTTTCGTCCGCAGCAAAGAAGAGGAGGACGGACGGACCTATTTGACGGTGTGTGATTTAGCCCTTTCGGAAGCTCCACAAATCATGAGGGAGCTAGAGCTAATGGGAATCACCTACGGGTCACTTTTCCCGGGGCTTGATGGAATTTGTAGAGATTTGAAACATCGGTTTTTCACACCAACCGATTAAATGCAGCCACAACGATCGCAAGCCTACCCGCTACTCAACCCCCTCCACCAGTTCGGCAATCCGCCCGATCATCTCATCAATATGCGCCTTCTCCAGGATCAGCGGCGGGGAGAGGGCGATGATGTCGCCGGTGGCGCGGACCAGCAGCCCGTTGTCGAAGCATTTGTGGAACAGTTCCATCCCGCGTTTGCCAGGGGCGCCGGGGCGGGGTTCTAGTTCGATCCCCGCGACTAGCCCGATGTTGCGGATGTCGATGATGTGGCGCTTGCCGTTCAGGCTGTGGACGGCGTCTTGCCAGTAGCCGTGCAGGCTGGCGGCGTGTTCCCAGATGCCTTCGGACTTGTAGAGGTCGAGCGTTGCCAGGCCCGCTGCGGCGGCGAGCGGGTGGCCCGAATAGGTGTAGCCGTGGAACAGCTCGATCCCGTCTGGCCCGCCTTCAACCACGGTATCGTGGATCGTCCGGCTGACCGCGACTGCCCCCATCGGCACGGCGGCGTTGGTCAGCCCTTTGGCCATGGTGATGATATCGGGCGTGACTCCCAAAGTCTCCGCCGCGGTCGCGCCGCCGATCCGGCCGAACGCGGTGATCACCTCGTCGAAAATCAGCACGATGCCGTGTTTGGTGCAGATCGCGCGCAGTTTTTCCAGATAGCCGGTTGGCGGCACCAACACTCCGGTGGAACCCGCCATCGGCTCGACAATCACCGCTGCGATCGTTTCTGCGCCGTGCAGCGCGACGATCCGCTCCAGCTCCTCCGCCAGATGCCCGCCCCACGCCGGGCGGCCCCGGGTAAAGGCGGTGTGCGCCAGATCATGGGTGTGCGGCAGATGATCGACCCCGGCCAGCAGCGTGCCGAACTGGCGGCGGTTATTGACGATCCCGCCCACTGAAATTCCGCCAAAGCCGACCCCGTGATAGCCGCGTTCGCGTCCGATCAGCCGGGTCCGGGTGCCTTCGCCCCGGGCGCGCTGATAGGCCAGCGCGATCTTGAGCGCGGTATCAACCGATTCTGATCCCGAATTGGTGAAAAAGATCCGGTCCAGCCCCTCGGGCATCAGCGCGGCGATCCGCGAGGAGAACTCGAACGCCAGCGGGTGCGCCATCTGAAAGGTCGGGCCGAAATCGAGCTCACTCGCCGCTTTGCGGATCGCCTCAATAATCGGCGCGCGGCAGTGTCCGGCGTTGACGCACCACAGCCCGGCGGTGCCGTCCAGAACCGTCCGGCCATCGCTGCTGGTGTAATGCATATCCTTGGCCGCAGTGAGCATCCGCGGTGCAGCTTTATAGGCCCGGTTGGCAGTAAACGGCATCCAGAAGGCGGCCAGCGGATCGTTTTCGAATTTCATGGCAATGCTCCCGCGCGGGTCCCGGCGTTTATCCGTTCATCCGCGATCTGGCCGCTTGTTGCGATTGAAAAGATTGCGGCGATCGGAAAAATTCCATCACGCTCAGCTGGCCCGACCGCCCTTGCGCCGCTGGGTGAACCACCAACTTAGCGCAAAGCCCGCAGTGACCAGAACGCTGGCCCACAGCTCAATCCGGTGCGCGGATGACAGACCCATCAGCGCCAGCACGCCGATCATCCCGGCCATTGCCGCCCAGGTGCCATAAGGATGGAACCACATCTTGAGTTTGAGCGCGCCGGGCGCGTCGGCTTCAAACCGGGCGCGCAGGCGCAGCTGCGCCCAGGCGATCAGCAGATAGATAAACAGCATGATTGCGCCCGAGGAATTGACCAGAAAGTTGAACACCTTGTCAGGCGAAAGCACCGAGGCGGCCAGCGCGCCATAGCTGAACAAGCTGGCAATCAGGATCGCCCGCACCGGCACCCGCGCTTTGCTCAGCTGCACGCAGGATTGCGGCGCATCGCCGTTCCGGGCCAGACCGAACATCGCCCGGCTGGTGATGTAGATCCCCGAGTTGAGGCACGACAGCACCGCCACCAACACGATTGCGTTCATCGCTAGATCGGCCTCGGGATAGCCCATAACGCGCAAGGCATGGGCGAAGGGTGAAACGCCGACCTCGATTTCGGTCCACGGCACCACCGAGACGATCATGAAGATCGACAGCACAAAGAACAGCAGAATGCGGACCGAAACCGAAATGGTCATCCGGGCAATGGTCTGCGCGCCTTCCTCGGATTCAGCGGCAGCCAGCGTTGCGATTTCGGCCCCGCACAGCGAGAAGATCGTGGTTGCCACCCCGGCAAAGATTGCGGTGATCCCGGCCGGGGCAAAGCCGCCGTGCGCGGTGAGGTTGGCAAAAGTCGGCCCGCTGGGCGAGGTCAGGCCGAATGCGTAAGCCCCTGCCACCAGAATAAAGACAATGATCGCGATCACTTTGGTTGAGGCGAACCAGAACTCAAACTCACCATAAGAGCGCGCCGACAGCAGGTTTACCCCTGTGAGCAGTGCCATCAATGTCACGCCGATTTGCCAGATCTCGAACTGCGGAAACCAGCTGTTGATGATCTTGGCCCCGGCAATCGCCTCGATCGCGATCACCACTACCCAGAAATACCAATAGAGCCAGCCGACCAGAAAACCGGCCCAATTGCCCACGCCTTCGCGGGCGAAATCGGGGAAGGTCTGTGTTCCGGGCAGAGCCATGGCCATTTCAGAAATCATCCGCATCACCAGCAGCACGAGGAACCCGGCGAGCGCATAGCTGAGCACTGCCGCCGGGCCGATCGTATTGATTGCGGTGGACGAGCCGACAAACAAACCGGCGCCGATGATCCCGCCGAATGTAATCATTGAGACATGGCGTGACTTGAGCGAGCGGCTGAGCTGGTTGGCGGCGCGATCTTCGCTCATCGGTCCGTCGATTGTGGTCATTCTTCCCCCATCAGCGATCTTTGTGTCGGTTTCTGCCCGGATGATGCCGCCTTTTTGACCGCAGCGCCATGCCCGAAAAGACTTATCTAAACTATTAGAATAGCCGATAGAGGGCTGTACGACCTCTTCCGGGTTGTCGCAGCGCGGCTTTGGCTGACATACCGATGCCGTATTCCTAACAGGCGGGCTTTTGCGATGAAAACGGCGGCACGGGCAGTGGTGATCGGCGGTGGTGTGGTCGGCGTTAGTACGCTCTATCATCTCGCCAAACTGGGCTTCACCGACGCCGTCCTGCTCGAACGTAAAGAGCTGACTTCTGGCTCCACCTGGCATGCCGCCGGATTGCTGCCGTTGTTCAACCTGAGCTACTCGGTCGGCAAGCTGCATCAATATTCGGTCGACTTCTACCCCAGCCTTGAAGCGGAAACCGAGCTTAGCGTCGGCTTTTCACAGGTCAGCAACATCCGGCTTGCCACTACCAAGGACCGGATGGACGAATACCATTACTATGCCGGGGTTGCCCGCACGATCGGGGTCGATGTCAATTTTCTGACCGCCGATCAGGTCAAGGAAATCTGGCCGCTGTGCAACACGAACGGGGTGATTGGCGCAATCCAGCATAACGAAGACGGCTATATCCAGCCGGCCGATCTGACTCAGGCACTGGCTAAGGGCGCCCGCCAGCGCGGAGCGACGATCTATCGCAATACCGCCGTCACCGCGATTACTCAGCTGGCCTCTGGCGAATGGCTGGTTTCGACCGATCAAGGTGACATCACCTGCGAACACGTGATTTCCTGCACAGGTAACTTCGCCCAGCAAACCGGCGCGATGGTTGGACTGGATATCCCGGTGATCCCGGTCGAGCATCAGTATATCGTCACCGAGCAGCATCCAGCGATCATGGAGCGCAAACGGCTGGGCCTGCCCGAAATGGGCGTGCTGCGCGAATCCGACGCGTCGTATTACATGCGGGAGGAAGCCGGCGGATTGCTGCTCGGACCTTATGAGCTGGGCGCGCCGGCCTGCTATGTCGATGGCCCGTCGGCAACCAGCGAATATGAGCTGTTTCCCGATGCGCTCGAGCGGCTTGAACCTTATATTCTAGCTGCGATGGCGCGGGTCCCTGCTTTTGGCGAAGTTGGTATCAAGCGGGTTTACAACGGGGCGATTGCCTACACTCCCGATGGCTCGCCGATCGTTGGACCGGCCTGGGGCCTAAAGAACTTCTGGCTTAACGAAGGCCATAGTTTCGGTGTCACTGCGGCAGGCGGGGCAGGCTGGCAGCTGGCGCACTGGATTGTCGATGGGGAACCGACCATCGACATGATGGGTGTCGATCCGCGGCGCTTTGGCGATTATGCCGGCCGCGGCTTTCTGGTCGAGAAGAACGAGGAGGCCTATGCCAAGGTCTTCACCGTTCACTATCCTGACGAGGAACGCGAAGCTGGCCGGGCGCTGCGCCGCACGCCTTGTTATGACCGGATGAAGGCG
>JAYURW010000071.1:0-50782 GCA_043756025.1 Novosphingobium sp. | reverse complement strand
GCTGTTCGCGGGTGATTTCGGCGGCCATCAGCCGTTCGCTGGCGTTGGAAACCTGGTCGGCGGGATAGTGCCAGTCGCTCTGGGGCATCAGCGCCGCCAGCCGCGCCTTGAGCTCGTCAACGCCGTCACCGGTCAGCGCGGAGATAAAGAACACCTCGTCGAACTGGCCTTCCCCGGCCAAGGCCTGCGCCGAAATCAGCAACGGTTCCTTGGCCACTTCGTCAACCTTGTTGAGCACCAGTATCTTGCGCTCGGGGCGGTTTTGAAGGCTGCTCAGAATGGGCTCCAAGTAGTCGAGCTTCTTCTTGCGCCCGTCCACCACCAGCAAAATCGCGTCAGCCTCGGCTGCGCCGTCCCAGGCGGCGTTGACCATTGCCCGGTCGAGCCGGCGCTTGGGTTCGAACAGGCCGGGGGTGTCGGCCAGAATGATCTGGGTTGCGGCGCTGCCGGTTTTGGCCAGCGCGATCCCCATCAGCCGGGCGCGGGTGGTCTGGGCCTTGGCGGAGACGATCGCCACCTTTTGCCCGACCAGTGCATTGACCAGAGTGCTCTTGCCCGCATTGGGCGCGCCGAGAACGGCAACGAGGCCGCAGTGCTGGGGGATAGTGTCAGTCATAAGAAATACCAAAAATTGCCCTCAGCCGAATGGCGAGGAGTTGGGGGTGGTTCATTACCCGAACCGCTTCATAAACGCCTCAGCCGCTAAAGTCTCGGCATCGCGCATCGAGTTGCCGGTGGCCTCAGCCTCGCCCACACCACCCACGCTGACGGCGACGCTGAACCGCGCGGCATGGTCTGGCCCGCTGCGCTCAACCAGCCGGTATTCGGGGACTTTGCGGCGGTTGCCGGCGGCCCACTCCTGCAGCGCCGACTTGGGATGTTTTGATTTTCCGGCCTGGCCCGAGACCATATCTGCCCACAAGTGGCGAACCATTTCGGCGCAGACGTCAAACCCGTGAGTGACGAAGCAGGCGCCGATCAGCGCTTCCATCACATCGCCCAGAATGTTGTCGCTGTCTTGCCCACCATCGTCGCGGGCCTGTTTGCCCAGCCGCATATGTTCGCCAAGCCCGATTTGCCGGGCAACCGCAGCGCAAGTGGTCCGGCTGACCAGCGCGTTGAGCCGCTGCGAAAGTTTGCCCTCGTCCCCGGTGTCGAGTTTGAACAGCCATTCGGCGATCACCATGCCGAGCGCACGGTCGCCCAGAAATTCCAGCCGCTGATAATCGCGCGCCGCGCCGGTGCTGCCGTGAGTCAGCGCCTCCAACCACAACGCTTCGTCAGCCGGAGGCCGGCCAGCCAGGGCAGTCAGGAACGCATGGGTTTCAGCGCCAAGCACGGCCCTAGAAAGTGCCGCCAATGCGGCTCCAACGGGCGGCGGTGAACCAGGTCCACGGCTTGATCCATTCGGCTCCGCCATCGGTCGACCACATCATCACCGTGGCGCGGCCGATCACGTTATCAATCGGCACAAACCCGATCCCGCCGCCAACTTCGGCCGGGAAACGGCTGTCTTCGGAATTATCGCGGTTGTCGCCCATCAGGAACAGGTGGCCTGCGGGCACGACATAGGCCCCGGTATCGTCCGATGGTTTGTTGAACAGGTCGAGCACTTCGTAGCTGCGCCCTTCAGGCAAGGTCTCCTTGAACCGGGGATAGCGGCAAACGTCCACGCCATCATCGTTCTTGGCTTCGAACTGGGCCGAAAGACAGTTAGTGTTGGGGCTGACGGCAACGTCAAACGGCGCGATCGGTTCTTTGGCAATTGGCTTGCCGTTGAGCCAGACTTGGCCGCCTTTCATCTGCACCGTATCGCCGGGCAGGCCGATCACCCGCTTGATCCAGTCATCGCGGCCCAGCGGCGGGGCCTTGAACACCACCACATCGCCGCGATCCGGGTTGGAAGCGAGCACGCGCTCTTCAGGCAGCAGCCCGACGCCCAGCGGCAATGAACGGCTGGAAAAGCCATAAGGCCACTTGGCGATCAGCAAATAGTCCCCGTTGACCAGCCGCGGCAGCATCGATTCGCTGGGGATATAGAACGGCGCGAAGATAAAGCTGCGGAACACGATCACGATCAGCGCCAGCTTGAGCAGAAAGACCGGGAACGAATCCTCTTTCTTCTCGGGCTTGGCGGGCGTCACGGGCGGCATTGCGGTGCTATCGTTCATCTGGAAGTCCATGTTGACCCGCTGCCGCTGCGTCAAGTGCTTAGGCGAGTTCGTCTGAATACGTTTTTACGCGCTTGGCCTAGGCCGACGGCACGGGCATAGGCGCTTTCGACCAAAGGCAGGAGCGAAACGATGAGCGAAGCGGTAACCGCAGCATGGCAGGCGCTTGGCGCGCTGGACAAGCCGACGCTGAAGGCGCTGTTCGCTGACCCTACCCGGCTGGATGCTTGGTCGACCAAATTGGACTTGCCCGGCGGGGCCGTGCGGTTCGATTGGTCCAAAACCCACCTTGATGCAGCCCACAGCGCGGCGTTTCTGGCCTTGGCCGAGGCAGTGGGCTTCAAAGCCAAGCGCGGCGCGATGTTTGCTGGCGAGGCGATCAACGTCACCGAGGGGCGCGCGGTGGAGCACACCGCCCAGCGCGGCGTTGGCCGCGACAGTTCGGTTGAGGAAGCCGCCGCGCTGCACCAGCGCACCAAAGGTCTGGTCGAAGCGATCCACGCCGGAGTGCTGGGGCCGGTCAAACACCTGATCCACATCGGCATCGGCGGATCGGCCCTTGGCCCGGCGCTGGCGCTCGATGCCTTGACCCGCGACGGGGCCAGGGTGGACGTCCATGTCGTCTCCAATATCGATGGCTGCGCCTTGGAAGCCGCGTTCCGGGCCTGCGATCCCGCCACGACCATGATCGCGCTGGCCAGCAAGACTTTCACCACCACCGAAACCATGACCAATGCCCATTCGGCGCTGGCCTGGCTGGAGCAGGGCGGCGTATCCGATCCCTATGGCCGAGTGGTTGCGCTGACCGCCTTTCCGGAAAAGGCGGTCGAATGGGGCGTCGATGAAACCCGGGTGCTGCCGTTCAAGGAGAGCGTTGGCGGGCGCTATTCGTTGTGGTCGTCGATTGGTTTCCCGGTCGCGCTGGCGCTCGGCTGGGATGATTTTGCCGAGTTTCTGGACGGTGCGGCGGCGATGGACCGGCATTTTCTGGAAGGCGATGGCCTTGCCAACCTGCCGCTGCGCGCCGCGTTCAGCGATCTCTATTACACTCGCCTGCGCCATTGCCAGACCCGCGCCTGCTTTGCTTATGATGAACGGCTGCGGCTGCTGCCCAGCTATCTCCAGCAGCTGGAGATGGAAAGCAATGGCAAGAGCGTGAAAGCAGATGGGTCGCCGGTTGACGGCCCAACCGCGCCGATCACCTGGGGCGGGGTGGGGACGGATGCGCAGCACGCGGTGTTCCAGTTGCTCCATCAGGGAACCAATCTGGTCCCGGTTGATTTCGTCGCCGCGATCATTCCGGGCGACAGCCTCGATCCGGCCCACCACCGCAACCTGCTCGCCAATTGCTTTGCACAGGGTGCGGCGCTGATGGCGGGCAAGGCCGCGAAGGACGCTGCGCGGGCCTATCCCGGCGACCGGCCATCGGCGACGATCCTGTGCGAAGACCTGAACCCCGCCACCCTGGGCGCGCTGATCGCGTTCCACGAACACCGGACTTTTGCCGCGTCGGTGCTGATGGAGATCAACGCCTTCGACCAGTTCGGGGTGGAATTGGGCAAAGACATCGCCAAGTCGATCCTGAGCGGCGGTGCGCGGTTTGATGCGAGCACCGAAGCGCTGCTGGCCGAGGCGGGGATTGTTTGAGCCCTAGCTTGCCGGTGAACCCCGATGAGGACAATTTCCATGCGTTCTAAATCTGTCATTCTGACCGCGATAATCTGGACCGGCTTGACTTCGGCGAGCCCGGTTAAGCCGGTACTTCCCGCCGCCATTGATGCCGGGTGGAAAGGGCAGAAAGTCTGCGAACCGCTGTTTGAGAATTCTGAACTGCGTGCGGCCCGCTGTACCTTCCCGCCGGGCGTGGGTCATGAACGGCATTTCCACCCCCGCCATTGGGGCTATGTGGTGCAAGGCTCAACTATGCGGATAACCGACGTGCGCGGCACCAACGACCGGGTCATAAAGACCGGATCAAGCTGGTGGAGCGACGGGATCGAATGGCACGAGGCTGTCAATATCGGCCCGACGGCCGCAGTCTATGTGATCTACGAGCCGAAGTGAGCGAAAAGGTCCTACAATTCGGGTGGAACTGGGCAAGGATATCGCCAAGTCGATCCTGGGCGGCGGCGCGCAGTTTGATGCGAGCACCGAAGCGCTGCTGGTGGAGGCGGGGGGTAAGTAGATCCCCCTCCCGCTTGCTGGTGTGGTTAGGGGAGGGCCTATCGCAATGCAGCGCAAACCCAAGATTCACTCAAATTATTCTCGCATCATTCCGAGACTGGCGGGGAAATGTTCGTCACGTTGATCCGGGGAGGGCGAGATTCACAGGTTCCGAAACCTGTGACGAAGATTGCCCCATCAAACGCGCTAAAAGTGAAACTGCGCCCGTTGTCGATCCGCAAGGCCCCTCGCTCGCCAAGGCTAACGACCAGTTCGGCTTTCGTTTTCCGCGCGGACGCTTCATAGTTGTCGCAAGGGGTCTCGGCTTCCAACTCTGTTGCTGTGGCGGGCTGATAGGCGCAAAGCTGCACTAGCTTGAACGTAGGGCTTACAATCAGGCTGACCGCTTTGTTCGCGGCTTTGCAAACGCCTTTTGCGCAGACCGCAGCAGTTTCGGTGACGCAATGCCACCCTGAATACTCGCCCTTTGGTGCGGCATAGGCAGATTGGACGCAGAGCGCGGCGGCGCTGCTCGTCGCGAGTGCTCGCAACCACAATGGCGATAGCTCCGGCATATACGATCTCCACTTCCGGCTGACAGCACCTAAAAAGGCGCTTGAAATGTTGACTTGAAAGAGCACGGGACAAGCCAAAGAGTCTTGTCCATTTTTCCATGCTTTTCTTGCTGATGTTTTCTATACCATCAATTCAATCTGAACAGCAAAACCGTCTGGCAAAAATGACCCGCGCCCTCCATATCGCCCCCCATGACAGACTTTGACTATGACCTTTTCGTAATTGGCGCCGGTTCAGGCGGGGTGCGCGCATCGCGGATCGCGGCTTCGCATGGCGCGCGGGTGGCTGTGGCGGAGGAATTCCGGGTCGGCGGAACCTGCGTGATCCGGGGTTGCGTGCCCAAGAAGCTGCTGGTTTACGGATCACACTTTGCCGAAGATCTGGCCGATGCCCGGCGGTTTGGCTGGGACACTGCCGGCGCGACTTTCGATTGGGCAACGCTGCGCGATAATGTCGCCGCCGAGGTTGACCGGCTCGAGGGGCTTTACGGCCAGACCTTCAGCAATGCCGGGGTCGAGGTGATCCGCGAACGCGCCACCGTCTCTGGGCCGAACTCGGTCATGCTGGCCAGTGGGCGCGAAGTTACCGCCGCGCATATCCTGATCGCAACCGGTGCCTGGCCAGCGCTGCCCCCTATTCCCGGTGCCGATCTGGGGATCACGTCCAACGAAGTGTTTCATCTGGATCATTTGCCAAAGCGTGCCGTGATTGGCGGCGCTGGGTACATTGCCAACGAATTTGCCGGGATATTCAACGAACTGGGGGTCGAGGTCACGCTGGCAACGCGCGGCGACAAGATGCTGCGATCCTACGATCAGGAAGTGGTCGGCAAGCTGCTCGATATCAGCGGCCATAAAGGCATCGACGTACGACTGAACTTCCCGTTCCTCGGGGTCAGCCGTCAGGCCGATGGTAGCCTGCTGGTCGATGGCGGCGATGCCGGAAAGATTGAGACCGATCTGGTGTTGTGGGCGATCGGGCGCGTTCCCAATACCAAAGGGCTGGGACTGGAGAATGCCGGAGTGGCTCTGGACCGTGACGGCGCAGTGGTGGTCGATGCATACAACCACACCAATGTGCCCAGCATCCATGCCGTCGGCGATGTCACCAACCGGGTCCAGCTGACCCCGGTGGCGATCCGTGAGGGGCACGCCTTTGCCGATACCGTGTTCGGCGGAAACCCGCGCACGATCGACTATTCCGCGATCCCGACCGCCGTGTTCAGCAATCCGCCGATCGCCGCGGTTGGCCCAACCGAGGATGAAGCGCGGTCGCTTTATCCGCAGCTGCAGGTCTATCGCAGCGATTTTCGGGCGATGAAAAACGTGCTGGCCGGGCGAGCCGAACGCGCGCTCTACAAAATGCTGGTCGATGGCGCGACCGGCCGGGTGGTGGCGCTCCACTTGATTGGCCCAGACAGCGCGGAAATCCTCCAAGCCGCCGCCATCGCCGTCAAAGCCGGGCTGACCAAGGCCCAGTTCGACGATACCATGGCGCTGCACCCCAGCATGGCCGAGGAACTGGTGCTGATGCGCTAGGTTGCAATCCGCAACCAATCCACTAGGCTCCCCGGCAACAACAACAGGGGAGAAGCGCCATGCAACTGCAAGGCAAGACTGTGCTGGTTACTGGCGGGACTGATGGGATCGGCGCGCAGTTAATCCGCCAGTTGCAGGCCAAGGGTGCCAATGTCATCACCCAAGGCCGCAATGCTGAGCGCTGCGCGGCGGCACGGGCCGATGGGTTTGAAGTGATCGAGGCTGATCTTGGCGCAAAGGCCGGCGTTGATACCGTGTTGGCAGCAGTAACCGGGCGGCAGATCGACATTTTGATCAACAACGCCGGAGCTGGGGTCGATCACGATTTCCGCGATCCTGGTTTGCCCAATCTGGCGGCGTCTGACGCAACCATTTTCCTCAATCTCAACGCGCCGATCCACCTGATCACCGCATTGATGCCGCTGCTGAAAGCGCGTCCCGAAGCGATGATTGTCAACGTCACATCGGGCCTGGCAATTGCGCCGCGCGCGGGCGGGCCGGTCTATTGCGCGACCAAAGCGGCGCTGCGGTCTTATTCACAGGCGCTGCGGGCGCAGCTAAAGGGGACCACTGTTCATGTGCTTGAGGCCTTACCGCCGGTGGTCGAAACCAAACTGACCGCCGGGCGCGGCAACAACAAAATGGCGCCCGACGAATGCGCCCGGCAAATTGTGGCCGGGATTGAGAGCAATGCAGACGAGGCCAATGTCGGCATGGTCAAGCTGCTTCAGGCCGTCCATTCGATCTCGCCCGCACTGGCGCGGTCGATCATGATCAAGTTTTGAGGGAGGCGAAGATGGCAGGAACCGTACTGGTCACCGGCGGCAGCGGGTATATCGCTGGCGAAACGATCCGGCAGCTGCTGGCAGCGGGCTGGACGGTGCACACCACGGTCCGCAGTCTGGCCCGCGAAAGCGTAGTGCGGGCGCAATTGGGCGGAAGCCCGGATACGCTCAAATTCTTCGCAGCAGACTTGATGAGCGATGCTGGCTGGGCCGAGGCGATGGCTGGTTGCAACCATGTCGCTCACGTTGCTTCGCCGTTTCCGATGGGCGTGCCGAAGGATGAAAATGATCTGATTATCCCGGCCCGCGACGGCACCCTGCGGGCGCTGCGCTTTGCGGTTGCGGCCGGGGTCAGCCGGTTCGTCCAGACCTCGTCCTCCGCAGCAATCGCCTATGGGCATCCGGCCGAGAAAACCGACTTTGACGAACGCGACTGGACCAATCTCGATACGCCCGGGGTTGCGCCCTATGCCAAATCCAAGACCGTCGCCGAGCGTGCCGCGCGGGATTGGGTGGAGGCCAATGCCCCGACGCTGGAATTCTGCTCGATCAATCCGGTCGCGGTGTTCGGGCCAGTGACCAGCGACGACCTTTCGACTTCGGTTGAGATCGTCAAGCGCATGATCGAAGGCGCGGTGCCGATGATCCCGCAGCTGGGGATCGGGGTGGTCGATGTGCGCGATGTCGCGCGGCTGCACGTGCTCGCGCTGGAGTCTCCGGCAGCTACGATCTGCGGCGAGCGGTTTGTGGCCTGCGCCGGGTTCGTCTGGGCCAGCGAAATTGCCGCCGTCCTGCGCGGCGCGCTGGGCGATAACGGCCGCAAGCTGCCAACTCGCGATATGCCCGGTTGGCTCGGCGCGGTACTGGCGCTGTTCATGCCGGAAATGAAGCAACTGCGCGGCGAAACCGGCAAAACCCGCCGGGTCAGCGGTGCCCACGCGCAGAACGTGCTGGGGATCGACTATATCACCCCGCAGCAATCGACGATTGATACAGCCCGCAGCTTGATCGATCAGGGGATCGTGAAGGTTTGATCCTCCCCGAAACGGGGAGGGGGACCAGCGAAGCTGGTGGAGGGGTACGCGCGGTGATTCGGACTTGGCCGGACAGGTCGCGATCACTGCGCGTACCCCTCCACCCCCGCTACGCGGCGGTCCCCCTCCCCCAAGGGGGAGGCTCACCCAACCTTGTACGGCACCACGCCGCGCTGGTCGGGATCGACGCTGATCGGGCGGTCGCTGGGCGGGAAAGCGCGCTGGTCGCAATCGTTTCGCGGGCAGATCCGGCAGGAAATACCGATCCGCGTGGCGGCGGGGGCGGCCTTTAAGTCCAACCCATCGGCATAGACGAACTCGCTGGCGTGCTCTGCCTCGCAGCCCAAGGCCACGGCATAGCGGCGCGGGGCGCGCTGGTAGGAACCGCTCGGCTTGACCAGCCCTTTGGCCATTGAGACATAACGAACGCCATCGGGTGTTTCAGCCAGCTGGACCAGTATCCGGTCGGGGATCGCTACCGCCTCATGCACGATCCACAGCGGACAGGCCCCGCCGAACCGGGCGAATTGTAGCCGGGTGGCCGAATGCCGCTTGGTGATGTTCCCGGCCATATCGACCCGGCAAAAGAAGAACGGAACGCCCCGGGCATCCTCGCGCTGGAGCGTGGAGAGCCGGTGGCAGGTCTGCTCAAAACTGGTCCCGAAAATCTGCCCGAGCCGGTCAATATCGTGCCGCACCCCGCGCGCTTCACTGCGGAACCGGCGATACGGCATCAGCAGGGCGCCGGCGGCATAATTGCACAGCCCGACGAACAGCAGCTGCCGGCTGGCCGGGCTGCCCAGCTTGGCATTCTCCACCACCACCGCGATCTCGTCCTTCAGCGCCAGCGCGGCCAATTGATGGGCGAGCTGGAACCGGCGGCTTTCGGCGGGCTGGCCGGGATCGACAGTCAGGTGGCCCATTTCGGCGTCAAAGCTGCGCAAGCCGGTGTGGGCCGAATAGATCAGCGAGATCGACAACGCATCTTTCAGGTACGCTTCAATCGCGCCGGTTTCCGGCGAGAGTACCCCCAGCCGGGCCGACCCCAGCCGGGCCGCCAGCGCCTCGGCCGCGCGGTCGATGCTGTCGACATAGTTTCCTGCCAGATGGAACCAGTCGCGCACTTCCTCCCACGGGAATCGCGCGATCCCGCCGGTTTCTGCCGACAGCGCCTCATCCACCATCGCCAGCCGCTGGCCTGACCGGCGATAGGCTTCGTGCAGCGCAATGAACCGTTCGGCCAAGAGCGGCTGCTGTTCGGCAAACCGGGCGAGCTGCGCCGGATCAAGCGGTTCGGGGAACAGCGGATCGGCATTGGCTTCCCGCAGCGACGCCAGCCGCGTTTCAGCGTCGCCCGCGCCAATCTCGCGCCAATCGAGCGGGAACGCGCGTGACAGCCGCTCAATCAGGACCGGGGTCAGCGGGCGATCGTCATTCTCCAACTGCGAAAGGTATGAGGGACTGATCGCCAGCAACTCGCTCATGGCGGCCTGATTGAGCGAGCGCTCAGCGCGCAGCGCTTTCAATCTCTCTCCAGCAAAAATCCGGCGCTTGACCATAGCCAATTCTCCTCCGCGTCTCCGCACCTCCGCGTGAAAATTTTGATCACGCGGAGGCGCGGAGACGCGGAGGAGAATAAGGCGCTTCGCGGGTGTTTGCAAATCGTCACTTCGCAACTTTGCAAAATCGCATTGGACATTGCCGTCCGCGCTTGCCATTCAACACGCTTCGCAATCCACGACGGAGCTCCAATGTCAGCAAATATCGCCGAAATGGAAAAGCGCCGCGCCGCTGCCCGCGTGGGTGGCGGGGAAAAGCGGGTTGCGGCGCAGCACGCCAAAGGCAAACTGACCGCGCGCGAACGGCTCTCAATTCTGCTTGATGAGGGCAGTTTTGAAGAAACCGATATGTATGTCGAGCATAACTGCACCGACTTCGGGATGCCCGAAAGCACCATCCCCGGCGATGGCGTGGTCACCGGCAGCGGCACGATCAATGGCCGCTTGGTCTATACCTATGCGCAGGATTTCACGGTGTTCGGCGGCGCGGTGTCCGAGCGCCACGCGATGAAGATCTGCAAGATCATGGACGCGGCGATGAAAGTCGGCGCGCCGGTGATCGGCCTGAACGACAGTGGCGGCGCGCGTATTCAGGAAGGTGTGGCCAGCCTTGGCGGCTATACTGAAATCTTTCAGCGCAACGTGCTGGCCAGCGGCGTGGTGCCGCAGCTTTCGCTGATCATGGGGCCATGCGCGGGCGGGGCGGTTTATTCCCCGGCGATGACCGACTTCATCTTCATGGTGAAGGACAGCAGCTATATGTTTGTCACTGGACCCGATGTGGTCAAGACCGTAACCAACGAAGTGGTGACGCAAGAAGAGCTGGGCGGGGCGATCACCCACAGTACCAAAACCAGCGTCGCCGATCTGGCGCTGGAAAACGATATCGAAGCGCTGCTGACCGCGCGCGACTTGATCGATTATCTGCCGCTGAACAACCAGTCCGGCGTGCCCGAACGGCCGACCAGCGACCCGTGGGACCGGATCGAGGACAGCCTCGATACGCTGATTCCGGCCAATGCCAACCAGCCATATGACATGCACGAGCTGGTGAAAAAGGTGCTGGACGAAGGCGAGTTCTTTGAAATTCAGCCCAAACACGCCGCCAATATCATTGTCGGGTTCGGCCGGATCGAAGGCCGCACTGTCGGCGTGGTCGCCAACCAGCCGTTCGTACTGGCGGGCGTGCTCGATATCAACGCCAGCAAGAAGGCCGCGCGGTTTGTGCGGTTCTGCGATTGCTTTGAAATCCCGATCATCACTTTCGTCGATGTCCCCGGCTTCCTGCCCGGCACCGCGCAGGAATATGGCGGGATCATCAAGCACGGCGCGAAACTGCTGTTCGCCTATGCCGAAGCCACCGTGCCCAAGATCACCGTGATCACCCGCAAGGCCTATGGCGGGGCCTATTGCGTGATGAGCTCAAAGCACCTGCGCGGCGACCTCAACTATTCCTGGCCGACCGGCGAAATCGCCGTGATGGGCGCCAAGGGCGCGGTCGAGATCATCTTCCGCCAGGATATCGGCGATCCCGACAAGATCGCGGAGCGGACCAAGGAATACGAAGACGCCTTCGCCAACCCGTTCGTTGCGGCGAGCAAGGGCTTTATCGACGAGGTGATCCACCCGCGGAATACCCGGCGGCGGATTGCGCTGGGGCTGCGGAAACTGAGGAACAAGAGCCTCGAGAATCCGTGGAAGAAACATGACAATATTCCGTTGTGATGGCAGATTTTCCATGGGCGCAATGGCTGGTTTTGACGGCTGCGACGGAGATTTTCTTAGTTTGGTATATCCGCCGTACCAAATCTTCAGGGACCATTCAAAACCGAAACTGGCCATTCAAAAGTGAGCGACTGCTTGATCGTAATGAAAATCCCGAGCTCTTTGATCGCCTTGTGAAGGGCTGGGCTGTGCTTTTGTTGATCACCCCATTTGTCACGTTCGGCGTCCTGTACTTTGGAGACTACTGAATGAAACTAGGCCGCCTCAACCACATCGGCATCGCCACGCCGTCCATCGCCGACAGCATCGCGCATTACCGCGACGTCATGGGTGCGACCAAGATCCACGCGCCGTTCGATCTGCCCGATCAGGGCGTGAAGGTCTGCTTCGTCGATACGCCGGGTGCCGATGGGGAGCTGAGTGGCACCCAGATCGAGCTGGTCGAGCCGCTGCCCGGCAACACCTCGATCCAGAGCTTCCTCGACAAGAACCCGGCCGGCGGGCAGCATCACATGTGTTACGAAGTGCCCAATATCCACGCCGCCAAGGCCGAGTTTGAAGCGATGGGCAAGCGTGTGCTGGGCGAACCACGCATTGGCGCGCACGGCACGCTAATTTTCTTCGTCCACCCCCGCGATATGCAGGGGGTGCTGACCGAGATTATGGAAACACCAAAGGACGACGCGCACTGGTCGAACTGACACCCACCCCCGTCACCCTGAACTCGTTTCAGGGTCCATCGCGCCGAATATCCGGAGTGCGGTGAGATATGAAAACGGAGCCGTTCCGCTGCCGGGCAGCGCTTCGGGAGGTGCCGAGAAATGGACCCTGAAACAAGTTCAGGGTGACGAGTTTTTTTAGTTTTGGACTTGGAGAGAGACATGGCTGAATACGAAACGATCCTGACCGAACGCAAAGGCGATGTGCTGGTTATCACGCTCAACCGGCCCGAACGGCTCAACGCCGCCTCGATCCCGTTGGCGGACGAACTGGGCGCGGCGTTCTATGACCTTGGGGACGCGCGCGCGGTGCTACTGACCGGCGCGGGCAAGGGCTTCTGCTCTGGCGCGGACCTTGCGGCGCGGGGCGATTCCAGCGCGATCCAGCAGAAGGGCGGCAGCCACCGCGCTCTGCAGAACCATTACAACCCGTTGGTCAGCCAGATCATGCGCGCGCCGGTGCCGGTGGTGACCGCGGTCAACGGCGCGGCGGCGGGGGTTGGTTGCTCGCTGGCTTTGGCGGGCGATTTCGTGCTGGCCGGCAAAAGCGCCTATTTCCTGCAGGCTTTTGTCAACATCGGCCTCGTTCCCGATGGCGGATCGACCTGGCTGCTGGCCCGCGCCATTGGCCGCGCCCGCGCCACTCGAATGATGATGCTGGGCGAGAAGATCGGCGCTGAGCAAGCCGAGGATTGGGGCCTGATCTACAAGGCGGTCGATGATGCCGTGCTGATGGACGAGGCACTGGCGCTGGCCACGCGGCTGTCCGAAGGGCCGACCGTGTCCTACCGCACAATGAAAGCCAATATCGCCACCGCGCTCGACGGTACATTGCCGCAGGTCCTGCTGGCCGAAGCCGAAGGCCAACGCGTGGCCGGGGCCAGCCAGGATGCGATGGAAGGCGGCATGGCCTTCCTGCAAAAGCGCAAAGCTGAGTTCAAGGGGCAGTAATTCCCGTCACCCCGGCGCAGGCCGGGGCCCAGCCCTTGAAGGAACGCCGCTAAGCGACTTTTGTGAGGACTGGGTCCCGGCCCACGCCGGGATGACGAAACAGGAAAGTTTGAGGTGGTATGATTTTTTACAACAGCCCGAACCCCGCGCCCAACCCGCGCCGGGTCCGTATCTTTGCTGCGGAAAAGGGGATCGCGCTCGAAACGCGCGATCTTTCGATCCCGGCGCGCGAGCACAAGTCGGACGAGTTCGTCGCGCTCAATCCGCGCGGACAGACTCCGGCCTTGCAGCTGGATGATGGCACCGTGATCGCCGAAAGCGTCGCGATCTGCCGCTATCTGGAGGGGCTTCACCCGCAGTCACCGCTGTTCGGCCGCGATGCTAAAGAGCAGGCGCTGGTTGAAATGTGGTGCCGCCGCGTGGAGATGATCCTGATGACGCCGATCGGCGCGGTCTGGGTCCACACCCACAAGTTCACCGAGCGCTTGCCCGGCCGCAATGCCGAATGGGGCGAAGCCAATCGGCCCAAAATCGGCGAGGCGATGGCGTTCTTCGATGCCGCTTTGGCGGGCCGCGAATTCCTCGCCGCCGATCACTACACCATTGCTGATATCCTGCTGCTGACCACGCTCGACTTCGCAACCTTCATCGGCGCGGCCACGCCCGAAAGCCTCGTTAACCTGCGCGCCTGGCACGCCCGCGTTTCCGCCCGGCCCAGCGCAGCGGCCTGAATGGTACTGATATGACCAAACCGACGCTACCCGATTGGCAGGCCGCCGCGACCAAAGAGGTCAAAGGCCGTGACCTGACCTGGCACACGCCAGAGGGGATCGACGTCAAGCCGCTCTATACGGCGGAGGATGCGCCTGATCCGGGCTTGCCGGGCTTTGCGCCATTCACGCGCGGGGTGCGCGCCTCGATGTATGCCGGGCGGCCTTGGACGATCCGGCAATATGCCGGTTTTTCGACGGCGGAGGAGAGCAACGCGTTCTACCGCCGCAACCTCGCCGCCGGGCAAAAGGGTCTGTCGGTCGCCTTCGATCTGGCCACGCACCGGGGCTATGACAGCGACCACCCGCGCGTGGTCGGCGATGTTGGCAAGGCCGGGGTGGCAATCGATTCGGTTGAGGATATGAAGATCCTGTTCGACGGAATTCCGCTCGATCAGATGTCGGTTTCCATGACGATGAACGGCGCGGTGATCCCGATCCTGGCGTTCTTCATCGTTGCGGGGGAGGAGCAGGGCGTGCCCCGCGCCGCGCTCGACGGAACCATCCAGAACGACATCCTGAAGGAGTTCATGGTCCGCAACACCTACATCTATCCGCCCGAACCATCGATGCGGATCGTGTCTGACATCATCGCTTATACCAGCGCCGAAATGCCCAAGTTCAACTCCATTTCGATCAGCGGCTATCACATGCACGAGGCCGGGGCGACGGCCGTGCAAGAACTGGCCTTCACTATCGCCGATGGCAAGGAATACGCCACGCGCGCGATGGCCGCCGGTCTGGATATCGACGCCTTTGCCGGGCGTTTGAGCTTTTTCTTCGGAATCGGCATGAACTTCTTCATGGAAGTGGCCAAGCTGCGCGCGGCGCGCACGCTGTGGCACCGGGTGATGGACGAGCTGGGCGCGAAGGACGAACGCAGCAAGATGCTGCGGACCCATTGCCAGACCAGCGGCGTCAGCCTGCAGGAACAAGACCCCTACAACAACGTCATCCGCACCACGATCGAGGCGATGGCCGCGACGCTGGGCGGCACGCAGAGCCTGCACACCAATGCGCTGGATGAGGCGATTGCGCTGCCAACCGATTTCAGCGCCCGGATCGCGCGCAATACCCAGATCGTGCTGGCCGAAGAAAGCGGGATCACCCGCGTGGTCGATCCGCTCGGCGGCTCGTACTATGTCGAGGCGCTGACCGCGGAACTGGTCGATCAGTCCTGGGCCATGATCGAGGAAGTCGACGCGCTGGGCGGGATGACCAAAGCGGTCGCCAGCGGAATGCCCAAACAACGGATCGAACAAGCCGCCGCCGCCAAGCAGGCGCGGGTTGACCGGGGGCAGGATGTGATTGTCGGGGTCAACAAATACCGGCTCGATACGGAAGATCATCTCGATACGCTGAGCATTGATAACCACGCGGTTCGCGATGCACAGATTGCACGGCTGAAAGCGACCCGGGCGGGGCGTGATGAAGCGGTTTGTCAGGCGGCGCTGGCGGCATTGACCGAGGGTGCGAAAGCAGGCCAAAATCCTCCCCCTTTGGGGGAGGTGGCTGGCCGCAGGCCAGACGGAGGGGGCCAGTCTGCCTCTGAAACGCCCCCACCGTCATCGCTACGCGATGCCACCTCCCCCAGAGGGGGAGGATTTCAACACAACCTCCTCGCCCTCGCGGTCGAAGCCGCCCGCGCCCGCGCCACGCTGGGCGAGATCTCCGACGCGATGGAAGCGGTGTTCGGCCGCTATGGCACCCAGCCGGTCCCAGTGACCGGGGTTTACGGCCCGGCCTATGCCGAGGACGCACGTTATACCCAGGTTATCGAAGGCGTCGCCGCCGTCACCCGCCGCCTTGGCCGCACGCCGCGCTTGCTGGTCGCCAAGATGGGCCAGGACGGCCACGATCGCGGCGCCAACGTGATCGCCAGCGCCTTTACCGACATGGGCTTTGACGTGACCAGCGGGCCGCTGTTCCAGACCCCTGACGAGGCCTGCGCTTTGGCCCTCGCGAACGACGTCGACGCAGTCGGCGCCAGCAGCCTTGCGGCTGGTCACAAGACCTTGGTCCCCGAACTGATCCGCCTGCTGCGCGACGCGGGCCGCGCTGATATCAAAGTCGTCGCCGGCGGCGTAATCCCGCCGCAGGACTACGACTTCCTGCGCGATGCCGGGGTGCAGGGGATCTACGGGCCGGGTTCAAACGTGGTCGAATGCGCAGCGGATATGCTGCGGCTGCTGGGACACAATATGCCACCGGTGGGTAGCGAAACTGAGGCTGCGGAATGAAATGGTGGGCCACTTACGCGCTGCTAATTTTCAGTGCCGTTTGGATCGGATGGTCTTTGACCTTCGGCTATGAAGCGCTTGTTCCAAGCGATTGTAGCTACATGAACACGGAGGACTGCCGCGCGAGAAATCGTTTCGGCCCAGACATACTTTTATACCGAACCATAGCAGTCGAAGCACTCGCAATCGGAATCTACCTCATCCTGACACGGAAACGCTAATGTTCAAAAAAATCCTCATCGCCAACCGTGGCGAAATTGCTTGCCGGATCATCAAGACGGCGCGGCGGATGGGTATCCAGACCGTTGCGGTCTATTCGGATGCCGATGCCCGTGCGCCGTTTGTGCAGATGGCCGATGAGGCCGTTCACATCGGGCCGTCGCCTGCCGCGCAAAGCTACCTGATCGCGGACAAGATCATCGCCGCGGCCAAGCAGACCGGGGCGGAGGCGGTGCATCCGGGCTATGGGTTCCTGTCCGAACGGACCAGCTTTGCCGAGGCGCTGGCCGCCGAGGGTATCGCCTTTATCGGCCCGCCGGTGAACGCGATCGCCGCGATGGGCGACAAGATTGAATCCAAGAAACTCGCGCTGAAAGCGGGCGTCAATGTCGTCCCCGGCTTCGTTGGCGAGATCGAGGATACCGAGCACGCAGTGCGGATTTCGGCCGAGATCGGCTATCCGGTGATGATGAAGGCCAGCGCGGGCGGCGGCGGCAAGGGGATGCGGCTGGCCTATGATGAGAAGGACGTGCGCGAAGGCTTTGAAGCGACCAAGCGCGAGGGGCTGAACTCGTTCGGCGATGACCGGGTGTTTATCGAGAAATTCATTCTCAACCCGCGCCACATCGAAATCCAGATCCTCGGCGATCAGCACGGCAATATCCTCTACCTCAACGAGCGCGAATGTTCGATCCAGCGCCGCCACCAGAAAGTGGTCGAGGAGGCACCGTCGCC
This sequence comes from Novosphingobium sp., assembly GCA_043756025.1. Classification (GTDB taxonomy): domain Bacteria; phylum Pseudomonadota; class Alphaproteobacteria; order Sphingomonadales; family Sphingomonadaceae; genus Novosphingobium. Next base: position 33,597 of record JAYURW010000071.1, on the reverse strand, counting down.
GTTTGTGACGCCCAAGATGCGCAAGGCGATGGGTGAACAGTGCGTCGCGCTGTCGCGCGCGGTCGGGTACTATTCGGCGGGCACGGTCGAACTGATCGTCAGCGGCGCGGACCCGAGCGGTGAAAGCTTTTACTTCCTCGAAATGAACACCCGGCTGCAGGTGGAACACCCGGTGACCGAGGCGATTACGGGCATCGATCTGGTCGAACAGATGATCCGCGTCGCTTATGGCGAAAAGCTGGCCATGACGCAGGATGACATCAAGATTGACGGCTGGGCGATCGAGAACCGGGTCTACGCCGAAGACCCCTATCGCGGGTTCCTGCCCAGCACCGGGCGGTTGGTGCGCTATCAGCCGCCGGTCGATGGCTGGGACGATGACGGCGCGGGCAATGGCCGGCGCGGTGTCGATGGCGTTCGGGTTGATGACGGCGTTTATGAAGGCGGCGAAGTTTCCATGTTTTATGACCCGATGATCGCCAAGCTGATCACCTGGGGCGAAACCCGCGATGAAGCGGCGGACAAGCAGATCGCCGCATTGGACGCGTTTGAGATCGAAGGCCTTGGCCACAACATCGATTTCGTCAGCGCAATCATGCAGCACCCGCGCTTCCGCTCGGGCGAGCTGACAACCGGGTTCATTGCCGAGGAATACCCCGATGGCTTCCACGGCGCGGCGACATCAGCCGAGACGCTGCGGCACCTCGCCGCGATCGCCGGGTTCGTCGCCACCGCGCGGGCTGACCGGGCGCGGCAGATCGATGGGCAATTGGCTGATGAACTGGAGCCACCCTATGATTGGTCGATCACGCTGGGCGGACAGACCTTTGCTGTCAGTCTGGAGGCTGACGTGCTGGTCGATGGTGAGCCGGTTGAAATCGGGATCAGCTACACCCCCGGCGACCGGCTGCTTGAGGCCGAAATCACCAACCCCGCCCATCCTGAGCCTGTCGAAGGATCGTCCTTCACTTTGAGCGAGGCAGAAGAAAAGGACAGCCCTTCGACAAGCTCAGGGAAGTCGGTTGTAAGGTACGGCGTAAAGGTTGAACCCAGCCGCACCGGCCTCAAAATGACCACGCGGGGCCGGATCCATCAGGTCCGGATCCTGCCCGCGCGGGTTGCCGGGCTGACTCAGCATATGATCGAAAAGGTCCCGCCAGACCTGTCACGGTTCCTGATCTGCCCGATGCCGGGTCTGCTGGTTTCGCTCAACGTCGCGGTGGGTGACAGGGTCGAAGCCGGGCAACCGCTGGCCGTGGTCGAAGCGATGAAGATGGAAAACATCCTCCGCGCCGAGAAGTCCGCGACAGTGAAAGCGGTCAACGCCAAGGCTGGGGATAGCTTGGCGGTGGACGCGGTGATTCTGGAGCTGGAGTAGCGCCGGTCAGGCGCGCGATTTGTCCTGTGCCGCGATCAACAGCAGCAGGACCAGCAGCGCGACGCTGTATTCCATCCCGCCGGTGCCGTGTTCGCCCACGAACCAACCGAGCCGCGCATGGATCAGCACGATCCCGCCCGCCGCAATCGCCGCCAGCGGTATGGTGGCAAGGCGGACATGGCGGTTTAGGATCAGCAAGGCCCCGCAGATCAACTCGGCCGCGGTGATCGCCCAGACAAGCGCCGTTCCAGCTGGAAAGCCCAGCGTCGCCATGAATTGGCCAAACTGCGGAATGGTGTTGAGATAAATTCGCACGGCAGCATGGGCCATGAAGAACAGGGCGGTCATGACCCGGGCCAGAGCGAACGCGTGGTCGAGGGTTAGAAACGGATAGCGGGCCATCGGGAATCCTTCAAAATATGGGATATCATTCGATCAACGCCACCGCCCTGATCCAACCAGCGCTAGCCCCTTCGATCTTCACCGGAAAGCAGCTGAGCGTGAAGCCGTACGGGGGCAGGGCGGACAGGTTCATCAGCTTTTCGATCTGCCAATAGGGCCGCACGCGCCCAGCCTTGTGGCCTTCCCAGATGATGCTGGGGTCGCGGGTTTCGGCCCAGCGCTTGGCGGTGTGGCTGAACGGCGCGTCCCAGCTCCAGGCATCGGTGCCGACCACTTCGACCCCGCGTTCGGTTAGCCACAGCGTGGCTTCAGCGCCGAGGCCGACGCCCTGATCGGTGAAGTTGTCGGTGCCGTAAATCGCGCCCGACTGGATTAGCACAATGTCGAGCGGCTGCAGGTCGTGCCCGATCCGCGCCAGTTCTGCCTCAACCTGCGCCGCGCTGACCACAGTTCCGTGAGGAAGATGGCTGAAATCGAGCTTTACACCGGGGCGGAAAAACCGGTCGAGCGGGGCGTGATCGATTGTTGCCGCCGGGCTCGCGCCGTCATGGGTGGTCGAATGATAGTGCCAAGGCGCGTCCATATGGGTGCCGTTGTGAGTCGACAGCGTCAGCGTTTCGACCGCCCAGCCTTCGCCATCGGGCAGGTCTTCCTTGGTCAGACCGGGAAAGAACAGCGCGATCTGGGCCCAGGTTTCGGCATGATCGGTATAGGTGATCTGCGGCAGCATGACGGGCGGATCGGACACCACTTTGGTGGTGATCGGGATCGAAAGGTCGATGAATTTTGTCATGGGCGGAGGATTGACCCGGTTTCCGTTTACGTCAATGGCAAGCCGATGAGCTTGCCCCAAATCCTTGCCGCCGCGCGGCCTATCGATGGCGGTTTTGCCGCGTCTATTCCCGCCGACTGGATGCAGGGCCGCACTAGCTATGGTGGGCTGTCGGCCGCGCTCGCGCTGGTTGCGGCGCAAGGGTTGGTGGACGATCTGCCGCCGCTGCGTTCGGCCACTGTCAATTTCGTCGGGCCGCTGGCGGGCGAAGTTGAGGTAAGGGCCAAGCTGCTGCGGCGCGGCCGCAACGCCAGCTGGATCAGCGCCGAAGTGGGAAATGAGGCCGGTGTCGGCCTGACGGCAACGTTCGTGTTCATGGGCCCGGTTGAGGCGAGCACATTGCATTTGCATGATGTGCCGCTGCCCGCGGGCGTGATCCCGCTGGATCAGGCGGTGCCGCTGCCTGAACGGGCCGGGCCCGGTTTCGCTCCCAATTTTGAGCGCCGCTTTGCTCTGCCGCAGGGCGAGGTCAAGCGGCCGGAAGTGTGCTGGTGGGAACGGCTGCGTGACAGTGCCGGGCTTGATCCGATGGTTGCGATGATCCTGCTGGGTGACGCTTTGCCGCCGGGGGTTATGCCGCTGACCGGCCCGGCGCCGGTCAGTTCGATGACCTGGCTGATCAACCTGCTGACGCCGCTGCCCGAAACGGACGATGGCTGGTATCTGCTGCGCGCCGCCGGAAACTACGCCGAGAAGGGCTGCTCAAGTCAGGACATGGCGATCTGGAATACCCGCGGCGAGGCTGTGGCGGTCGGAATGCAGTCGATCGCGATTTTTGGCTGACGGATTGCTGACTAAGCGGGGCCTCGCAGCTGCTGATCCAGAAACGCCGCAACGTCAGCCAGCGCCACATCCTTGGCCAGAAACGCCTCGCCGATCGCGGTCATCAGCACAAATGGCAGTGTTCCGGCGTCCATCTTTTTGTCGTGGAGCATATGCTCGGCGAGCGCCTGGCCGTCGCAGTTCAGGCCCAGCACAGCGATTTCTTGCGGCAGGCCCAGTGCCGCAAAATGCGCGGTGATCCGGGTGGGTGCTGCGTCGTCCAGCAGGCCCAGTCGCGCCGAATAACGCGCCGCCAAGACCATACCGAGCGCCACCGCTTCACCATGCAATAGCCGGCCCGAAAACCCGCATTGTGCTTCCAAAGCGTGGCCAAAAGTATGCCCAAGGTTGAGCAGCGCGCGCAGGCCCAGCGTCTCCCGCTCGTCCGCCTGCACAATCCGCGCTTTGGCCGCGACCGAATGCGCCACGGCATATTCGCGGGCATCCGGATCGCCCGCCAGCAGCGCCGCGCCGTTTGCTTCACACCAATCAAAGAACGCCGCATCGCCAAGCAGCCCGTATTTGACCACTTCGGCATAGCCCGCCTGCAGCTCGCGCTGAGGCAAGGTGCCCAGTGTGGCCAGATCGGCCAACACCAGCGCAGGCTGATGAAACGCGCCGATCAGGTTCTTGCCCGCGGCCGTATTGATCGCGGTTTTGCCGCCGACGCTTGAATCGACTTGCGCCAGCAGCGTGGTCGGCAGCTGGATGAACTGGCAGCCGCGCTTTAGGATGGCTGCGGCGAACCCGGTCAGATCGCCAATCACGCCGCCGCCCAGCGCCAGAATGTGATCGCCGCGCTCAACCTCTTGCGCTAGCAGCCAGTCGGTTGTGGCGCTGAGCTGCTCCCAGCTTTTACTGGCTTCGCCGTGGGGGAGAATGCGCCAGACGGCTTCATGCCCGGCCTGCTGCAACGATTGTTCGGCCACCGCCCCCCATGCGGCATAAACCTGTTCGTCGGTGACAATCGGCACCCGGTGTTTGCGTAGGCGGCTGCCGCACTGACCGGCCAGATCGGCCAGCAGCCCGGTGCCGATCCGCACTTCATAAGGCGCGCCGGCAATGTTGATCGGGATCACAGCCACGCGGCAATTCCTTTCAGGACCTGTGTGACAGTCCGGCTTTGCGGCCCCGCACTGCTCATCACATGGATCGGGGCTTCGGCATAGGCCGGTTCGCGGGTTGTTTTGAGCTGGGCCAAAATCTCGCGCGGATTGCCGTTCTGCAGCAACGGCCGAGTAGACTTGCGGCCAACCCGTTCGACCAGCACGTCAAGATCGCTGTCGAGCCATACGGCGATGCCCTTGCTCAGGATCATGGCGCGGGTTTCAGGATTGACGAAGGCCCCGCCGCCGGTTGCAATCACCCGCCGCGTGCCCGGTTGATCCATCAGCCGGGCGATCACCCGCCGCTCTCCATCGCGGAAATAGGCTTCGCCAAACTGGGCGAAAATCTCGGAAATCGACATTTGCGCCGCGCTTTCAATCTCTTCGTCGGCATCAACGAACGGCATATGCAGCAGGCCCGCCAGCTTGCGGCCAATGCTCGATTTACCCACCCCCATCAGGCCGATCAGCACCACCGGACGATCAATCCGGCGGGCCAGTGCCTCGATTTCGGCGGATGAGAGGGCAGATTCGCCAAGTTCCATTGCAGCCCCGGCTATAGATAGGCTACCCGCGTTGCAAGTATTCGGGCAGAGAGGTCGCGCGTGGCGTTTGATAGACGCAAATCGGTTTGGGTTTTGAGCGCGCTGCTGGCGCTGATCGTGCTGCTGGGCTGGGCCTGGGCGGACGGCGGTGAGCGCGCGCTTTCGCCGCAAAGTACGCCTGCGATGTTGCCGGGAGCAGGACAGTGAAGCGTTTGGTGTTGCTGACTGCTGGGGCTGCCTTGGCGCTGACCTCCGGCTGGGTCGCCGCGCAGGATTCGCCCGAATCGCTGCTGCCACCCGGTTTTGAAAAGCCCAAGGCCAAGCCGCCTGCGCCGCCGAGCACCGGATCGGGTCCGATAGTTCAGCCAATTCCTGGGGATAGCGCAGGCCCTTCGGCCGGCCCCGCCAAAGCGCAGGGCGCACCGCGAACTTTGCCCAATGGTCAGCGGATCCCGACGCTGAAAGAGCTTGAGGCGATGAGCCCGGATGAGCTCGACACGCTGCTGGGGTTAAGGCCCAAGTCTGATATGCCGAGCGCCGCGCGCCGTTCGCTGCTGCGGGTCGGGGTGCTGGACGAGAATGAGGGCGGCTTTCCGGCGGGTTCGCTCGGCAAGCAGAACCCGCGGTTGGTTCAGGCTTTGCTCGAAGGCAACAAAGGCCGGATGGTCTCGCGGTGGGGACATATCCTGCTGCGCCGCGCGCTGGCTTCGCGGATGGATGCTCCGGCGGGTATGAACCCGGCCGATTTCGCTGGATGGCGCGCCGGGGTGCTGGTGCGGATGGGCGAGGGCGATCTGGCCCGGGCGCTGGTGCAGGATGTCGACGCCGGAAACTATACCGTGCCGCTGACCAACGCTGCGATCGAAGCCTATGCCTTTACTGCCGATATTACCGGGATCTGCCCAGTGGTGCTGGTCCAGGGTGGAGTGCGCAAAGACGCCGATTGGCGGGTGCTGCGCGCGATTTGCTCGTCGTTTCAGGGCGATGGTGCCGCCGGGATGGCCCAGCTCGACCGGCTCGGTGATGAAAAGGCCTGGTCCAAGATCGATTTGCTGCTCGCGCAAAAGTATGCCGGGGCGGTCGGCAAAAGCCGCCGGGCGGTGAAGATTGAGTGGGACGGGGTGAGCGGGATGACCCCTTGGCGCTATGCGCTGAGCATCGCGGTCGGGATCGAACCGCCGGCTGGTCTGATGCAGGATGCGCCGCGCCGCTATGCGCTGGTAGCGGCAACGGCGCCGATGCTGGGGCTGGAAACCCGCGCAAAAGGGGCGGACAAAGCCGGAGCCGCGGGCATCCTGTCGAGCTCGGCGATGGTCGATCTCTATAGCCAGATTTATGCGCAGGAAGACATCAAGGGTGATTGGGCCAGCTCGGCTGAAACACTGCGCAAGGCCTATGTCGGGGCGAGCCCGGCCGAACGGATGGCCGCAATGCGCAGCCTGTGGGACGGCGGAGCCGATGCCGAAGCGCGCTATTCGCGGCAGGTGCTGACCGCTTATGCCGCCGCGCGGATGCCGGTTTCGGCCGATTTTTCGGGTGATCTGACCGATCTGGTCACCTCAATGCTGGCCGCCGGGCTCGATCAGAATGCGCTGAAATGGGCGGCGCAGGCCGACGTTGGCAGCGTCACCTGGGGACTGCTGACGCTGGCCGCGCCGCAGCGCCCGCAGCCGGTTGAAAGCGGCGCGCTGAGCAGCTTTTACAGCAATGATTCCAGCGACGAATACCGCAAAAGCCAGTTCCTGCTGGCTGGGCTGGCCGGGCTAGGCCGGATCGATGATGGCGCCGCCAAGGACTTTGCCGACAAGCTGGACATCAATCTGGGCCGCCAGACCAATTGGACTCGGCTGATCCAGCAGGCCGCAGACGTCAACAACCGCGAGTTGGTTGTGCTGCTGGCCGGGATTGGAATGCAGGGTGATAGCTGGGCCCGGATGACCCCGCTGCATCTGCACCATATCGTTTCGGCGCTGAACCGGGTTGGCTTGTCCGCCGAGGCGCGGATGATCGCGGCCGAAGCGGTCGCGCGGAGTTAGGCAATTTCAGCGGCCATAGAGTCTTTTCTGGCCATGCTGGCAGCCGAACGCGGCGCAGCAGCCAATACACTGGCTGCCTATCGCCGGGATCTGGCAGGCGCCGAAACAGCAATCGGCAATCTGGTATCAGCCGATAATGCCGCCGTTGCCTCGCTTGGGGCGGCGTGGGCGTCGCTGGCGCCGTCTAGTCTGGCGCGAAAATGTTCAGCGTTGCGGCAGTTTTTCGGGTTTTTGATCGACGAAGGGCTGCGCGGGGATGATCCTTCACCCGCTTTGCCGCGCCCCCGCGCGCGCAGGCCACTCCCGCGCCTGCTCAGCCACGCCGAAGTCGAAGCGCTGTTTGCCCATGCAGAACAAGAAGCGGCCGGCGACAAAGCCGATGCGGTGCGGATGCTGGCGCTGCTCGAACTGCTTTATGGCTCGGGCTTGCGCGCAACCGAACTGGTGTCTTTGCCGCTGAATGCCGTGCCGCGTGATGCGCCGTTTCTGACGGTCACGGGCAAGGGCGGGCAGCAACGGATGGTCCCGGTCAGCACCCGCGCGCGCGCGGCCTTATCGCGCTGGCTGATCTTGCGCCCGGACGGCAGCAAGGCGCTGTTTCCGTCCAGCTCTCGGCAGGGCTATCTGACCCGGGTCCGCCTGTTTCAGCTGCTGCGGGCATTGGCTGCGCGGAGCGGGATTGATCCTGAAAAAGTCAGCCCGCACGTGCTGCGTCATGCCTTTGCGACGCACCTGCTGGAAGGCGGGGCGGATCTGCGGGTGCTCCAGATGTTGCTCGGACACGCCGATATTACCACCACGCAGATCTATACCCACGTCGATGCCGCCCGGCTGGTGGCATTGGTCAATGCACGCCACCCCCTTGCAGTGCGAACGCCAGCGGGCTAGCGCGAGAGCATGATTTCATACCTCGAATTCGAAAAGCCGATTGCGGCGCTCGAAGCCCGGATTGCCGAGCTGCGCAAGACTGCCGAACAGGGCGATGTTGATATCAGCGGCGAAATCCGGCGGCTCGAATTGAAAAGCGCAGACCTGCTCGCCAGCACCTACAAGGCGCTGACCCCTTGGCAAAAAACCCAAGTGGCGCGCCATCCGATGCGCCCGCACTTTTGCGATTTCGTCGCGCAGATGTTCACTGATTTCATGCCGCTGGGCGGGGACCGCTATTACGGCGACGATCAGGCGATCATTGGCGGCTTTGCGATGTTGGGAGATCGCCGGGTAATGCTGATCGGCCATGAAAAGGGCAACGACACGCAAAGCCGGATCAAACATAATTTCGGGATGGGTAAACCCGAAGGTTACCGCAAGGCGATCCGGCTGATGGAACTGGCCGGGCGGTTTGGCCTGCCGGTGGTGACGCTGGTCGATACATCGGGCGCGTTTCCGGGGATCGAAGCGGAAGAGCGCGGCCAAGCTGAGGCAATCGCTCGTTCGACCGAGGCTTGCCTGGCGCTGCCAGTACCTATGGTCGCGGTGATCGTGGGTGAGGGCGGCTCGGGCGGCGCGGTTGCGCTGGCCAGCGCCGAGCGCGTGCTGATGCTGGAGCACGCGGTCTATTCGGTGATCAGCCCCGAAGGTTGCGCCTCGATCCTGTGGCGGACAAACGAAAAGGCTGCCGAGGCGGCTGAGGCGATGAAAGTGACCGCGCAGGACCTGCTCGGGCTCGGCGTGATTGACCGGATCGTCAAAGAACCGGTTGGCGGGGCGCACCGCAATCCGGCGCTGGCGACGCAGGCATTGGCCATGGCCATCGGTGAAGAGCTCGATGCGCTGGGTAAGCTTCCGCCCGAACAGCTGCGGACCTTGCGCGAAGAACGGTTCCTGCGGATCGGCGAAAGCTGATTGCTGCACGATCCAGCGCAACAGGGCTTTTCAAGTACGGATTAAAGCCTTAGCCCTGCACAGGTTCACTCCATCGCAGGGAGCCCGTGATGTTTCACCGTAATGCAATTCGTACCTTTTTGGCCGTCAGCACCGCGCTGGCGCTTGTCGCCGCGCCGCAGGGCAGCGTTACCGCGCAGTCCTCCACCGGCACGGTCATGGCGATCACCGCCAAGGAAAAGCAGCAAGGCACCCAATATCATCCCCAGCTGGTCGCCGAATTCGGCGGAGCGATGACCGGTCCGCAGGCGCTGTATGTTGAGGGCATTGGCAAAAAGATCGCGCTGCAATCGGGGATGTCGAACAACAGCAATGATTTTACGGTCACGCTGCTCAATTCCTCGGTCGATAACGCCTTTGCGACCACCGGCGGCTATATTTACACCACCCGCCAGCTGGTCACGCTGATGAACAATGAAGCCGAATTGGCCGGAGTTCTGGGCCACGAAAACGGCCACGGCGCCGCCCGCCATTCGGCCAAGCGGCAAAGCGCCTCGACCCGCAATCAGGTGCTGGGCGTGCTGGGTGCGGTGCTGTCGGGCGCGCTGCTGGGTAACAGCCAGATTGGCCAGTTCCTGCAGAAGGGCTCGCTCCAGGCCGCGCAATTCTTCACGCTGAAATACTCGCGCGGGCAGGAGAATGAAGCAGACAAGTTGGGGGTCGAGTACCTGCGCCGCGCCGGATACGATCCGCGCGCGATGTCGACAGTGCTGCAAAGTCTGGCAAATCAGAACGCGCTTTCGGCTCGGCTGCTGGGTGCCAGTAGCGACCGGGTGCCGGAATGGGCCTCAACCCATCCCGATCCGGCCTCGCGGGTGTCCACCACTTTGGCTTTGGCCGGTTCGACTGCCAAGGGCTTGACCAATCGCGATACATTTCTAAGCAAGATCAATGGTATAATGTACGGCGATGATCCCAAGCAGGGGATCGTCGATGGCCGTAAATTCATCCACCCGGTTGAGAAATTTGCTTTCGAAGCGCCCGCGGGCTTTTACCTGCTGAACGGCACCAGAGCCGTTGCGATCAGCGGGCAAGCCGGCAAGGGCCAGCTGGCCGGCGCGCCATACAGCGGGGATCTTGATGCGTATGTCCGCGCGGTGTTCACAGCGCTGGGGACCCAAAACAAGATCACCATCGCACCGGGCACCATTTCGCGCACCACGGTCAATGGATTGCCTGCCGCCTATTCGATCGCGCGCGTCGCGCAGGGGAATAACGCAGCAATCGATGTGACGGTCTTTGCCTATCAGTTCGATGCCACCCACGCGTTCCATTTCATGACGATGACGCAGGCTAGCGGGGCCAATGTGTTCGAGCCGATGTTTGCATCGATGCGCCGGATCAGCGCAGCAGAGGCCGGTGCGGTCAAAGCCCGCCGGTTGCTGGTGGTGACTGCCAAGAAAGGCGACACTGTGCAGACCCTGGCCAACCGGATGGCCTTCACCGATGCTCCGCTCGACCGGTTTCTGGTCCTGAACGGGCTGCGGGCGGACGCGAAGATTGCAGTGGGTCAGCGGGTCAAGCTGGTGACCTATTGATCGCTTTTCCGCCGTTTCAATAGCAAAAGGGCGGCAGGTTCCCCTGCCGCCCTTTCATTTTGGTATTCGTTAGCTTGGAATTACGCGTTAGCGCCTTCCATGGCCGACGAAGTCGTGTTGAAGGTGGTCTGCAGTTCGTTGCCCAGACCCTGCATTGCAGTGATGGCAGCAACGGCGATCAGAGCAGCGATCAGGCCATATTCAATGGCAGTCGCACCAGCTTCGTCACGGAAAAGGCTTTTGAAAAACTTCATGATTAGTCTCCTGTTTGTAGTCGATTTACCCGGCTCTTTCCCTGTCACCCGGATTGAGCAATTGCCGGACTAAGGGGAAATTCTTGCGAAATGTTTAACCTGGTGTCGCGTTGGCGACTTTGGTGGCAACGGTATCCCACATGGTCACGCTGCCATCGGCGAAGTTCTGCAGCGCAGTCAGCATTGCCAACACGATCAGAGCGAGGATCAGTCCATATTCGATAGCAGTCGCACCAGTTTGATCACTGAGCAGCCGCTTGATGAAAATCTTCATTGGTCCGCATCCCCAGATTGGGCAGGTTCAGGCCAGTTAGAGAGTTCGTCCCTAAGAATTCGTTTAAGCCGGAGCCTAACGTGAAAAAAATTCCGACAGTCATTCCTGTGGTTGCTTTGGCGCTGATTGACGGGGCGGGGCAGGTTTTGATGCAGCGCCGCCGGTTGCTGGCCCAGCATGGCGGGCTCTGGGAATTCCCCGGTGGCAAGGTTGAAGCGGGGGAAACACTGACCGAATCGCTCTGCCGCGAGATTTGCGAGGAGCTTGGTCTGTTGCTTGATCCCGCCGCGCTGGAACCGCTGACATTCGCGGCCAGCCCGGATCAGCCCCATGTCATCCTGCTTTACACCTGCAACACGTGGTCGGGCGATCCGGTGTGCCTGGACGGCGAAGAAATCGGCTGGTTCGCAGCATCGGCGCTGGGCGATCTGGCGATGCCGCCGCTCGACGTGCCGCTCGCCAAGGCAGTGGCGGAAAGCATTGAAAGCGCGAAAAAGCGGGTTGCCAAGGCATAACGAGGTGCCTAAGAGCGCCTCTCAAATGCGCCCGTAGCTCAGCTGGATAGAGCATCAGACTACGAATCTGAGGGTCGGACGTTCGAATCGTTCCGGGCGCACCATAACTCCCCAAAATCACCAAAGGGTCTTCCAGTCGGAGGGCCCTTTGGTGTTTTGGGGCCGATTTAGCGCAGCTTTCGGTGCAGCACTGCGGTCCGCCCAGGCTGATCGATCCGGCAATCGTCGGCGCCATAAAGCAATTCGGGTTCGCTCAGGCCGGGGAACGCGGCGTCATCAGCCCCATAGCGTTCCGCCTCAGGCCAATCGCCAAACCGAAAGTGCGCGTGACCGATTGCCAGCCACCCGCGCGGTGCAAGCGCGGCATCGAGCATCGCCAGCGTTGCGGCGAACCGGGCAAACCTCATCACGTGCGAACACTGGTCTGGCCGGTCTGCTTCCAACTGGCCGTGCCGCAACACGGCCATGGCCAGGATTGCGTCGAACCGCTCGCCTGATTGCGGCGCTGCGGCCAGCCGGTAATCGCCGGCGGGATCGGCCGCCTGAGCCTGCGCCAGTGCAAGGCGGTTGAGATCAAGGCCCACGATCCGCGCGTGCGGCAGGCGCCGCTGCAGCGCGCGGACTTCGGCGCCGCTCGAACATCCGAACGACAGGATCCGCGGGGCAGGCAACGCAGCGAGCCGGTCAGCCAGTGCATCGAACAGTTCGGGATAGCGTTCCTCCCAAGTGTCAGGGAATGGCTGCAACACGCTGCCCGCCTCGTCCACTTGCAGCCGGGCGATCTCTCGTAATTGCGGATTGGCCAACTGCCGCAGCCGCCGCCCCAGCGCCATCGCGCCCGGAACTCGCCGGGCCAGTTGGCGCAGCGGCTTCAGCCGGTCGGGATGCGGACGTGCCATGGTTCCAGCCATGTCACAGCTTGGCCGCGCGGGGAAGGCGTGACGCGGCGCGCGGTAGCGGCTAGGGGTGGTGACAATGACCGATCCCGCGCCAGATATCGTCCATTCGCCGTCGGTGTGGCGCTATGTCCGGGCCAGCCGCGCCCATGTGGTAATCGATGCCGCCGCCTACTATTCGCTGATGCAACAAGCGATGCTGGAGGCGAAGCAGCGGATTCACATGATCGGCTGGGATTTTGACACCCGAATGCGGCTGGGACCGGGGCGTAAAATCTACAACTTGCCCGATCGCGATGTGCAGCCCGCGCGATTGGGTCCGTTCGTGCTCTGGCTGGTGCGGCGCAACAAGGACCTGCAAGTGCGGGTGCTGAAATGGAACTTTGGCGCGCTGAAATTTGTCTTCCGAGGATCAATGATCCTCGATCTGGCTCGCTGGTGGCTGAGCGCAGGGATCGCTTTCAAATTTGATTCGGCCCATCCGCTTGGGTGCAGTCATCATCAAAAAATCGTGGTGATCGATGACAAATTTGCCGTCTGCGGCGGGATCGACATGACCAGCGACCGCTGGGATACCCCCGAACACCTCGATAAAGACCCGCGCCGCCGCCGTCCCTATGGCAGGCGGCTGTATGGCCCGTGGCACGATTTGTCGTTGCTGGTTGAGGGTGAGGCAGCCGCCGCGCTGGCCGAACTGGGCCGGCAGCGCTGGGTTCAGGCCGGGGCGCCGCCGCTGCTGCCGTGCGCCCCGCAGGCCGATAGTGCCTGGCCCGCCATGCTGCGGGCCGAATTTCGCGATGTTGAAATAGGGATCGCGCGGACCCGATCGGCTTGGAGCGGGCTTTCCGAAGTGCACGAGGTTGAGGCGCTGTTCATCGCGCATATCCGCCGTGCCAAACGCTTCATCTATGCCGAAAGCCAGTACTTTGCCTCACGCACCGTGGCCGAAGCGATTGCCGAACGGGTGGCAGAGCCTGACCCGCCCGAAATCGTCCTGATTAATCCGGCCAGCGCCGAGGGCTGGCTGGAGCAAACCGCGATGGACGGCGCAAGGGTCCGGTTGGCCCATGCAATCGCCGAGCGCGATCACCGCAAGCGCTTTCGCATTTTCATTCCCAAGAACGCCGCGGGCACGCCGATCTATGTCCATTCCAAAACAATGATCGTCGATGATGAAATCGTGCGGATTGGTTCGGCCAATCTGAACAACCGCTCGATGGGGCTCGACAGTGAATGCGATCTGTTCATCGATGCGGCCCGGCCGGGTAACGATCACGCCCGCGCACCGATTGCGCGGTTGCGGATGACCCTGCTGGCCGAACATCTGGGTTCAGATCCGGCCAAAGTCGCCACCGCGCTGGCGCGCCACGGATCTATGATTGAACTGATCGAAGCTGCCCCAAAAGACAGGAAGCGGCTTGATCCTTTTGTCTTGCGTCCGCTGACCGATGCAGAGAAGGCGGTGGCTGATAGCGCGCTGCTCGATCCCGAGCGGCCCGAGGACTTGTTCGAACCGTTTAGCAACAAGCGCGGCCTATTTCGCCGGGGTGGCTTGCTGCGGCGACCGAGCTAAGCGGAGAGTACCGACATGAGCTGCGACGGACACGAAGATCAGCCCAAAGCCAAAGCGCAGGTGCCAGACGAAGTTCAGGATGCAATCCGGACGTTGATCCGCTGGTCGGGCGATGATCCGGAACGCGAAGGGCTGCTTGACACGCCATCGCGGGTTGCGCGGGCCTGGAAGGAATACTGCCAGGGCTATCACGAAGATCCCGCAGCGCATCTCGACCGGCAGTTTGCCGAAGTGGGCGGCTATAACGAACTGGTGCTGCTGAAAGATATCCCGTTCCAGTCGCACTGCGAACACCACATGGCCCCGATCACCGGCAAAGCCGCAATCGCCTATATGCCCAGCCAGAGTGTGGTTGGCATTTCCAAGCTGGCGCGGGTGCTCCACGGCTTTGCCCAGCGCCTGCAAATCCAGGAGCGGCTGACCGCCGAAGTGGCGCAATGCATCTGGGACAATCTGAAGCCGCACGGCGTGGCGGTGGTGATCGAAGCGCAGCACGGCTGCATGACCGGTCGCGGGGTCAAAACCCCCGGGGTCGGGATGGTCACCAGCCGCCTGATGGGCTGCTTCCTCGATGACCACCGCAGCCGCAAAGAAGTGCTGAGCCTGATGGGGTATTGAGGTGATGCTGCAGCCGGTGATGAGCGTAGCGGAATTGGAAGCGTTCTTTCGCAGCGCGTTTCCCGATGTTGCTGAAGATCATCACGCGCTGATTGCCGCACTCGCGCCGAGCCGAGTCCGGCTGGTTTTGCCGCAGGCCGCGCTGGCCCTGCGGCCGGGTGGAATTGTTTCCGGGCCGACCCAGATGGCCCTGGCCGACCGCGCCGCCTATGCGGTGATCCTCGCCCATATCGGCCCGGTGGCAATGGCGGTGACCAGCAATTTCAATTTCAGTTTTTTGCGTGCGGTGAAGGCCGAGCCGGTAAATGCCGACGCTGTGCTGCTCAAGCTGGGCAAGCGGCTGGCCACGGTTGATGTGCGGTTATGGCAGGATAGTGAAGCGGTGGTGCTGGCGCAGGGTACCATAACTTACGCCCTGCCGGTCACCTGACCAGCGGGTTCAGACCGGCCAGCCCATCCGCGCGCCGCCCAGCTGGAGCAGCCGGTAACCGAGCCAGCCACACAACCCAAAAGCCGCCATCGCCAGCGGAAACGCCAGCCCTTTTCGCAGCAACACGGCAAGCAGGAAAAATGCCGGGAGCGAGGCCATCACATAAAGTGTGCAGGACACGGCGAAATCAGCGACCCGCGCAGCATCGCCGGTGTCGCGCCAAAGCCATACCATCGCCAGCGTGGAAACCAGCGGCAGGCTGGCAATCAGCCCGCCCCAGCCGGGACTGCGCCGGGCAAGTTCAGAGGCAGCCGCGATCAGCGCGCCTGATAGCAACGCCTTGATCGCCAGCTGCCCCCAAAGCATGATTTAGAGTTGCTCGAGCATATGTTCGGCCGAGCTGACTTTGAATTCACCCGGACCTTCGACGTTGAGCTGTTCGACCGTGCCGTCATTCACCACCATCGAAAAACGCTGGCCGCGCTTACCCAGACCAAACGCGCTGCCGTCCATGGTCAGGCCCAGTGCTGTGGCGAAATCACCGTTGCCGTCGGCCAGCATGGTCACGTCGTCGCTGCCGCCGCTTTTGTTCCAGGCGCCCAGCACGAACGGATCGTTGACCGCGGTGCAGGCGATCTCGTCGATCCCTTTGGCTTTCAGATCAGCCGCCTTGTCGACAAAGCCGGGCAGGTGCTTGGCTGAGCAGGTTGGGGTGAAAGCGCCCGGGACCGAAAACAGCGCCACGCGCTTGCCCGCGAAATAGTCAGCTGTTTGCACAGCTTCGGGTCCCGCTGCGGTGACCTTGACCAGTTTCACATCGGGCAGCTTGTCGCCAACTGCGATTGTCATCGTGCTTCTCCTGAGTTGGGTGTTTGAAATTCCAGACTGGATATAGGGAGCCCGCCGCACAGGGCAACCGGCGGGGTCGTGCTTAATTTCGCTTTACTGCGCCGCTTTAAGAATGAGTAAACCCGCTGCGTCATTGTCCTGTTTGCGGGGACCAGCCCGCCGGGAGTCTGCACATGAGAATGATAAAAGGGGTTGCGGCTAGCCTTGCCGCCGTGTCGATGCTGTTCACCGTTCCAGCGAGCGCCGAAAGTGGAATGGGCCAGGCCGAAAAATTGCGCCGGCTCGATATTATGCTGATGGTCACCGGGCTGCGCTGCCGAACCACGGCAGACAATTTCAATTCTGAATATGGCCGCTTTACCACGGCGCATCTTGGCACGCTCAACGCTGCCAGCGATGCGTTGAAGGCCGACTATGCCAAGCGCTATGGCGCGGCTGGGGCCAACCGTGCGCTCGATCGGCTGAGCGTCCAGATGGCCAACGCCTATGGCCAAGGCCACCCCTGGCTAAGCTGCGGTCAGTTGAAACAAGTCGCCGGCACGCTCGCCACGGTGCGCGGAACGCAGCCGCTGGTTGATGCCGCTGATGATCTGCTGGGTGCGCCGCGGCAGCTGGCATGGCTGCACTGATCTGCAAATTTCCACCCCCGCTGTTGGCGGGGTCCGGAGGGTCTTGGGGGCAAGATAGCTCCGGAACCGGGTGAGGCGAGCGCGCCACGAGTGAGCCGATCAAAGGGAGCACAGCGCACTCGCTTCATCTGGGAAAAGATATAAAGCAATCGTTATATTTGCCTCTCGTTTGGCAAGTCGCTAAGGGCGGCGTCAGTTTGGCGCTGCCCTTTGGCATATCTGGCGCCGGTTTGGTTCAAGACAGGAGTAGCCCCAGTGGCCCATGCGCTCGATTATGTAATTGCCGATATCGCTCTGGCCGATTTTGGCCGCGCCGAAATCCGGATTGCGGAAACTGAAATGCCCGGCCTGATGGCGCTGCGGCAGGAATTTGGCGCCGCGCAGCCGCTCAAGGGCGCGCGGATCACCGGCAGCCTGCACATGACGATCCAGACCGCCGTGTTGATCGAAACGTTGACTGCGCTGGGCGCGGAAGTCCGCTGGGCCACCTGCAATATCTATTCAACTCAGGATCACGCCGCCGCCGCGATTGCCGCTGCGGGAATTCCGGTGTTCGCGGTTAAAGGCGAAACCCTGACCGACTATTGGGACTATGTCGGCAGTATCTTTGATTGGGATGACGGCACGGGCCGCACTGCCAACATGATCCTCGACGATGGCGGCGATGCCACCATGTTTGCGCTGTGGGGCGCGCGGGTTGAGGCGGGCGAAGACCTGTTTGAACCCAGCAACGCCGAAGAAATCGAATTCGTCCGCGCGTTGAATGCGTTCCTCAAGAAAAAACCCGGCTACCTGACCATGTCGGTGGCTCACATCAAGGGCGTTTCGGAAGAGACCACCACCGGAGTCCACCGGCTCTACCAGATCGCCAAGGACGGCAAGCTGCCGTTCCCGGCGATCAACGTCAATGACAGCGTGACCAAATCGAAGTTCGACAATCTGTATGGCTGCAAGGAATCGCTGGTCGACGCCATCCGCCGCGCGACCGACGTGATGCTGGCCGGCAAGGTCGCCTGCGTTGCCGGCTTTGGCGATGTCGGCAAGGGTTCCGCCCAGTCGCTCCGCAATGGCGGCGCGCGCGTGATGGTCACTGAAATCGATCCGATTTGCGCGCTGCAAGCCGCGATGGAGGGCTTTGAAGTGGTCACGATGGAAGACGCGGTCCAGCGCTGCGATATCTTCTGCACCGCCACCGGCAACGCCGATGTGATCACTGCCGAGCACATGAAAGCGATGAAGCCGATGAGCATCGTTTGCAACATCGGGCATTTTGACAGCGAAATTCAGATCGCTGCGCTCGACAACTATAAGTGGACCGAGGTCAAGCCGGGCACCGATCTGGTCGAGTTTCCCGATGGGAAGCAGATCATCGTGCTGGCCAAAGGCCGCCTCGTTAATCTGGGCTGCGGCACCGGCCATCCCAGCTTTGTGATGAGCGCCAGCTTTACCAACCAGACGCTGGCCCAGATCGAGCTGTTCACCAACCCGGCGCAGTACAAGAACGAGGTTTATGTCCTGCCCAAGCACCTCGACGAAAAGGTCGCGGCGCTGCATCTGGAAAAGCTCGGGGTCAAGCTGACCACGCTGAGCAAACAGCAGGCTGACTATATCGGCGTGCCTGCCACAGGCCCGTTCAAGCCGGATCATTACCGCTATTGATGCAAACAGATCCTCCCCATTTCTAATCGAGCAAATGGGGAGGATCATGGCCTGCCGCTTGCCATTGCCCCGCCGCCAGCATAGCTGTCGGCCATGACGCTCACTCCCACCGCGCTGGTGCTGCTTGGCCTGATGTTGGCCGGGTGGACCATGGCTGCCCTTTGGGCGCTGGGTTCGGCGCGCGCGCGCGAGCGCAAGGCCGAGGGCGGGCTGCGCCATGCCAAGCGGCTCGGTCGGATGGTCGATGAGAGCCCGGCGCTGCCGCTGCTGGTCCGTGCCGATGGCAAGATTGAAGCGCCGCAGCGGCTAGCGGGCTGGCTGGGGCTTGATGCCGTTCCGCAGTTCCTGACCGAGCTGGATGGCGGACGGATCGATGGCGGTGGAGGCGGGCTTACCACCGAAAAATTGGCTGAACTGACCGAGGCTGTGCGGCGCTGCCAACGCACCGCCGCGCCATTCCGGATGGTCGCCACGCCGCGCGGTTCGAAACGCAGCCTGGCATTGCGCGGACACCTTGCCGATCCGCAGGTTTCACCTGGCGGTGCGGCGCTGGTCTGGGTGTTCGACTTTTCCGATAGCGAGAGCGAGCTGGTCCAACTGCGCGATGATGCGGCGCGGGCGCGGGGTGATTTTGCCGCATTGGTGGGCTTGATCGAAGCCGCGCCAATGCCGATGTGGTTTCGCGGGCCCGACGGCGATCTGCGGCTGGTCAATCAGGCCTATGTCGCGGCGGTTGCCGGAACCGAGGCGCGGCAAGTGGCTGAGGACGGGATCGAACTGGTCGAAAGCGTCGACGGGCTGACCGCAAAGCAGATCGCGCTGCAGGCCGCGGGCAAGCAGTTGCCGATCGAACGAATGGTCTCAGTAACCATCGCCGGGCAGCGCCGCGCCTTTCGCGTGTCTGACTTGCCGCTGGGGACCGAAGGCGTCGCTGGCTATGCGGTCGATGTTGAGGAAATGGAGGAGCTGTCGCGGACGCTTAAAGCGTTCCGCGATGCCCAGCGGGCGATGCTCGATCAGTTTTCGGCCGGGGTCGCGCAGTTTGATGCCAAGCGGCAGTTGATTTTTGCCAACCCGCCGTTTCAGCGGATTTTTGCGCTCAAAAGCACAGTCATGCTTGATCCGCCGATGTTTGAACGCTGGCTCGATCTGGCCCGCGACGCCGGGCGTATTCCAGAAGCGCGCGATTTCCCGGCTTGGCGGCGCGAACGGGCCGGCTGGTTTACCGCCAGCGCAGCACAGGAAGAGGCCTGGGTACTGGGCGATGGCACCCACGTGCGGATCGTCGCCCAGCCGCTGCCCGATGGCGGGCTGATGCTGATCGCCGAGGACCGGACCGAGCAGCTCCAGTTGTCAGCCGCGCGCGATACCTTGCTGCGGACCCGCACCGCGACGTTCGATAGCCTGTTTGAATCGCTCGCGGTGTTTGCACCTGATGGCCGGTTGCAGCTGTGGAACCGGCGGTTTGCAGCCGATTGGGGGTTGGAGGATTCGTTCCTTGATACCCACCCACGGATTGAAAGTTTGCTGGTCGAAATCGCCCGCGCGCTGGCCAAGCCGGGCAAGGCCAAGGCGGTCGGCGATGTCGTCCGCGCGGCAACGCTCGACCGCAAGCAGACCGGCGGTCGGGCCGTACTGGCCGATGGGCGGACGTTGGAATTTGCCGGGGTGCCGCTGCCCGATGGCAATGGCCTGCTGACCGTGCTCGACATTACCGATTCGCAAAAAGCTGAAGAGGCGCTGAAACAGCGCGCCGCCGCGCTCGAGGAAGCGGATTCGATGAAGACGCGGTTCCTGGCCAACATGAGCTACGAATTCCGTACGCCGCTGACCTCCATTGGCGGCTTTGCCGAACTGCTCGAGGCTGGGCTGGGCGGCGATCTGTCTGACAGCGGCAAGGAATATGTTGGCGCGATTCTTCAATCGGTTGAACGGCTGGGGGAACAAATCGAATCCGTGCTCGACCTCTCGCAAAGCGAAGCCGGGATGCTGCCGCTGGCGCGCGAGGAGATCGATCTGCTGCCATTCGTAACTCAACTGGTTGAGGACCGGGCCGAGCGGATCAAGGCCGCCGGGCTGGTGCTTGATCTGCGCGGCGACAAAGGCGCTGGGCGGATCGAAGGGGACAAGCGGAGGCTTGGCCGGGCGATTGGGCATTTGCTCGACAACGCCGTGATCGCGACCCCACCGGGGGGGCGGTTGCTGGTCGAACTGGCCGGATACAAAGGCAAAGCACGGATTGTGATTTCCGACAATGGTGCCGGGATGGACCCCGCTACGCTGGCCCGGGCGCTCGAAGGGATCAAAGTCAGCGCTGATGGCAAGGGGGTTGAACGCCGCCAAGGCCTCGGCCTGCCGCTCGCCCGTCAACTGATCGAGGCGCACGGCGGCAGTCTGGAACTGCTGTCAGAGCCGGGTCAGGGAACTGCGGCGATCGTTGAACTGCCGTGACGGTCGAGCTACCCGATCTTCCGGCGATGGAGCGGTTTGGCGCGCGGATTGCCGAAGTCTTGCGGCCCGGCGATGTGGTCGCACTGTCGGGTACGCTGGGCACCGGCAAGACGACGCTGGCCCGCGCAATCATTGCGGCGCTGGGCTATCAAAGCGAGGTCCCGTCGCCAACCTTCACGATCATCGAGACCTATGATCCGCCCGGGCTGCGCCTGCCGCTGGTCCACGCCGATTTCTACCGCTTGAAACACCCGCGTGAAACCGAGGAGATCGGCCTCGACGATTACCGGCAGGGCGCTGTTCTGATCGCTGAGTGGCCAGAAATGGCTGGAGGTTTTACGGCTGAACCGGGCTGCCTTTCGATTACTCTCGAAACTGCGGAAACGGGACGGATTGCGATTGTCGAACCGGGGGCTGATTGGCTAGAGCGTCTGCGATGAATGAAAATCTGCCTGACGGCGTCGAAGCCTTTCTTGCCGCCGCTGGTTGGCGCGATGCGGTAATTGAGCCGTTGGTGGCCGATGCTTCGTTCCGCCGCTATTTCCGGATCCAGCGGGGCGATAAAACCGCGATGTTGATGGATGCGCCGCCGCCCAATGAAGACCCGGCACCGTTCCTGCGCGCGGCCAAGTGGCTCGATGCCAATGGAATGCGCGCACCCTATGTGCTGGCGGAAGATGCCGCTCGGGGCCTGGTGCTGCTCGAAGATTTCGGCGAAGTGCGGATGCGCGAATACCTTGATAATTGGCCGGCAGACGAGAGTGAAATTTACCGATCGGCAATTGACGCGCTGATCAATCTGCACCGCCTGCCGCCCGGGCCATTCCTCGACTATTCGATGAGCGAATATAAGCGCGAAGTCAGCCTGTTCACCGATTGGTATTGCCCGGCGCAAAACCTGTACATTGATGGGCCGGGTTACACTGCGGCATGGGAAAAGGCCTTGGGCGAACTGCTTCCCCGGCAACGCCCGGGTGTCACCGTGCTGCGCGATTATCACGCCGAAAACATTATGTTGCTGGGCGGACTTCACAATCAGGGTTTGCTTGATTTTCAGGACGCGCTGGTCGGGCACGCGGCCTATGATCTGGTCTCACTGTTGCAGGATGCCCGCCGCGATGTTTCGGGTCAGCTCGAAACCGAAATGTTCGACTATTATGTTAGCAAGACTGGATCGGGCGACGATTTTCTAGCTGACTATGCCCGGCTGGGAGCGCAGCGCAACGCCAAGATCATTGGCATTTTCGTGCGGTTGTGGAAGCGCGATGGCAAGCCGCGCTACCTCGATTATATCCCACGGGTCTGGGCGCATCTGGAGCGTGATTTGTCGCATCCGGCGCTGGCCCCGGTCGCGACCTGGTTCGATGCCAATGTGCCGGCTGAATTGCGCGCAACGGGCGGGGGCAGGTTCGCGGTATGACCGCCGCACCGCTCACGGCAATGGTGATGGCAGCGGGCAAAGGCACACGAATGATGCCGTTGACGGCTGATCGGCCCAAGCCGCTGGTGACGGTGGCGGGAATGACGCTGCTCGATCACGTGCTCGATCAGTTGCGCAGTGCGGGCGTTGGCCGGATTGTCGTAAACGTCCACTACCTCGCTGATCAGATCGAAGCGCATCTGGCCGCCCGTGCAGCGGATTTTGTGGTGACGCTTTCAGACGAGCGCGACCTGCTGCTTGATACCGGCGGCGGATTGATCAAGGCGTTGCCGCAGATTGCCGCTGATCCGTTCTATTGCGTCAATGCTGACAACTGGTGGGTCGATGAGGGCGGCAATGCGCTGGTCGATATGGCGCAGGCATGGGACGCGGACCGGATGGACGTGCTGATGCTGGTCGTCCCGTTTGCGCGAGCCGGTAATACGCAAGGCGACGGCGATTTCGATATGGACACTGATGGCCGCCTGTCGCGCGATGGGCCAAAGCGGCACCGGCCATTTGTTTGGACCGGAATCCAGATGCTGGCGCAGCGGATCGTTTGCGACCCTCCGGCTGAGGTTTTTTCGACCAATATCTTCTGGGACCGCGCGATTGCCCAGGGGCGCTGCTTTGGGTTGGTCCATGACGGGCAGTGGTACGATGTCGGCTATCCCGCAGCGATCGGTCTGACCGAGGCGGCGCTGGCCAGTGGCTGACCGGACCGGCCCGCAAGTCTATTCAATTGCCGCGCACCGCGGCTTTGCCGATGCGCTGGTGGCCGGGCTGATCCCGCGATACGCCGACAAGGATCTGGGCCTCGCCCGGCTGACGCTGCTGCTGCCCAACCGCCGGGCCGAACGGATCGTGACCGAGGCGTTTGTGCGACTATCCGGGGGCGGGATGCTGCTGCCGCGGATGGCGATGGTCGGCGATCTCGATCTGGATGAAACGCTCGGCCCATTGCTCGATCCGCTGGGCGGCGGGGCCGATGTTCCGCCTGCGGCTGATCCGGTCCACCGCTGGCTGCGGTTGGCGGAATTGCTGAAAGCCGAACTGGCGGATCAGAATATCAAGCCCCCCGGCCTGCTGCGGCTGGCGTTTGAAACCGGGCGGACGATGGACCGGCTGGCGGTGGAAGACATCGAACTGGCCGATTTGCTCAAAGATGGCATTGCCGGGATCGTTGGCGATCTGGCCAAGCACTGGGCGGATTCTACCCGGACATTTGCGCGGGTGCAGGCGCAGTGGCAGGCAGAACTGGCCGCGCGCGGCGAAGTTGATGCCCCGGTGCGGCGCAACTTGTTGTTCGAACACGCCGCGCGGCGCTGGAAAGCCAGCCCGCCGCCGCATCCGATTGTCGCCGCCGGGATCACCAGCGCTTCGCCGGCCTTGGCGCGGCTACTTCGTACTATCGCCGAACTGCCGAAAGGTGCGGTGATTTTGCCGGACCTTGACCTGTCGCTGGACCAATCGGTTTGGGATGCGCTGGGCAGTGCTGGTGCGCCGCTCGATCCCGCCGATCCTCCGTTTAGCCCGGCAGACGCGCTGGCCCATCCGCAGTACCATCTGAAGCTGCTGCTCAACCGGATGGGCGTAGCCCGCGATGAGGTTGATCCGTGGCACCGTGCGGGTCTGGCCGCTGCACCGCCAGAGCGGAGCCGGGCGATTTCCAATCTGTTCCTGCCGCCTGAAGGCAGCGCGGGCTGGGTCAATCTGAAAGCCGAACAGCGCCGCCTGTCAGGTGTGCGCCTGATGGAAAGCGCCCATCCGGGCGAGGAAGCGCAGGCGATTGCGCTGTTGATTCGGCAAGCGCTCGACCAGCCGGAAAAGCGGATTGCGCTGATTACACCGAGCCGTGGATTGGCGGGCAGAGTTATCGCGCACCTAAAGCGCTGGAACGTGCAGGCCGACGATTCGGCTGGTTTACCCTTGCCGCAAACTGCCGCTGGACGCGTGCTGCTCCTGCTGGCCGAGCTGGCTGCCAGCGCAGCGTCCCCGGTGCCGCTGCTGGCCCTGTTGATCCACCCGTTGGTCGGTGGGGGCGAGGGGCGTCGGGCTTGGCTCAGCAACGCCCGTGCGCTCGACTTGGCTTTGCGCGGCCCGCGCCCGATGCCCGGCTTTGAACCGATCCGCGCCGCTATTGCCGAACTGGATACGCACGGTGAAGGCGATGGAATTGCGGCCTGGTGGGAGCGGGTGGAGCAAGTATTGACCCCGCTAATCGACCTCCCGCAGGACACGGCTCTGGCCGATGCGCTGGACCGGCTGGCGGCGGCTGGCGAAGCGCTGTGCGGGCCGAGGCTGTGGGCCGAAGCCGATGGCCGGGCGCTGTCGGCCTGGCTGGTCGAACTGCGCGAAGCCGCCGGAGCAATCGGCACCCGGCTGTCTCCCGCTGATCTGCCGCGGGTGTTGCGCGATGCAATGGACCGGGTTGCCGTGCGGCCGCCGTGGGGCGGGCACCCGCGCGTGGCGATTTACGGCCTGCTCGAAGCGCGGATGAGCCGGGCCGATTTGGTGATCTGTGCCGGCCTGACTGAGGGTAATTGGCCCGCCGCGCCCAGCCCGGAACCGTTGCTCCCCCCTGCCGTGCTGCGCGCTTTGGGCGTGCCGGCCGGTGAATTTCGGATTGGCCTGGCCGCGCATGATCTGGCCGGGGCGCTCGGCGCGCCTGAGGTCGTGCTGAGCTGGGCCCAGCGCGACGAAGCCGGGCCGGTGATCCCCAGCCGCTTTGTGCTGCGGGTCGAGGCGATGCTGGGCGATCTGGCCGATGCCCACCGTGAGCGTGACGCGGTCACTTTGGCCCGGACAATCGACCATTTGCCGCAGCTGCCGCCCTATCCCCAGCCCAAACCCCGTCCCAGCGCAGCGCAGCGCAATGTTGCACTGTCAGTCACTGCCATCGACCGGCTGCGCGGCGATCCTTATCAGTTTTATGCTGCGTCGATCCTGCGGCTCAAACGGCTCGATCCGCTCGATGCCGATCCCAGCGCGGCGTGGAAGGGCACGGTGGTGCATGAAGTCCTGCGCAGCTGGCACCAGTCGGGCGAAAAGCCGGGCGAACTCCACGCCATAGCTGCCGACGAACTGGCGAAAATGCAGGCACACCCGATGGTCCGCAGTCTGTGGTGGCCGCGCTTGGAGCGGGGGCTGCAATGGGTGGTTGGGCAGATCGCAGATGCGAGGGCCGAAGGACGAACAGTTCTGCAAAGCGAAATCGACGGGAAGATGACACTGGCGGGCGTAAAGGTCTTTGGCCGCGCCGACCGGATCGACGCCAAGTCCGACGGGAATCTGGTGATTGTCGACTACAAAACCGGCGCGCCGCCCTCGGCCAAGCAGGTCGAAAAAGGGTACGCATTACAGCTGGGCACGCTCGGCCTGATTGCAGCAGCCAATGGCTTTCCGGCAGTCACCGGAACGCCAGACGGGTTCGAATACTGGTCGTTGAGCAAATCCGACAAGAGCGAAACCGAGTTCGGCTTTTGCACTGAACCCGTCAAGGAAGGGAGCAAGCGGACCGGCATTCCGCGCGGCGAATTCCTCGAACAGGCCGAAGCCAAACTGTTTGATGCAATCGGCAAGTGGATCAAGGGCGATGAACCGTTCGAAGCCTGCCAGAATCCTGATTATGTCGGCTACAACGATTTCGATCAGCTGATGCGACTGGACGAATGGCAAGCCCGCGGCGAGGCAGAGGCATGAGCAGACTGTTTCCTTTGCAGGGCAACCAGCGGCCCGCTGTCGATCCCGCTGAAGTAGTGTGGCTGTCCGCCTCGGCGGGGACTGGCAAAACTCAGGTCCTGTCAGCCCGGGTGTTGCGGTTGTTGCTGCAAGGTGATGTTCGGCCCGAACAGATCCTGTGCCTGACGTTCACTAAGGCCGGGGCGACCGAAATGGCCAGCCGGATCAATAAAGATCTGGCACGCTGGGTTCGGGCTTCGGAGGATGATCTTTTCAAGGATCTCGAAGCGATCGGGGCTTCCTCTGGCCCAGCTGCTCGCGATCGCGCGCGCCGCCTGTTTGCACAAGTGCTCGATTGCCCCGGCGGCGGCCTGCGGATTGATACGATCCACGCCTTTGCCCAGTGGCTGCTAGCGGCCTTCCCCAGCGAGGCCGGGCTTCTGCCGGGCGTCAAAGCGATGGAGGACCGCGACCGCGATCTGTTGCTGCGCGAAGTGCTGGCCAATATGTTGATGGAGGCCGAGCGCAGCAACGACGCGGCGACGCTCTCGGCGCTCGAAAAGCTCTCGATCCGGATGGGGCCAGAAGCGGTTCCGGGCTGGCTGCTGCGCTGCGCCAAAGCGCGCGAAGCGTGGGAAGGGCCGAGCGGCTGGCAGCCGCCGATGCGCGCCGGGGTGCTACGGTTGATCGGGCTGCCCAGCGATGCCAATCCGCAGGAATTGGAAGATCTGTGCAGCGACGGGGTGTTCAATATCGATGCGCTGGAATGCTGCCTCTCGGCTTACCGGCAGTGGAAAACTACGACCGGCGCGAAAGTTAGCGGTCCGATCGCTGCCTGGATGGAAGAATCTCCGCAAGGCCGCGCCGCAGGGATCGACGCACTCTATGCTGCGCTGTTCAACAAAGATGATCTGCCTAAATACTTCAACAACGTCGGCAAGTTCGAGGAAAGCCTGAGTGAGGCCGCCGCGGCCGTGCTGGTCTCGTGCCAAGCGGTGCGGGAGCGCAAGGCCCTGCTCGCACTGGCAGATTTCCTGACCCCCGCACTCGAAGTCGGACGCAAGTTCAGCCTTGCTTGGGATGATGCCAAGGCGCGCGCCGGGTTTATCGATTTCGATGACCAGATCCGCCAAGCCGCCGCGCTGCTGACCCGTAACGAACTGAGCGAATGGATCCGCTATAAACTCGACCGACGGTTTGATCACATTCTGGTCGATGAGGCGCAGGATACCAATGCTTCGCAGTGGGAAATCATCAATGCGCTGACCGGCGATTTCTTCAGCGGTGAGGGCGCTCATGCCGACAAGCTGCGGACGCTGTTCGTGGTCGGCGACTACAAGCAAGCGATCTTCCGCTTTCAGGGAACCAGCCCGGAAAACTTCGCCAATGCCCGCGAAAAGGTGCGCGGTGCGATGGAAGGGCTGGCCCAGAATGCTGCGCGGCTCCGCGCCAATCACGATGCCCGCACCCTTCAGGGTCTGGATCTTGGCCAGAGCTTCCGCACCGCCCACGCGATCCTCGAATTCGTTGACCGGGCGATTGCCGATATTGGCTTTACCGGCTTTGGCCTCAGCAAGGAACCACCGCGCCACGAAGGACAGGACCGTCCGGGGCAAGTGGTGCTGTGGCGGGTGCTGGGGGCGGACGAAGAGGATGCCGAACCGGGCGAGACGGCAGACGAAGGCGAGGAAGGCTGGCTATCCCGCAGCGACCGGCAACTGGCTGACAGGATCGCCCGGCAGGTTAAAGCCTGGATGGCTGACGGCTACCCGCTGGTAAAGGAAAAGGACGGGGTCAAACTCCGCCGCGCCACTCCCGGCGATGTGATGGTGCTGGTCCGCAAGCGCAAGGAACTGGCCGGGCTGATCGTGGCGCGGCTTCACGTTCATGGAGTGGCGGTGGCCGGGGTTGACCGGCTGCGGCTCGGCGCGCCGCTCGGGGTCCGCGATCTGATGGCGGCGCTGCGCTTTGCCGCGCAACCCTATGACAGTCTCAACCTCGCCTGCCTGCTGGTTTCGCCGCTGCTCGGCTGGAGCCAGGACGATTTGTTGAACCATGGCTGGCGCGAAAAAGGGGTCGCGCTGTATGACCATTTGCGCAATTCGCGCGGGGAACCAGTTGTTGAGCGAGTCTGGTCGCAGCTGGGCGAACTGCTGCGGATTGCTGATTTTGACCCGCCTCAGGCGCTGCTCCACTGGATCCTGATTGGGCCTTGGAAGGGGCGCCGCAAGCTGGTTGCGCGGCTGGGCACCGAGGCGAACGATCCGATCAACGAACTGCTCAACGCCGCGAGCGCCTTTTCATCGAGCGACGTGCCCAGCCTGAACACTTTCATCCGCTGGTTCGATGTGGGCGAAGGCGAATTGAAACGAGAGGCTGGCAAAGGCCGCGATGAAGTGCGGGTGATGACCGTCCACGGCTCCAAAGGCTTGCAGGCACCGATCGTGATTCTGGCCGATGCGGCGGACAATCCCAACACCTCTCGCGGATCGGCGCTGGAACTGGTTGATCCGGCCAGCGGCAAGACAATCCCGCTGCCGGGCCTGCGCAAGCACGAACAGGTTGGCCTGATTTCCGAGGCCAAAGAGCTGGCCGAAATCGAGGAAATGCAGGAGCATTGGCGCTTGCTCTACGTCGCGATGACCCGCGCGGAAGAAGCACTGTTCATCGGCGGCGCGCTGACCAAAAAGGAAACGGTGCCCGACCCCGATAGCTGGTATGCCCGGCTTGAGCCCTTGTTCGACGGCGATTGGCTCGACGATCCGCTGTGGCAGGGGGTCAGGGTTCACGGCGAAACAACCGCCTTGAAGGCTCCACCGAAGGCTAGTGACGGCGGGCAATTGGCGCTGCTACCGCCGTGGGTTGACCAGCCTGTCGCTGCCGAACCACGCCCGCCGCGCCCGCTCGCGCCATCGTCATTGGGCGAAGATCAGGTCAGCGATCCGCCCTATCCGGCTGGGACCGGGGCCGCCGCGGCGCGGCGCGGGGTTTTGCTGCACAAGCTGCTGGAGCGACTGCCCGAAGTTGCAATAACTGAGCGAAAGGCTGCTGCTGCGGCTTGGCTGGCGCGCTCTGCCGCCGATCTGGACGCACCTGCGCGAACCGAACTGGCCGCCGCTGCGATAAAAGTGCTGGAGCACAAAGGCTGGGCCGATTTGTTCGAACCCGGTGCGCTGGCCGAAGTGCCAATCGCGGCGACTGTTGGCGGACAAGTGATCGCCGGTACGATCGACCGCCTGCTGATTGAGGGCAATCGGATCAGGCTGGTTGATTTCAAAACCGCGCGGCGTCCGCCAGCGGGTCTGGATGAAGTGCCGGTTTCGATCTTGCGCCAGATGGCCGCCTATTCCGCCGCTTTGGAGGCAGCCTATCCGGGGCGCACGGTCGAATCCGCGCTGCTCTATACGCAGGTACCTATGCTGCTGGAAATTCCGGCGGAACTGCTGGCGGTGCACAAGCCGGCGTTGGCGGCGGTGCAGTAAAGGTTTTTGACCGCACCCGTTGCCAAGCGGTCCGGGCACCCTAGATTGGCAGCAAGACTTCAAAGGAGATTCCCAATGGCGACCAAAGCCGTAACCGATGCCAGTTTCGCCGCCGACGTACTGGGCAGCGACAAGCCCGTACTGGTCGATTTCTGGGCCGAATGGTGCGGCCCGTGTAAGATGATCGGCCCCGCGCTTGAGGAAATCAGCGAGGAACTGGCTGATAAGGTCAGCATCGTGAAAGTCGACATCATGGAGAACACCGATGTTTCGACGCAGTACGGTGTGCAATCGATTCCGCTGATGATCCTGTTCAAGGACGGCCAACCGGTCGCGCAAAAGCTGGGTGCTGCGCCCAAAAGCCAGCTCAAAGGTTGGCTGGAAAGCGTCCTCTAAAGCTGGGCAAGGCGCGAGGCGAGGTCTTCCCACAAGGTCTCGCTCGCCGCGCCGATCAGGCCGGGCTGGTGCGCTTCATCCACCCGGTAGGGCCGCCCATCGGGCCGCGCCGCTTTGCCGCCAGCCTCATTCACGAACAGCACCCCGGCAGCGTGATCCCAGGCCAACGTGCGTTCAAAGATCGAGACATCGTTCACCCCCAATACCAGCCGAGGATACTGTTCGGCGGCGCAGCGCGGGATATCGGTGAGGGTATAGTGCGGTGCGATGTGGGCTTTCATGGCCTCGCGCTGGGCCGGGTCCATGAACACCAAGGATATTGCGGCAATCGGCGGATTTACGCCGGTCGAGCGGGCGGTGATCCGCTCCTCCCCAACAAACGCCCCGCCGCCGCGATGGGCATGGCACAGCCGCCCGGACAGCGGGTCATAGATCCAGCCCGCAATCGTCTCGCCCGCTTCGGCCAGCGCCACCATCACTCCGAACGGCGGCTTTCCGGCGGCGAAATTGTTGGTTCCGTCAACCGGATCGATGATCCAGCACAGCGCATCGCCCAGCCGGTCGAGCAGTGCCGGATCGGCATAGGCCGCTTCTTCGCCAACTATTGCCGCATCGGGCAGCAACTTGGCCAAACCCTCTGCCAGGATCAGTTCGGCTTCCTTGTCCGCAATTGTCACTACGTCGTCGGCCGCCTTGGCGTCGATTTCATGCGCTGAGAGCGATTGATAGCGCGGCAGGATCGCGCGGGTCGCGGCGTCCTGCATCAGGGTCAGCACCCCGGCGGTCAGCGCCCGGGTCAAGACCGGTAATCCGCATTGATCGAAATGTAGCCGTGAGTCAGATCGCAGGTCCAGACGGTGGCGCGGCCTTCGCCAAGCCCCAGATCGATCTCGATGTTGATTTCCTGCCCTTTAAGGTGCGCAGCCACCGGGGCTTCGTCATAATCCGCCAACGGCTGTCCATCGCGCGCCGCCCAGATTCCGCCAAAGCCGATCGAGAGCTTGTCGCGGTCAGCTGGCTCCCCGGCCTTGCCCACCGCCATCACCACCCGGCCCCAGTTGGCATCTTCGCCAGCAATCGCGGTTTTGACCAAGGGCGAGTTGGCCACGGCGAGGCCGACTTTGCGGGCGCTCTCATCGCTGACCGCGCCGGTTACGCTGACCGCGATGAACTTCTGCGCGCCTTCGCCGTCGCGGACCACCAGCTGGGCCATCTGGCGGCAGACATCGTGCAGCGCGGCGGCAAAGGCATCTGCGCCGGGGCTGCCGGTGCCGGTCAATTCGGCATTTCCCGCTGCGCCGGTGCCAAAGGCCAGCACGGTGTCGCTGGTCGAGGTATCGCTATCAACCGTGATGCAATTAAAAGTGCTGGCGTTGGCGGCGCTGAGCAACTGCTGGAGAAACGCCGGGGCAATCGCGCAGTCCGTGAAAATGTAACCCAGCATGGTCGCCATATCGGGCGCGATCATCCCGCTGCCTTTGATGATGGCATTGAGCGTCACTGTCTTTCCGCCGACCATTGCCGTGGTCACCGCGCCCTTGGCAAATGTGTCCGTGGTCCCGATGGTGTCGGCGGCATCTTGCCACCCGCACGGGTCGGCCAGCAGGGCGACTTCGATCCCGGCCTTGGCCTTGGCCTTGGGCAGCGGCACACCGATCACGCCGGTGGAACTGACGAACACCTGATCGGCCGGGCAATCCAGATGCGCCGAAACCTGCGCCATGATCGCTTCCACCGCATCGCGCCCGCGATAGCCGGTGAAGGCGTTGGAATTCCCGGCATTGACCACCAGGGCCCGGGCGGTTCCCTGTGCCAAATTTGCCCGGCCCAGGTCGACTTCGGAGGAACAGCAGACGTTGCGGGTAAACACCCCGGCCACCGCCGTGCCCTCGGCCAGTTCGACATAAGTCAGATCGCAGCGGCCCCAATCCTTGTACCCCGCGCGCGCCACGCGCAACGTCACCCCCGCGATAGGCGCCATGGCGGGGAACGGGCGGGCGAGGGGGGACGCGGCTTCGGACATAGTCTCCGCCTAGCGGCCGCATTGCCGCTCTGCAATCATCCGTGGCTACTTCGCCAAGCCGATCAGCGCATAAGGCGCAATCGGATTGTGGCCCGAGATGACCCAATCGAGTTGCTTGCCGGTTGGTATGACTTTGGGGCCGTGTTCGGTGTTGTTGGCTAGAATGACGCCATCGGTAGTCAGGGTAAAACTGCCGTTAGCTTGGGGGAAATCGGGTGTTGACCCGTCTTGATCCTTCGGCATCTTTGATTGCATCACGGTCTGTGCTGCATTGCCGAACGGCATCCCCAGCGCAGCGACCTGCATGATCGGCGAATCGATCCGTACTTCTCCGTTCACGCGGCGGTTGGCTACCATGAACGGATACATCCCCGGCATCCGTTCAATGCTCGGAAAGGCCAGATCGTAATCCAACCGCCCGGCGATCACGACATCAACTTCGTAAATCCCGTTGCCTTTGTAGATCACGCTTTTCCAGCCAGCTTGTCCGCGCAGACGAGTGGCAAGTTCTTCGGCAGCCTTGGGATCATTGGGGTCAATCCCGCCGAACATCTTCTTGAAGGTTTCTAGTTCGGCCAGTTCTTTTTCGGCCTTGGCTTTTTGTGTGGCGTCCCAATCGACCTTCTGCTGTGCCAGTTCGTCCTTGGTGCAAGGCCGCTCAGTTTCTTCGTCATCTTTGAAGCAAGCCGCTTCTTCAAACGGCATCGCCTTCTTGGGGGCTAAAACCAACTGGGCGATCTTGCTTAGCCCGATCATCAGCATTTCACCTTTGTAGGTGTAGCTGAATGTGCCGTCTTTGCGCAGATCTAGGGTCGCGGCGAACTTGCCAGGCATCACGAAACAAGCCGTCAACGCCAGCGACAGCAACAAAGCGAGGCAAACGCTGCCAGCACGGCGCACAGAAAACGGCTTGGTCATCGGTTAATCCCTCTCGCGGGTGGCCATCGCATAGAGTGCAACGGCGGCAGCATTGGACACGTTGAGGCTTTCGATTGCGCCGGACATCGGCAGCCGGGCGATAGCGTCGCAGTGTTGGCGGATGTTGTGGCGCATTCCTTCGCCTTCGGCACCCAATACCAGTGCAACTGGCCCAGTTGGAAGCGCCTCAGCCAGAGTGGCGGCGCCATCACCGGCGAGGCCAATCCGCCAGTAACCAGCCTCGGCCAGTTCTTCCAGCGCGCGGGCCAGATTGACCACCCGGATCCACGGTACCAATTCCAGCGCGCCCGATGCGCTTTTGGCAACGGTGCCCGATTCGGGCGGGGCGTGGCGATCTTGGGTGACAATCGCAGCCGCACCAAAGGCCGCCGCCGAGCGCAGGATCGCGCCGACATTGTGCGGATCGGTGACCTGATCGAGCACGACAATCGGCCGGGAAGGGTCAGCGCTCAGCATCTCGTCGAGGAACACGTCTTCAAGCGCGTTGCATTCCAGAACCAGCCCCTGATGCGGCGCATCGCGGGCGACCAGCCGGGCCAGATCGCCCGCAGAAGCGTATTCAACCGGGAAATTGACCGGCAGTTCACCGTTCAGACTGGCGACGCCTTCTTGCGTGGCCCACAGCTTGCGGTGGGTTCGTTCGGGATTGTTGAGCGCCGCCTCGACCGCGTGGCGACCCCACAGCCGCACCGCGCCGGTGCTGGCTCGGCCCGATCCGCGTCCGCCTTTCATCCGTCCCGCGCGGCCACGCAGGGGTTTGTCTTTTTTGGTGGTTTCTGGGCGGGTCATGATCGGGTGCTCTTTTGCATCACAGCTCCCTGCCAGCGGCGCTGCTTGCTGGCAAGAATC
Source organism: Novosphingobium sp. (assembly GCA_043756025.1). Lineage (GTDB taxonomy): Bacteria > Pseudomonadota > Alphaproteobacteria > Sphingomonadales > Sphingomonadaceae > Novosphingobium. Next base: position 116 of record JAYURW010000071.1, on the reverse strand, counting down.
CGATGGTAGGGGGCTGATGGTGGACAGGGCTGGATTCGAACCAGCGTACGCTCTCGCGGGCAGATTTACAGTCTGCTGCCATTAACCACTCGGCCACCTGTCCACACCAGTCTGCC
>JAYURW010000070.1:0-21188 GCA_043756025.1 Novosphingobium sp. | reverse complement strand
AATCCTTGGAATCGATCACCCTAAACGTGCCGTTCCGCCTGCATCTTCTTGATCTCGGCAATCGCGCGGGCGGGCGAGAGTCCCTTGGGGCAGACGTTAGCGCAGTTCATGATCGTGTGGCAGCGATAAAGCCGGAACGGATCCTCCAGCTCGTCGAGCCGCTCACCGGTCATTTCATCGCGGCTATCCGCCAGCCAGCGATAAGCCTGGAGCAGGATTGCCGGGCCAAGGAACTTGTCCGAATTCCACCAATAGCTGGGGCAGGAGGTAGAGCAGCAGGCGCACAGGATGCACTCGTAAAGCCCGTCGAGCTTTTCGCGTTGCTCGGGGCTTTGCAGCCGCTCCTTGCCCGATGGGGTAGTGCTGACGGTTTGCAACCACGGCCGGATCGAGGCGTATTGGGCATAGAAATGGGTGAAATCGGGAACCAGATCCTTGATCACTTCCATCGCGGGCAGCGGGGTGATGCGGATTTCGCCTGAAAGATCCTCGATTGCAGTGGTGCAGGCCAGGCCATTGCGGCCATTCATGTTCATCGCGCAGGACCCGCAGATCCCTTCGCGGCACGAGCGGCGGAAAGTAAGGGTCGGATCGGCCTCCGCCTTCATTTTGATCAATGCGTCGAGCACCATCGGTCCGCAGCTGTCGAGATCGATTTCGAACGTATCGTAATGCGGATTCTTGCCGCTATCGGGATCATAGCGATAGACGGTGAACTTTTTGACCCGGCCTGAACCACCCTGGGCTGCGCCTGCGACCTTGTGGTGCCGGCCAACGCCGTTGACCTTGCTGTTTTTGGGGAGAGTAAGGCTCGCCATATCAGTTCCTGTTACACGGCGATATCCGCCGCCATCCGGTCCGTATCTAACGATTCACGTAGAGGGGGCAAGGGGTACAAAGGGGAAATTCAGGTCGTTCGGCCGGCCAGGACGATCAGAACCTGGACGAAGCCAGCAGGATCGTCTTCCTGCATCAAGTGACCTCGTTTTAAGCGGAACCTCCCCATCCCGTGGCCGCGGGACAGGGAGGATAGGGTTCAGCTCAGTTTCCGAAAGTCCGTTGCCACCAACCACTACGCCGCGGGCCGTCGTCCTCGGGTTCGGCAGCTTCCGCTGCCTGAGCTTGCGGAGCAGCTTTCTTGGCGCGTGAACGCTTCGGCTTGGCCGGGGCTTCCTCTTCCACGGCAGGGGCCAGGGCTTCTTCCGCGACCGCTGCGACGGGAGCTTCGACTTCGGCAACAACCTCAACTTCGTCAGCCTTCTTGCGGCGGCTGCGCTTCGGCTTGGCCGGGGCTTCCTCAGCCGTGACCTCAGCCGGAGCAGCCGCTTCGACTGCTATCGCAGCCTGGGCCTCAGCTTCGGCTTCGGGGGCCGCGTCAGCGGTCTTACGGCGGCTGCGCCGCGGCTTGGCCGGCGCCTTTTCGGCTGTAACGACTTCGGCAGTAGCTTCAGTGGCTTCGTCCTCACCGCTCTCGCCATTCTCGCCGTCATGGCTTTCGCCTTCGCCGCCTTCACCGCGTCCGCGGCCACCACGCCGACGACGACCGCGCCGGCGCCGCTTGCGCGGACCCTCGCCATCTTCACCGGGTTCGGTCGAGCCACGCGCTTCGCCGGCTTCCTCGCTGTCGCCTTCGTCGTCATTAGCTGCTTCGCCAGCTTCGAGCGGTGCGCTTGCTTCGCTGCCTTCGTCGTCCTGGCGATCACGGCCGCGACCCCGGCGGCGCTTGCGGCGCTTGCCGCCGCGGCCTTCACCGCGTTCGCCGTCGCCGCGCTCACCATCGCCGCGCTCACCATTGCTGCGCTCACCGTCGTTGGCAGCGCGGTCGCGGCGGACATCGTCCTCCTCGCCGTCGTCATCGTCGTAAGCGTCGTCGATCTCGTCCTCGTCGTCAGCCTCGATCACGATCGGTTCGAACTTGGGGGCGAATTCGGGCCGCGGACCAGCTGAAGCGACGCGCATTTTCGCGCCCTCATTCTCACCTTCGGGCAGAACTTCGACGCGCACGCCATACCGTTCCTCGATCTCATGGAGATCGGCGCGCTTGGCGTTGAGCAGGTAGATCGTCGCTTCGGTGCTGGCGTAGAGCGAGATGCTGCTGCCCTTGCCCTTGGCAGCCTCGTCCTCGATCAGGCGCAACGCCGAAAGTCCAGCGCTTGAGGCGGTACGAACCAGGCCAGTGCCATCGCAATGCGGACAGCCGCGGGTGGTCGCTTCGAGCACGCCGGTGCGCAGGCGCTGGCGGCTCATTTCCATCAAGCCAAAGCTGGAGATCCGGCCAACCTGAATGCGCGCCCGATCGTTCTTGAGCGCGTCCTTCATTGCCTTTTCAACTTTGCGGACGTTGGAGCCGTACTCCATGTCGATAAAGTCGATCACCACCAGCCCGGCCATATCGCGCAAGCGCAGCTGACGGGCTATTTCTCGGGCGGCTTCAAGGTTGGTATTGAGCGCGGTTGCCTCAATCCCGTGTTCCTTGGTCGAGCGGCCCGAGTTGATGTCGATCGAAACCAGCGCTTCGGTCGGGTTGATGACGATATAGCCGCCCGACTTCAGTTGGACTTCGGGATCGTACATCGCAGTCAGCTGATCCTCAGCACCATAGCGCTGGAACAGCGGGACCGGATCGGCATAATGCTTCACTCGCTTGGCGTGGCTGGGCATCAGCAGCTTCATGAAATCGCGCGCAGCCCGGTAACCGGCTTCGCCCTCAACCACGACATCCTCGATATCCTTATTATAGATATCGCGGATCGCGCGCTTGATCAGATCGCTGTCTGAATGGATCAGGGCCGGGGCCGTGCTGCCAAGCGTGGTTTCGCGGATTTCGTCCCAGAGCCGGGCGAGGTAATCGAAATCGCGCTTGATCTCGGTCTTGGTCCGCGAAAGGCCCGCCGTGCGAACGATACAGCCCATCGATTTGGGCAGGTCCATCTCGGCGATAATGGACTTCAGCCGCTTGCGATCAGACGTCGAGTTGATCTTGCGGCTGATCCCGCCGCCATGACTGGAATTGGGCATCAGCACGCAATAGCGGCCCGCCAGACTGAGATAGGTGGTCAGCGCTGCACCCTTGTTGCCGCGTTCTTCCTTGACCACCTGAACCAGCAGCACCTGACGGCGCTGAATGACGTCCTGAATCTTATAGCGGCGGCGCAGCGCCATCCGCTTGGCGCGCAGTTCGTCGGCTTCCTTGGCGTGGCCGCGATTGCCGCCACTGGCACCCTGCCGGCGCCGACCGCGACCGCGTCCGCCACGGCGATTGTCTTCGCCTTCAGTTTCGCCCTGTTCATCGCCTTCGTGGTCAAAGCCGCCGTCGACGTGACCATCTTCGATGGTTGCAACTTCGTCTTTTTCGTCGGTGTCGACTTCGGTCAGGCCGCCGAAATCGTCATCATCGTGATGATCGTCATCGTCGTCGTGATGGTCACGGCTGGTCCCGGCCATGTCGTCAGCCAGACGTTCGCCCAGTTCGTCGTCCCCGACAAAATCTTCTTCACCCTCGGCAATGGCGCGCAGTGCGGCCTCTTCCTCGGCATGAGCGGCTTCTTCAGCCAGCAGCGCTTCACGATCTTCCTTCGGGATCTGATAATAGTCCGGATGGATTTCGCTGAATGCCAGAAAACCGTGCCGATTCCCGCCGAAGTCGACAAATGCCGCCTGCAGCGATGGTTCAACCCGGGTTACCTTGGCGAGGTAGATGTTGCCTTTGATTTGCTTGTGATCGGCAGATTCAAAATCGAACTCTTCAATCCGATTGCCTTTGAGCACCGCCACCCGGGTTTCTTCCGGGTGGCGCGCATCGATTACCATGCGCGTAGTCATTATGAATTCTCCGTGCGCGCCGAAGCGGGTCCGGCCCCAATGGGGCGATCCGTGGATTGGCGCGGCTGTGTGCGGAACGTCCGCGTGCTTCCGGACCAGGCCGGTTCCAACGCGCGGATGTGACGGTTAGGCCGAAACCGAGATTGGTTTCGGCGGCGACGAGCGTGTCTGCTGCAACAAGATGGTGCGTCAAATTCGTGCGCACACGGCCTTCCGCCAACACCACCGCGGCCCCAGGGGCTGGCGGCAGGCAGGACAGTGAAAGGCTTCTCATTACGGCATCAACCTGATTGATCCGGGTGTATTTTCCCGGATTCTTCCCCCCAGAATGCATCCAGCCGAAACGGCTATCGCATCCGGATCGGGCGTGACTAGCACCGCTTGGGATAACCGGCAAGACGATTGCGCGGCCCCGCCAGGCTGACTAAGAGTGCCAGTGTCATGCGCCGTATATTGATCCTGCTGGGTGTTTTTATGGTGCCGGTGGCGGTATTTGGCGCGCTGGTGCTGGCCGATCGGTCGTTCGGTCTGGTCGGCCGCGGGTTCGACTATGTGATCAGCGTTGACCTGCCGGATCCAGGCGCTCAGGCCAGCTTGCCCAAGATCGAAGGCCCGATGGATGCCACCCGTCCCTTGGTGGTGATCGATGCAGGCCATGGCGGCAAAGACCCGGGTGCTGGAACAGCAGGCACGCTGGAAAAGGACCTTACTCTGGCGCTGGCGATGGCGCTGCGAGACGAACTCTTGCGCGGCGGCGGGATAAGGGTGGCTTTGACCCGCAGTGACGACCGCTATGTTTTTCTGGGCGAACGTTCGGTTATTGCGCGCCGGTTGGGTGCCGATATGTTCATCTCAATCCATGCCGATAGCACAGAAGTCAGCACCGGGGCGATCGGCGCGACGGTCTACACGCTGTCTGAAAAGGGCAGCAACGAGGTTGCTGAGCGGATGGCCGCGCGGGAGAACGCCGCAGATTCGATCAACGGCGTTCCTATCCAGGACTACAATCAGAATGTCAGCGCGGTGCTGGTCGATCTGTCCCAGCGCCGGGCACAGGCGGGCTCAGAAGCTTTGGCGGGATTGATTCTACGTGAGGGGAGAGGGCGGATGCCGTTTAAGGAAAACGCCCCCCAATCGGCTGCTTTTGCCGTGCTTAAGGCGCCTGAAGTGCCGTCCGTGTTGTTTGAAAGCGGCTATATCAACAACCCCAGCGATGTTGCCCGGCTGACCTCGGCTGCTGGGCGGCTGGCTTTTGCCCAAGTGCTCGATCAAGCGATCCGGGTGTTTTTCGCACGAACCAAGGCATCCACAGGTGGTGCATAGGAAGCGTCTGGCAATGCGGCCTTTCACCATGCTAAAGCAGGCGCTGCATGGCTGACAACGACGCTCCCGAATCCGTCCACTTACGCATCCGGCGCGAAGCCCGCGGGCTGTTTTCTGGCGCTCGCGGGGCTTTTTCCAGCGCTTGGGGCTGGACCACCGGGCTGCGCAGCCGGGTGGCGGACAGCCAATTTGGCCAGTGGCATCAGGGCCGCTGGGAAGCCAGCAAGCGGTTCCGGATAGTCAACTATGTATTCGGCTCGGGCCTGCTCGCGCTGGCGGTCCTGTACCTTGCGGTCAGCTGGAACCTGCCCAGCGCAGACCGGCTGCTGACCTATCAGCCGCGCCTGCCCAGTATGGTCCGCGGAGTGGATGGGAACATCGTCTATTCCTATGCCCGCGAACGGCGGGTGCAGCTGCGCTATGTCGATTTCCCCAAGAACTTGGTCAACGCCTACCTTTCAGCGGAAGACAAGACTTTCTGGTCCCATGGCGGAGTAGATTTCGGCGGTCTGGCTGGGGCAGTGGTGGATTATGCTTCCAAAATCGGATCGGGCGAACGGGCCCGCGGCGGTTCGACGATTACCCAGCAGGTCGCCAAGAACATCCTGATCGGGAACGAGTATTCGGTCACCCGCAAGCTCAAGGAAATGGTGCTGGCCCGCCGGATCGAAGGCGTGCTGGAAAAAGAGCAAATCCTCGAACTTTACCTCAACGAAATCCCACTTGGGCGTCAAAGCTTTGGGGTTGAGGCGGCAGCGCAGGCCTATTTCGGCAAAAGTGTCGGCGAACTGGGTATCGCGGAATGTGCGTTCCTGGCCGCTTTGGTCCAGGGCCCAGAAATCTATGGCCGCGAAAAAAATGCGGATCGGGCGTTGGAACGACGCAACTGGGTGATCGGCAAGATGGTCGAGAACGGGGCGATTTCGGCGGGCGAGGCGGCGGCGGCCAAGGCACAACCGCTGGGCATCATCCCGCGCCGGGCAGCGGGCTATGACCCATCGGCCGGTTATTTCGTTGAAGAAGTGCGCCGCCAACTGATCGAAAAGTATGGTGAGAATGCCGAGGCCGGGCCCAACAGCGTCTATGATGGAGGTCTGTGGGTGCGGACCTCGCTCGATCCGGAATTTCAGAAGGCGACGCAGGATGCGCTGCGGGCAGGGCTGCTGCGCTATGCCGGCGGCAACGCTTTCAAAAAGCCGCTCGAACATATCGATGTTGATGATGATAAATGGCAGACCCAGCTGCTCTCGCTTGGCAAGTCGATCAATTATCAGGATTGGCGGATTGCGCTGGTGATCGAACGCACCGGCCCGCGCGCGACGGTTGGTTTTGCTGATGGCAAATCCAGTCCGCTGATCGGCGTGCCCGATGCCTTGGTCAAAGGCGATGTCATTGCGGTGGCACCAGCGGGCAACGCCTGGGCGCTGCGGGTGATACCTGTTATTTCCGGCGGGATGCTCTTGCAGCAGCCATACTCAGGCCGGGTGCTGGCGATGCAAGGTGGGTTTGATCCGGGGCTGAACAGCTTTAACCGCGCCACTCAGGCCCAGCGCCAGCCGGGCTCGACAATCAAGCCGTTCGTCTATGGCACCGGGCTTGATTTCGGGATGAGCCCCTCAAGCGAAGTGGTTGATGGCAAATTTTGCGTTTATCAGGGGTCGCGTTTCGGCGAGAAATGTTTCCAGAACTTTGGCGGCGTCGGCGGCGGCGGGACACACACAATGCGCTGGGGGCTGGAGCAATCGCGCAACCTGATGACCGTGCGGATCGCCAATGACAGCGGCATGGAAAATGTCTCCAGAATGATCGAACGGGTCGGGATCGGGAAATACCCGCCCTATCTGGCCTTTGCGCTGGGGGCAGGCGACACGACCGTGCTGAAAATGGTAAACGCCTATTCGGCGCTGGCCCACAACGGGGTGCAGTATGAGCCGACGCTGATCGATTACGTCCAAGACCGCAGCGGCAAAGTGATCTGGCGGGCCGATCCGCGCCGCTGTGATAAGTGCAACATGGCTGAGTGGGACGGCAAACCGATGCCGCGGCTGGCGCGCCGCGGCAAGGAAGTGATGGACCCGCGTACTGCCTTCCAGGTCGTTCATATGCTCGAAGGCGTGGTGACGCGCGGCACGGCGATTACCTTGAAGGATCTGGGGCTGCCGCTGTTCGGCAAAACCGGGACGACCACCGGGCCAACCAACGTCTGGTTTGTCGGCGGCAATCAGGATGTCGTCGGCGGGGTTTACCTCGGGTATGATCAACCGAGTTCGCTTGGCGGTTATGCCCAGGGCGGGACCATTGCCGCACCGATTTTCAAGCAAATGGTCCAGAGCACCAAGCCGCGGTGGAGCACCCGTCCGTTCATTGCGCCCAAAGGCGTCCACTGGGTCCGGGTAGACCGGATCAGCGGCAAGCGTGTGCTTGATGGGATGCCGGGGATCGATCCCAAGAGCTCGATCATCTGGGAAGCGTTCAAAGCCGAATCCGAAGTGCGGACCGGGCCCAGTACTGAGGAGCTCTCAGCCCAGCGCGATGCTTTGATTAATTCGATCCGGAGGGGGTCGTCGCGCAAGAACGCGCCAGCCACGCCGGATAGTGCTCCTGGTGATGCGATTGAGCCCAAACCAGCTCCCTCGATCGCAGCCGACGCTGGGGTCGGGGCGCAATAGCAGGCTCTGGACAGCGCCGCTGGGGCGGGCCATTATGCTGCCATGAAAAGAACCATCCTGACCGCGCTGACTGCGCTTTCGACTTTGCTGATCCCCGCCGCCGCCCCGGCCAACCTGCCGCAGGGTGGGCGCGCTCCGCAAATCGTTGCGCCAGGCGCGCTGGCCGGAAAATCTTTTTCATTCAATCTGGAGCGGGCCCTCAAAAAGGGGCCGGTGGTGCTCTATTTCTTTCCCAAGGCGTTCACTCAGGGCTGCACATTAGAAGCGCACGCCTTTGCCGAAGCCAGTGCTGAGTTCAAAGCGGCCGGGGCAACCGTGATTGGAATGTCGGCCGATGATCTGCCCTCGCTGCAACGCTTCTCGACTGAGGCCTGCCGTGACAAGTTCGCCGTGGCGATCGCCAGTCCGCGAACCATCGCGGCCTACGACGTCATTCTGAAGAAGCCGGATGGAACCAGCAGCGGCTTGTCGACCCGCACGTCTTACGTGATCGGCAAGGATCGCCGGATTAAATTTGTCCATTCCAACAGTGATTACCGCGATCACGTGCGGCTGACGCTGCAGGCGGTGAGAGCGCTGCGCCGCTGATGGCTTGCACTTTACAATCGGAGGCCTTGCGCTAAGCGGGCCGAAGCGCCTGTGCGCAAGCTTTCAAGTTGCCGGAGTTACCAATTATGCGTGCCGAAGGGCAGGCTTCCATCGACCGGATCGACGCGGCACTGGCGCTCGTCCGCAGGTCGCTAGACTGGGATCGTGCGCTCAGGCGCCTCGACGAGCTTAACGCCCGGGTCGAGAACCCAAAGCTGTGGGACAATCCCAAAGACGCTGAAGCGGTAATGAAAGAGCGCGGACGGCTCGAAGCTTCGGTTGGCACAGTCAACGACATCTCGGCGCAAAAGGCTGACGCGATCGAGTTTGTCGAACTTGGCGAAATCGAAGGTGATGAGGCAACGATTGGCGAAGGCATGGCTGCCCTCGCCGCTCTCGCTGCCCGGGCCGATGCGGACAAGGTTCAAGCGCTGCTGAGCGGCGAGGCTGACAGCAACGATACCTATATCGAAATACACGCCGGCGCGGGCGGAACCGAAAGCCAGGACTGGGCCGAAATGCTGTTCCGGATGTACAGCCGCTGGGCCGAAAAGCGCGGATACAAGGTTGAAACTATCGAATATCAGGCGGGTGAACAGGCTGGGATCAAATCGGCGACGATCCTGTGCAAGGGCGAGAATGCCTATGGCTATGCCCGGACCGAAAGCGGGGTCCACCGGCTGGTCCGGATTTCGCCTTATGACAGTTCAGCCCGGCGCCACACCAGCTTTTCCTCGGTCTGGGTCTATCCAGTAATCGACGACAATATCGAGATTGAAATCAACGAAGGCGATCTCAAGATCGACACCTACCGGGCATCAGGCGCGGGCGGACAGCACGTCAACACCACCGATTCTGCCGTGCGGATAACCCACTTGCCCTCGGGCATCGTCGTCGCCAGTCAGAACGATCGCAGCCAGCACAAGAACCGAGCCACCGCGATGGGAATGCTGAAAGCGCGAATGTACGAAGCCGAAATGCGCAAGCGTGAGGAAGCCGCATCGGGCGAGTATCAGGCCAAGACCGAGATCGGCTGGGGTCACCAGATCCGCTCTTATGTATTGCAGCCCTACCAGATGGTGAAGGACCTGCGCACCGGGGTGACCAGCCCAACTCCGTCAGATGTGCTCGATGGTGCGCTTGAACCGTTCATGGCCGCGGCGCTGGCGCAGCAGGTTACCGGCGAAACGGTTGAGGTGGAGGACGTCGATTGACGCTTCGCAGGTTCGCCTTGGTGGCCGCGTTGGGGGCACTGGCCGGCTGCTCAGCGCCGAGCGGGGATACAGGCCGAGCCGAAGGTTCAGCTGAATTCCCGAAGGCCTATCGGCCCGTCTCAAGCATCACCAGCAACGAATTTTCCAATGAAGACCAGCGCGACAATCTAGGAGAGGCAAAGGTCGTTATGGACCTGGCCCAGATCGGAGCGGGCAGCACAGTCGCCGATATCGGCGCGGGCGAGGGGTATTACACCATCCGTCTGGCCGAACGGGTCGGCGTGAAGGGCCGCGTGCTCGCCCAGGATATCGATGCCAAGGCGGTTCAGCGGCTGGGCCAGCGGGTTGAGCGTGAACGGCTCGACAATGTCTCGATCAAGCTGGGCGCCGAAGCCGATCCGCGGATGCCGGCGGGCAGTTTTGACCGCATTTTTATGGTCCATATGTATCATGAAGTGACCGAGCCTTATGCCTTCTTGTGGCACTTGCGCCCAGCGCTGAAATCGGGCGGCCAGATCGTTGTGGTCGATATTGACCGGGCAACCGATCAACACGGCATCCCGCCCGATCTACTTTTTTGCGAGTTTGCCGCACTGGGCTTTCGTCTCGTCGAATTTGTCCGTAAACCGGAACTCAATGGCTATTATGCTTCGTTCGAAGCACAAGGGCCCCGGCCGGCAGCTCAAGATATCAAGCCGTGCAATACGGCCAATGGAAAGACGGGGACGTAATGGGTTTTAAAGGGCTCAAGCCAATCATCTACGGTGGCCGCGAAGTTTGGCCGCTGGTAGAAGGCGGCAAAGGCGTAGCTGTTTCCAATCACGCCAGCTCAGGCGCATGGGCTGCTGCCGGGGGCATTGGCACAGTCAGTGCGGTCAACGCCGATTTCTATGACGGCAACGGCGAGCGGGTTGTGCAGGTTTACAACGGTGCCAGCCGGCTTGAGCGACACAACGAACTGATTCAGTACGGGATCACCGGCGCGGTTGAACAGGTCCGCCGGGCCCATGACATTTCCGGCGGCAAGGGTGCGATTAATATCAACCTGCTGTGGGAAATGGGCGGCGCGCAAGAAGTGCTGGAAGGCGTGCTGGAACGGACCAAGGGATTGGTGGCCGGCGTCACTTGCGGGGCCGGAATGCCCTACAAGCTGTCGGAAATCGCCGCGCGCCATAACGTCAACTATTTGCCAATTATCAGCTCGGCCCGGGCATTCCGCGCGCTGTGGAAGCGGGCCTATCACAAGTATGCCGATCTAATGGGCGCGGTGGTTTATGAAGATCCGTGGCTGGCGGGCGGGCACAATGGCCTGTCCAACGCCGAAGACCCTAAAGTTCCGCAAGATCCCTATCCCCGGGTCAAGGCGCTGCGTGAGACGATGCGGGCCGAGGGAATTGATGACAGCGTGCCAATCGTGATGGCTGGCGGCGTGTGGTTTTTGCGTGATTGGGAAAACTGGCTCGACAATCCAGAGCTCGGCCAGATCGTGTTCCAATATGGCACCCGGCCTTTGCTGACGCAGGAAAGCCCGATCCCGCCGGCCTGGAAAGACCACCTGCGCACGCTGGATGAAGGCGATATCCTGCTTCACCGCTTCTCGCCAACCGGCTTTTACAGCTCGGCTGTGCGCAATTCGTTTATTCGCAACCTCGAAGGGCGCAGCGCCCGGCAGATCCCTTATTCGAAAGTTGAAGCCGGTGAGCACACCGCGCGGCTCGATGTTGGCGTGGGCAACAAGAACTTCTGGGTCGCCCCCGAAGATCTGGCGCGCGCCCGCGGCTGGGTCGCCGAAGGATTTACCGAAGGCCTACGAACACCCGATGATACCATCGTGTTCGTCGATCAGCCGGAACGCGGGGTGATTCTGAAGGATCAGAAAGACTGCATGGGCTGTCTGTCACATTGCGGGTTCTCATCGTGGAAAGACCATGACGATTACACCACTGGTTACCTCGCCGATCCGCGCAGTTTCTGTATTCAGAAAACTCTGAAAGCGATCGTCCACGGTGAAGAAATCGACGAGAACCTGATGTTTGCAGGCCACGCGGCCTACAACTTCAAAACCGACCCGTTCTATTCGAACAACTTCACCCCATCGGTGAAGCAACTGGTCGACCGGATTTTGACCGGGGATTGATGACGGTGCCGGCCACCTCGCGCGCGCCCTCGCTGCGGCTGTGGGCGGGCGAGGGGCTGGAAGTTCCCAAGTTGCTGGCCAGCCCGCTGCAAGCTCCGGTGGCGATCCCGCCGGGGCAGGGGCAACCGGTGCTGGTCTATCCCGGCTATCTGACCACGGATTGGTCCTCAGTGCGATTGCGCCGATCACTCAGCGCGGCGGGATACCGCGCGCATGGTTGGCAGCTTGGCCGCAATCGCGGTGCCCGGGCCGATTTGCTTGACCGGCTGGGTGATCAGGTGCTGGCGGTGGCAGCATCGAGCGGGTCGAAGGTGGCGCTGATCGGGTGGAGCCTCGGCGGGATCTTTGCCCGTGAAGTAGCCAAGCGGCACCCGGAAGCAGTCAGTCTGGTGATGACGCTGGGCAGCCCGTTCTCAGGCGATCTGCGGGCCAACAACGCCTGGCGGATTTACGAATTGCTCAACAATCACAAGGTCGATCGCCCGCCGCTGGAGATCGACATTGCTGCCAAGCCGCCGGTGCGGACGGTGGCGGTGTGGTCGCCGCGGGATGGGATCGTGGCCCCGGCTGCGGCGCGCGGTGAGGCGTGGGAATCGGACCGGCAGGTCGAAGTGCCGATCCGGCACCTGTCACTGGCCCGTCAACACGAGGGGATTGCGCTGATCGGGCGGCTGCTGGCCGAGGAGCTTAGTCCGCCGGTGTGACGTTACGAACGCGCGGGTCGGAGCCGAAATCATTCGCGTCGCTGGTGCCCGGCATGAACAACAAGACCAGCGTGCCAAGACTGGCCAGAGTGGCCAGCAGGTCGAGCGGCCAGGAATAGCTGTCAAAAGCGATTCGGGTTTCGTAACCCCAGATCAGCGACACCCCGCTTCGCATTGCCCAGATGGCAAAGGCGAAGGCGGCGAGCCAGGCCCATCGGCCAGTGCGGTTCTGATCGTGACAGCGGCGCGCAATCAAGGCTGGCACGGGCGCTGCAATCAGCAGCGCGATGGCGTTGCCGGCCAATTGTCGCTGCTCATATTCCAACACAATCGCGCCCATCAGCGAAACCGCGATCTGGATGATGACAGCGGCGAGGATGTAAGACAGCACTTCCATTCGGGTCGCGCGGCCTGCCGCTGTCAGGCTGAGAGCGATTGTGCGCCGCGCCGATGTTGGCTTTGGTGGTCCAGCTTGAATTCTCGTTTCCAAGCTGGCCACCTCAATCCAGCTCCCACGCCCGTTCGCCGTGGCTGGCAAGATCGAGGCCCTCGCGCTCGTCGTCCTCGCTGACCCGCATCGGCACGACCAGACTGACCAGCAGCGCGATCAGCACGGTCGCCAAGGCAGACCACAGCGCGACAGCGAACACACCGATTGCCTGCGCGGAGAACTGGCTAAGCATGGTCGCGCCTTCGGCATAGCCGTTACCGCCCAGCACATCGGCATCGAGGAACACCGCCAGCAGCAACGCTCCGGTCATGCCACCGATCCCGTGAACCGCAAACACATCGAGCGAATCGTCGATTTCAAGGCGCCGTTTGACCAGCTGGATCATCGGGAAGCAGAACAGCGCGCCGAACGAACCGATCAGGATCGCCCCCCCCGGTGAGACAAATCCAGCCGCCGGGGTTATCGTCGCAAGGCCAGCAATGGCACCCGTAGCAAACCCGACGCTGGTCGCTTTGCCAACCTTGATCCGCTCCATCAGGATCCAGACCAGTGCGGCCATGCTGGCCCCAAGATGCGTGTTGATGATCGCGCTGGCCGCGTCATCATTCGCCGCGAGCGCCGAACCGCCATTGAACCCGAACCAACCAACCCACAGCAAAGCAGCCCCGGCCATCGTCAACGAGGGGCTGTGCGGCAGCATCAGCTGTTTGGGGAAACCCTGACGCTTGCCGATCAGCGCGGCTGCGACCAGCGCCGAAACGCCCGCAGTTGTGTGGACCACGATCCCGCCCGCGAAATCGAGCGTGCCCATCGCGGCCAACCAGCCGCCGCCCCAAACCCAGTGCGCCACCGGGACATAGACGATCATCACCCACAACGCGCAGAACCCGACCACCCAGCCGAACCGGGCTCGGTCAACCCATGCGCCAACCATCAGCGCGGGGGTGATCGCGGCAAAGGTCATCTGGAACAGCGCGTTGGTCCGCACCGAAATATCGGTTTCGCCGTGCAGCACGTCGATCGTCCCGTTGAGCATCGCCATATCAAGATTGCCGATCCAACCGGTTGATCCTTCGCCAAAAGCCAGACTGTAACCCACTGCGATCCACAGCACCGAGGCAACTGCGACAATCGCGCCGACCTGGACCATTACCGACAGGAAATTCTTGGACCGGACCAGCCCGCCGTAAAACAACGTTAGCCCCGGCATCGCCATCAGCAGCACCAGCGCCGCGGAGATCAGTACCCAGGCAGTATCGCCGCTGTTGAGCGCGCCCGGTGCGAGTTGCATTGCGGCGTCAGCAGCTTCGGCAGCGGACTGGGCGGAGGCCAGCGTCGGGGCAAGCGCCGAAACTGCGGCCAGGCAAATGGCGGTAAACGTGCGCATTGGATGCTCCCCCTCGCGGCGCCTGATCTTCGGCGCTCCCGATTCTTTACGAGCGCGGGCTTAATGCAAGGTTTGTGCTGCTGGCAAGGCATTGGCTTTGCCAATATTGCGCGAGCCAAGCGTTATGCCCAGCCTTCCAGCACCTGATCCGGCGGGCGGTGACCGTCGGTCCAGAACCGGATATTGGCGATCACCTTTTCCCCGGCATGGGCCCGGCCTTCAACCGTTGCGCTGCCCAAATGGGGCAGAGTAATCACATTGGGCAGAGCGATCAGGCGGGGATCCACTTGCGGCTCACGCGCGAAAACATCCAGCCCGGCACCGGCAATCTGGCCGCCTTGCAGTGCGGCAATCAGCGCTTCCTCGTCAATCAGATCACCCCGCGCGGTGTTGATCAGAAAGGCGCTGGGCTTCATCGCCGCCAGCCGTGCGGGATTGACCAAGTGATGCGTTCCCGGACCCGCCGGGCAATGCAGGGTCAGGATATCGGCCTGCGCAAACAGCCGGTCGAGATCGGGTTCATAGCTGACCCCGAACATATTCTCGATGCTCGGCGGCAGGCGGTGCCGGTTGTGATAGACCACTTCCATGCCAAAGGCGCGGGCACGGTGGGCCACAGCTTGCCCGATCCGGCCCATCCCGACGATGCCCAGCCGCTTGCCGCCAATGCAATGGCCCAGCATCGCGGTGGGGGTCCAGCCAGTCCACTGGCCATCGCGGATCAGGCGGCTGCCTTCGCCCAGCCGCCGCGGGACTGACAGGATCAACATCATGGTGAGATCGGCGGTATCGTCGGTGAAAACGCCAGGCGTATTGGTGACGACCACTTTGCGGGCTCGGGCCGCGCCCAGATCAATGTGTTCGATCCCAGCGCCGAAATTGGCAATTAGGCCCAGCCGTTCGCCTGCTGCTTCGAGCATTTCAGCATCGATCCGGTCGGTCACAGTCGGCACCAAAACATCGGCACCGCGCATCGCTTCGATCAGCTCGGCGCGGGTCAGCGGGCGGTCCTCGACATTCAACACCACGTCGAACAGTTCGGCCATCCGCGCCTCGACCGAGGGGAGCAGATGGCGAGTCACATGAACGCGTGGTTTGCCTTCTATCCGGCGGGCCAGTTTGGTGTCGGTAACAACTGTCATGGACAATTCGCTAGTCCGGGGCAGGGCAAGTGGTCAAGCGGCTTGAAGCAGCCTTGGCATCCGCGCTATCAGCGTCTCATGATAGTGAACCGCCGCCTGCTTCCCATCCTTGCGCTCCTGTTTCTTGCCGTTCCCGCTCTGGCGCAGGATGCCGCCAAGACTCCTTATTGGGCCACGGTTCGATCCGAAGAGGTCAATATGCGGGTTGGCCCGGGCGAAGATTACCGGATCATCTGGGTCTACAAGCGGCCCCTGCTGCCGCTGAAAGTGCTGCGGATGAAAGAAGGCTGGCGCTATGTTGTGGATCCCAGCGGTGCCAAGGGCTGGGTGCTGGGCAGCTTGCTGGCCCGCAAACGTGGCGGTTTTGTGCAAGGTAGCGAACCCGCAGAAATGCGAGCGGGCGCTGGCGGCGATGCCAAGCTGCTGTGGCGGCTTGCCCCGGGTGTGATCGGGGAGCTAGGTGATTGCGCCAAGGGCTGGTGCGGCTTTGCCATCGGCCCGCGCAAGGGCTTTGTCCCGCAAGACCGGATTTGGGGGGCGGGGGAACCCTGAGGTCCCCCGCCAATCCAATTACTTCGCTTTTGGACGTACCGTCAGAACCGCGCCTTTGGCATCGGTTGCAGTAAAGCTGCCATCTGCGGCAGGCGCACTGTCGGTATAGCATTCGGCTGGGGCTTTGCCCGATGGATCGAAGCAGGTCTTGCCGTCGACCATTTTGACAATCCCGGCAACGCGGGGTGCGCCCGCCATGACTTCAGCATAGCTTCCATCGGCGTTGATAGTGGTTGTGCCCACGACCTTGCCTGCGGCGTCTGTTACTTCGAAGGTTCCCGATGCGGGCAAAGCTGCGACAGCGGCGTCGGTAGCCACTTCGCTCGCTTCGGCAACCACTGCTTCGTCCTTTTTGCCGCAAGCGGACAGGGCAAGGGCAATGGATGTGGCAATCATGAACCGGCCAAAAGTATGCATCGGGACTCTCCTGAAAATTATTATGGTGCCGCAGCTTACTACGCCGGGCCGGTAGCGCAAGAGTGCGTCAAACCAGTTCGATCGCCACAGCAGTCGCTTCGCCGCCGCCGATGCACAGACTGGCCACGCCTTTGGTTTTGCCATGACGTTGCAGCGCAGCGATCAGCGTGGTGATGATCCGCGCGCCCGATGCGCCAATCGGATGGCCCAGTGCAGTCGCGCCGCCGTGGACGTTGATTTTGGCATGATCGATACCAAGGTCGTGCATCGCGAACATCGCGACGCAGGCGAAGGCTTCGTTCACTTCGAACAGATCGACATCGGCCAAGCTCCATCCGGCTTTCTCGAGCACCTGATTGATCGCGCCAACCGGCGCAGTGGTGAAGTCCTTTGGTGCCTGCGCGTGGGCTGCGACGGCGACGACGGTGGCGACAGGCTTGAGGCCCTTGGCCTTGGCCACGCTGTCACGGGTCAGCACCAACGCAGCAGCGCCATCGGAGATCGAACTGGACGTCGCGGCGGTGATCGTGCCGTCCTTTGCGAAGGCAGCGCGCAAGGTCGGGATCTTTTCGGGGCGGCCCTTGCCGGGCTGTTCGTCGGTATCGACCACCGTTTCGCCGCTGCGGATGACCACGGTTACCGGGGCGATTTCACCGGCAAAGGCGCCATCGGCAATCGCGGCCTGCGCGCGGCGGAGTGATTCGATCGCATAGCCGTCCTGCGCTGCACGGGTCAGTTGATAGGCATCGGCGGTCTCCTGCGCGAAAGTGCCCATCGCCCGGCCGGCTTCATAGGCGTCTTCCAGCCCATCAAGGAACATATGGTCATAGGCCGTGTCATGCCCGATCCGTGCGCCTGAACGGTGCTTTTTGAGCAGGTAGGGCGCATTGGTCATGCTTTCCATTCCGCCCGCGACGACCAGATCGATTGATCCTGCTGCCAAAGCTTCGGCCCCCATGATCAGGGTTTGCATTCCCGAACCGCAGACTTTGTTGACGGTGGTCGCCTGAACCGATGTAGGCAGACCGGCTTTGATCGTGGCTTGCCGGGCCGGGGCTTGGCCCAATCCCGCAGGCAAGACGCAGCCCATATAGACCCGGTCAACATCGGCGCCGATTACGCCGGCCCGTTCGACTGCGGCGCGGATTGCAGTGGCGCCCAGATCAGTGGCGCTGACATCAGCCAGTGCGCCCTGCATCGCGCCCATCGGGGTGCGGGCATAAGAGAGGATCACGATGGGATCGTGGGCTGAAATCTGGGCCATGGCGCTGCTGCCTTTCGGGCAAAGGAACTAAGTGCCCGCCAGTTTAATGTTGCAGCGCAACAATGGCAATCGCCAAGGGGGCTATTTCTTGGCGGCTTCAGTTTTGCCGAACGAGAAATCGGCGAAAGCCACCATGACCGCTTCCCAATAGGCGACATTATCGAGAAACAGCTCGCCAGACATTCCGCCTTGTTCTAGGTCCAGATCAAATTCGATCGCCGGATCGCCGTCTTTGTCGAGATAGACCCGGCCCCAGCGGTTTTCGCGGGCATAGCTGTTCATCACGTCAAGCGTGGGGCTTTTGTCGGGATCAAAGGCTGCGTAAAATTGTACCGATTTGCACTTCTGGCCCTTGTCATCGCAGCCATAGGAAAACAGCAGAAAGTGGTATCCGCTGGCCTCGACCCGCAGATACTTTTCGCCGTCCTTTTCCTTTTTCTCAAACTTGTACCCGGCCCCCGTCAGCACTTCGGCAATCTGATCGATATCGGCGACGACGTTCTTGGCCAACGCCGGAGCGGCAGTGATCGCGGCAAAGGCCGCCAACAGGGTTAGAACAGAACGGAATAGACGTTTCATCTGGCAGCTCTCCAAAACGCGTGAATTTGCGGTTGGGTAACACACCGCAGCCGTCTGGAAAGGACCGATTTGTTTGTTTGCGCTGCAATCTTGCCAAGGCCGGGGGATTGATGAAGAAGGGTGGCAAATCAAAACCGGGAAGGACTGCCGATGAGCACCGCCGAAATCGACCGCATGAATACCGTTCTGGCCAATCAGCGCCGCGCTTTTACTGCCGCCATGCCTGAGGCATTATCGGTTCGCAAAGACCGGATCGACCGGGCGATCGCGCTGTTGATTGATCACAAGGACGCTTTTGCCAAAGCGGTTAGTGCCGATTTCGGGCATCGTTCGACCGAGCAGACCCTGATGACTGATATCATGCCGTCGGTCGGCGCGCTCAAGCACGCCAAAAAGCATTTTGAAGCCTGGTCGCGCGATGAGAAACGGACCGCGATGTTCCCGCTCGGGCTGATCGGGGCCACGGCCAAAGTGGTCTATCAGCCCAAGGGCGTGGTCGGTGTGATCGCGCCGTGGAACTTCCCGATTGGCATGGTGATGGTGCCGATGGCGGGCATCCTCGCCGCCGGAAACCGCGCGATGATCAAGCCGAGCGAATTTACCGAGCGGGTGGCGAATGTCTTCGCCGAGGTGGTGCCGCAGTATTTCGCCGAAGAGGAAATGGCGGTGTTCACCGGCGGGGTTGAGGTCGGTTCGGCGTTCAGCAAGCTGGCCTTCGATCACATGATCTTCACCGGCGCGACCAGCGTCGGCAAACACATCATGCGGGCTGCGGCCGAAAACTTGGTCCCGGTAACGCTGGAACTGGGCGGAAAAAGCCCGACTTTCGTTGGCCGCAGCGCGGACAAGAAAAAGACTGGCGAGCGGATCGCGATGGGCAAGATGATGAACGCCGGGCAGATCTGCCTCGCGCCGGATTACCTGATGGTTGCCAAAGACCAAGAGGCCGAGGTGATCGAAAGCGTCAAGAACGGCGTGGCGACCATGTACCCCAGCCTGCTGGCCAATGATGATTACACCTCGGTGGTCAACGGCCGCAATTACGAGCGGCTCCAGGGCTATCTTGCCGATGCCAAGGCCAAAGGTGCCGAACTGATCGAAGTAAATCCGGCGGGCGAAGATTTCTCTGCCTCAAACGGCAACAAGATGCCGCTGACGATCGTGCGCGGCGTAACCGATGATATGAAAGTGATGCAGGAGGAAATTTTCGGCCCGATCCTGCCGGTGATGACATATGATTCGATTGATTCCGCGATCGATTACGTCAACGCTCACGACCGTCCGCTGGGGCTTTATTATTTCGGCGACGACAAGGCTGAGGAAGAACGCGTCCTGTCGCGGACCATCTCTGGCGGGGTTACTGTCAACGATGTGCTGTTCCATAACGCCATGGAAGACCTGCCGTTTGGCGGGACCGGGCCATCGGGAATGGGCAATTACCACGGCGCAGACGGGTTCAAAACGTTTAGCCATATGCGCGCAGTTTATCGCCAGTCGGGGCTGGATGTCGGCAAGCTCTCGGGCTTCAAGCCGCCCTATGGCAAGGCGGCCAAGAGCACGTTGGCGCGTGAGCTTAAGAAATAGCGACGTCGTCCCCGGCTTGACCGGGGACCGCTGGCCGCCATGCTGCGAGGTCGTTTGAGGTGGCCAGCGATCCCCGCCTTCGCGGGGATGACGGTAAATATCCTCGAATTCTAAGGGCTGGCCCCCTTGCACCGAGGCTGCGCCGGGACTAGGGCGCGGCTATCCATTCAGCAAGGCGAGTCAGCCCCTTGGTAGATCTCTCGCAGTACCTTCCGATCCTGATCTTCCTGGGGATCGCCACCGCGCTTTCGGCGCTGTTCGTATTTGCGCCAATGGGTGTGGCGCGCCTGACCGGCACGCACCAACCCAGCGAAGACAAAAACAGCGAGTACGAATGCGGCTTTCCCGCGTTTGAAGAACCGCGCAGTCAGTTTGACGTCAGGTTCTACCTCGTCGCGATCCTGTTCTTTGTATTCGATCTGGAAGCGGCGTTCCTGTTCCCTTGGGCGGTCAGCTTTCTCGAGCTGGGCTGGGGGGCATGGATCACGATGATGGTGTTCATCGCCGAACTGGTGCTTGGCCTGGTATATGCCTGGAAAATGGGGGCTCTGGACTGGGAATGACCGACCAACTCGACGCAATCGGCCGTCTGCTGTGGAACCGGCCCGACATCACCCTTCCTGACGTTGATTTCTTCAACGGCCTGAACGCCGAGGTGAACGACAAGGGATTTCTGGTCCTGTCGACCGAGGAACTGTTCCAATGGGCCCGCACCGGCAGTCTGTGGTGGATGACTTTTGGTCTTGCCTGCTGTGCGGTCGAAATGATCCATGTGAATATGCCGCGCTATGACATGGAACGCTTCGGCGTCGCCCCGCGCGCCAGCCCGCGCCAGTCCGACGTGATGATCGTGGCCGGCACGCTGTGCAACAAGATGGCTCCGGCATTGCGCAAGGTCTACGATCAGATGTCAGACCCCAAGTATGTGATTTCGATGGGTTCGTGCGCCAACGGCGGCGGCTATTACCACTACTCGTACAGCGTCGTTCGCGGATGCGACCGGATCGTGCCGGTGGACATCTATGTCCCCGGTTGTCCCCCGACCGCCGAGGCGCTGCTGTACGGCGTGATGCAACTCCAGCGGAAGATCCGCCGCGTGGGCACGATCGAGCGGTGAGCCGGTGACCGTGCTCCACTCCGCCCCCAAGATCACCTCGAACGAGGGCGTAAAAGCCGCGCTCTCCGCGGCGCTTGGCCCGATGCAGGTCGAGGCACGCGAGGAGCATGGCGAGATCGTGCTCACCGTCGTGCGCGACCGGATCGAGGACGCGCTGCGCCTGCTTCGCGACGAGCACGACTACCAGCAGCTGATGGAGATCGCCGGGGTCGATTTCCCCAACCGGGCCGAGCGGTTC
>JAYURW010000069.1:0-7814 GCA_043756025.1 Novosphingobium sp. | reverse complement strand
GAAGCCAACCAGTAGCAGCGCGACAATCGGCAGCGGCACCTCGCGCAAGGGCAACAGCATTTGGCCCAGCCAGTCGGCCAGCCCGCTTTGCGTCATCCCCATCGCCAGCGACAATCCGCCGCCGAACATCAGGATCACACCCCACGGCGCGCGGTTGGCCTCGTCCCAATTGAGCAGCGCGCGCCCGGTGCCGTCGGGCAGGAAGAACAGCGCCAGGCCCGCAATCGCGGCGATCGTCCCGTCATCGAGTCCGCCCGCCGGGAACAGCGGCTTGAGCAGCGGCATCGAGACCCAGGCCAGCACGGTGAGTACGAACACCGGGGCGAGCCGCCGCTCCGGGCTGGTCCATCCGGCGGGCAAATGGATCGCGGCGCGCGCGGCGGCGGGATCAAAACTGTCAGCCGCGATGTTCTGAACCCGGGCGATGATCCACGCAGCCAAGGGCACCGAAAGCAGTACCAGCGGAACGCCGTAAGCGCTCCATTCCAGAAAGGTGATTTCGACCCCCAGGCTCTTGTTGAGCAGGGCCACGGCAATCGCATTGGTCGGCGTGCCAACGATCGTGCCAAAACCGCCCAAAGTCGCGGCAAAGGCAACGCCCATGGGCAATGCGCCGGCAATTCCGCTTTGTTCGCCGGGTTTGATCCCGCCCGAGGCCAGCATCGCCAGCGCCATCGGCATC
Source organism: Novosphingobium sp. (assembly GCA_043756025.1). Lineage (GTDB taxonomy): Bacteria > Pseudomonadota > Alphaproteobacteria > Sphingomonadales > Sphingomonadaceae > Novosphingobium. Next base: position 7,132 of record JAYURW010000069.1, on the reverse strand, counting down.
ATGATCAGCGCGGTCGAGGTGTTGGAAATGAACATCGAGATCGCCGCCGTTGCCGCCATCACCGCCAGCAGCAGTTGCCAGTTGGAATGGCCAGCGCGTGATAGGACCGCAAGCGCCAGCCGCCGGTGCAGTCCAGTTCGCTCAATCGCCAGCGCCAGAAATGCCCCACCCAGAAACAGGAACATCGTTGGCGAATAATAGGCTGCTGCGGTTTTGCTGGCGTCGGTCACGCCGGTCAGCGGCAGGACAATAAACGGCAACAGCGCGGTGGCCGACAGCGGCATCGCCTCGCTCATCCACCAGGTTGCCATCCACCAGACCAGCCCCGCTGTGAGCCAGGCCATATCCGGCATCCCCTGCGGCGCAGCGGTCAGCAGCGCGAACAGAAAGCCAATTGGCCCGAGCCAGAAACAGATGCGCTTGGCGGTCATTGCCACTCCCCAACCCCGTCAAACGGAAATCCACGGGCCGACATTTCGCGTGTTTCCAGCGGCATCCGGCTTTCGGGTTGTGTGTCTAGGCAATGTCAGCCAGCTTGGCGAGAGGGCACCGGGCATCCCGGTCGAATGGGGAGAATAACATGACTGATCCAAACCGCCTTTTGAGCTTGGCGTTGACGGCTTTCGGAGCCGTCTTCTGCCTGGTCTATCCACTTGCGATCGTCTGGCCATCGGGCTGGGCTTGGCACGAGGGCAGTCCGGCCTCAAGCAGCTATTTCATGATGATTGTGGGCGTTTATGCGACACTGGGGGTCTTCCTGATCCGTGCCGCCAAGAACCCCGCCGCCCATGCTTCGCTGATCTGGTTCACGGTCTGGTCCAGCCTGGTTCACGCCGGGATAATGACGGTCCAGTCGCTTCAGGCACCGGCGCATCACGGCCACCTGATGGGCGATGTTCCGGCGCTGATTCTGGTTGCAGTTGTTTTGGGGCTGCTGATGCGCAAACAGGCGGCAGCCGTCTAAGTAAAGGCGCCGGGCCCCGCGCACTGGCGCGGCCCGGCAGGCCTGTTACTTGGGCGAAAGCACCATCAGCATCTGACGGCCTTCCATGCGCGGATAGCTCTCAATCTTGGCGATTTCAGCGACGTCTTCCTGCACCCGCTTGAGCAAGTTCATGCCCAGTTGCTGGTGCGAAAGTTCGCGGCCACGGAACCGCAGCGTAACCTTGACCTTGTCACCGTCCTCGATGAACCGGGTCACATTACGCATTTTGGTGTCGTAATCGTGATCGTCGATGTTGGGACGCATCTTGATTTCTTTGATTTCCTGCGTCTTCTGGTTCTTACGCGCCAGATTGGCCTTTTTCTGGGCCTCATAGCGGAACTTGCCGACATCCAGGAACTTGGCCACCGGCGGATCAGCGTTGGGAGAAATCTCAACCAGATCAAGGCCAACTTCGGCAGCCTGTTCAATCGCTTCGCGGGTGTACATGACGCCCAGATTTTCGCCGTTCTCGTCGATAACGCGGACTTTGTCCGATACGATCATCTGATTGTAGCGCGGCCCGCTTTTCACGGGGGGCGTCATCGCGCGCCGGGGTGGGGGTGCTATGTTAGAATCTCCTGAACGTGGTTGGTGGCGGCTCCTTAAAACGAATCCGCGCCGGGGGGAAGGGTTTAGGCAGCAGCACGCCATAATGGATACTGCAGCAGCTTTCCCGACACCCGCAGCAGCGCATCGACAGCCTTGGCAGGCTGCATTGCGGCGATGATCGCGGGGTCGGCGGCGTCCATCCCGCCGGTCAGTGCGCCAAACGCAGGGAGGATCAGTTTGCGCTCGCTGACAACAGCGCAAGGCCGGACCACCCGGCGGCCGCGCGCGGTGACTTTTAGTTTGGGGTGAAAATGCCCAGACAGCTCGGGCCGAATATCGCCAGCCAGCGCCTCATGCCGCAGCATCACTCCAGCTACTTCCAGCTCGTCCACCGCAGTTCCGCCGGGAATCCGGCCTTGATCATGGTTGCCCGAAATCCAGACCCAATCGGTTGCCCGGGTCAGCGCCGTCAGCATTCCGGCGGCGTGCGGCTCCAGCCGTTCGGGCCCGCCGGTGTCATGGAAATTGTCGCCCAGACAAAACACTCGGCGCGCGCCGGTTTGCCGCACTGCATCGGCCACCCGGCCCAGCGTTTCGCGGCTGTCATAAGGCGGCAGCATCTGGCCGAAGCGGGCATAAAAGCTCGCCTTTTCCAGATGCAGGTCGGCAACCAGCAGCGCCCGCTCGCGCGGCCAGTACAGCGCCTGACCGGCCGTCAGCAGCAATTCTTCACCAGCGAACGAAAAGGGAACCATGGCTTTTCCTTGCCGCAAGCCCTCATGCTTGGCAAGGGCGAATCATGACCGACACGAGCCCCGACTGGACCACCGCAACCACCCGTGCCCGCAGCTGGTTCGAAAGCCTGCGCGACCGGATCTGCGCCGAGTTTGAGAATATCGAGGCGGAGGCGGGCAGCCCGGCCCGGTTCGAATTTACCACCTGGAACCGCGAGGAGGACGGCAATCCCGATCCCGGCGGCGGAACCAAAGGCGTTATGAAGGGGCAGGTATTTGAAAAAGTCGGGGTAAACGTCTCGACCGTCCACGGCACTTTTGCACCCGAATTTGCGGCGAGCATCCACGGGGCGGGCGCCGAAAACCCCGGATTTACCGCAACCGGCATCAGCCTGGTGGCGCATATGGCCAACCCGCACGTGCCGGCGGTGCATATGAACACCCGGTTCCTGACCACCAGCAAGGCCTGGTTTGGCGGCGGCGGCGATCTCAATCCGCCGATCCCCTACCCGCAAGATACAGCCGAGTTTCACGCCGCCTTTCGCGCTGCCTGCGATGCCCACGGGGCGGATTATTACGACCGGTTCAAAGCCTGGGCCGACGACTACTTCTATATCCCCCACCGCGGGGTTCACCGCGGGGTTGGCGGGATTTTCTACGATCACCTCGATTGCGTTGGCGAAACGGCGTTTGAGGCAAACTTTGCTTTCACCCGCGATGTCGGCGAGGCGTTCCTTGATGTCTTTCCGCAACTGGTCCGGCGCCGGATGGGCACGCCGTTCACTCCGGCCGACAAGCAGCAACAGCTCGAATGGCGCGGGCGCTACGCCGAGTTTAATCTGGTTTATGATCGCGGCACGCTGTTTGGGCTCAAGACAGGCGGCAATGTCGATGCGATCTTGATGAGCCTGCCGCCCGAAGCGGTCTGGAGCTGACCGGCTATCATTAAGCTTCCGGCAAGCTCGCGGCTGCGATATAGTGCCGTGTTCGTATCACCAGGGGACTATCCATGAATTTCGCTACCCGTTTGCTGATGCCGCTTGCCGCGATCAGCCTGATCGCCGCGCCTGCGCTGGCTCAATCGTACCGGATACCGACCGATGGCACGCCTGCGGTTGAAGTCGTAAAACAATCTGGTTGGACCGAACGCTATGACGAGCACGGCAATCTGACGCTGTTCGCCGGTGATATGGCGGGTGCGGTCTTGCTGCGGATGATCACCGCACCGGCAACCGAAAAAATCCCCTCCAATGCCGAAATGGCCGGCGTAATTCTGGCCGGGGCCGGGGCCAAGCCCTATACCAAGAGCGAGAAGACCACGTTCGCCGGCGGTCCTGCCGAGGCGTTCCATTCGGTCATGGCCATCGAAGGCGGTCCGCTGATTGAAATCAAAGTGGTGATCCGTCCCCATGGCGATCACAGCCTGGCAGTCGGGGTCACGATGATCCCGCAAAGCTCGACCGCAGCCCAGCGCCAGACCGTTGCAACCCAGTTCGCGGCAGTCCGGATCGTCAACTAAGAATAGCTCCGCCGAATCTTATCTAGTTATTTGGATTTAATCGCTTAAAAGGCTCGTGAACGGGGCGGCGTCTGTCACCGGCGTCGCTCCGCTCATTCTCCCTTTTCAGCATGATAAATGGTCCGACTGCGCCTTTGCGCTTGCCCTTTGCCCATTCAAGCCGTCATCTAGGCTGCTATGCTGCGCCAGTATGAACTTGTTGAGCGGGTGCTCGCCTACGATCCGGATGCGGACGAGGCGATGCTGAACCGGGCCTATGTCTATACCGTGCAGAAACACGGCAGCCAGAAACGTGCCAGTGGCGACCCTTATTTCAGCCACCCGATCGAAGTGGCCGGGCTGATGACCGAGCTGAAGCTCGATCAGGAAACCATCATCACCGCGCTGCTCCACGATACAGTGGAAGATACGCTGGCCACCACCGAGGAAATTGAGCGGTTGTTCGGGCCAGAAGTCGCCCGGCTGGTTGATGGGGTGACCAAGCTCTCGAAAATCGAAGCGATGAGCGAAAACGAGCGCGCGGCTGAAAATCTGCGCAAGTTTTTCCTGGCGATGAGCGAGGACATCCGCGTCCTGCTGGTCAAACTGGCCGACCGGCTGCACAATATGCGGACCCTGCATTTCATCAAAAGCGAGGACAAGCGCCGCCGTATTTCGCACGAAACCATGGATATCTACGCCCCGCTGGCCGAGCGGGTTGGGATGTACGAGTATATGCGCGAAATGCAGCTGCTGGCGTTTGAGCAGCTGGAACCCGAGGCCTATGCCACGATCACCGGACGGCTGGCGACAATCCGCTCCAGCGAAGGCGGGCAGGTCGATGCGATTGCCTTGTCGATCAAGCAAGCTCTGGCCGAAGCCGGGCTGAAAGTCGAAGTATCAGGCCGCGAAAAGCACCCGTTTTCGATCTGGAACAAGATGGCCGAGCGCCATGTCAGTTTTGAACAGATCACCGATATCATGGCTTTCCGCGTTCTGACCGACGATGTGAACGATTGCTACAAGGCCTTGGGGGTGCTGCACGGCACCTGGCAGATGATCCCGGGGCGGTTCAAGGATTACCTCTCCACTCCCAAATCGAATGGCTACCGCAGTCTTCACACCGCGCTGATCTTTGAAAACTCGATGCGGATGGAAGTGCAAATCCGCACGCACGAAATGCACCGCACCAACGAATTCGGGCTGGCGGCGCACTGGGCCTACAAGCATGGCGAGCGGCCCGATGGGCAGGTTGGCTGGCTGCGCGATCTGATCGAGATCGTCGATGAAAGCCACGATGCCGAGGAACTGCTCGAGCATACCAAGCTGGCGATCTATCAGGACCGGATCTTTGCTTTCACGCCCAAAGGCGCGCTGCACCAGCTGCCCAAGGGTTCAACCCCGGTCGATTTTGCCTATTCGGTCCATTCCGATTTGGGCAATTTCGCGGTGGGGGCCAAGATCAACGGACGGCATATGCCGCTGCGCACTGCGCTGACCAATGGCGATGTGGTCGAACTGATCAAAAGCCTCAATGCTTCGCCGCAATTGGCCTGGCTGGGCTTTGTGGTGACTGGCAAGGCCCGCGCCGCAATCCGCCGCGCGGTTCGGGCCAAGGAACGCGCCGAAGTCGCCGCGATCGGGCGCAAACTGTTCGAACAGATCGCCGAACGGATGCCCAGCAAGATCGGCAAGAAGGCGGTCAAGGATGCGGTCAAACGGCTCGGCCTCGCCAGCGAGGAAGAATTGATGGCGGCGATTGGCACGGCCAAGCTGGAAGACCGCGCGGTGATGGAAGCGTTGGTGCCCGGCAGCTCCAAGCATCTGGCCGAGCCTGACAACTGGCCCAAGCAGGAAACCGCGATCTCGATCCGCGGGCTGACCGCTGGAATGGCGTTCCACCTTGCTGATTGCTGCCATCCGGTGCCGGGCGACCGGATTGTCGGGCTGCGGCAGGCCGGAAAGGGCGTGGAAGTCCACGCGATTGACTGCCTGTCACTGGCCAGCGGAATTGACGCCGATTGGCTCGATCTGTCGTGGGGCGAGCGGACCACCGGCGCGGTCGGGCGAATACGGGTCGTGCTGTACAACCGCCCCGGAACCTTGGCCGAAGCCGCCGGAATTTTCGCTGGCAACCGCGCCAATATCACCAGCCTCGAAAATGAGAGCCGGGATGAACTGTTCTCAACCTACGAAGTCGATCTCGAAGTTACCGACCTCGCTCACCTGACCCGGATCGTTTCGGCTTTGCGAGCCAGCGATGCGGTGGCTGAGGCGGAACGGATCTGATGGCAAAAGTGGTCGGCATAGAGCACGTCCAGTTGGCCATGCCAGCCGGCGAAGAAGCCGCCGCGCGGGCGTTCTACACCGGCCTGCTCGGCCTGACCGAACGCGCCAAACCGCCCCATCTGGCCGCGCGCGGCGGGTGCTGGTTTGAGGGGCCGGGGGCGAAAGTTCACTTGGGAGTAGAGCCCGATTTCCGCCCCGCGAAAAAAGCCCATCCGGCGTTGCTGGTCGATGATCTGGACGCACTGCAGGCCGCCCTTGTAGCCGCTGGGTTGGCGATAATTCCGGACGATCCCGTTGATGGCCGGGCGCGGTGCTATGTCGCTGACCCGTTCGGCAACCGGATCGAACTGATGCAGGGTTAGATCTCCAGTTTTACAGTAACCACATCGCCTTCGCTCAACCCTTCGGCTTTGCGCACAGCGGCCTTGACCGGCAGCAGCCAGCCCAGTTCCTTGCTCGGAAAAACCGAAGTTTTGAATGCGGTGCCCCCGATCCGCGCGGTGACCTTGATCGAGCCAAACCCCTTCGCTGCCCCCTCCAGCCGCCGCATCAGCGCGGTGCCTGACAAAGCCTCACCCGCTGCGCCATCAACGGTAATGAAAAACCACGCCGCCAAAGCCGCCGGCGTGGTCCAGCGCCACAGCGGGCCGGTGTGGGTTATGGTTTCTGTCATCAGATCAATTGCTCACGCCAAGGCGCCAAGATGTCGGACCAATCCGCGGAGCCGCACCAATTTCGTGCCATACGCAAAACGCAAATGCATCCGATTCACCAGACCTTCGGTCCCGAGCCAGCAGCTTGGCGTCTTGGCGTGCGAACCCAGTTCACTTCACCCGCCGCACCGGCACCGGAATGTTGCAGATATCCGCGCCCCCTGCGGGCCGGATGAAAAACGCATCGCGCCGATTGGCGCGCGCATCGGCGTATTTGTTGAAGCTGGCGCTTTCGGTAGAGAGGTATTCGTAGGTTGGCAGGCCTTTGACCGCGGTGCCGAGCCGGATCGAGCGAATGGAAGTCCGCTCCTTGGCCGTTTCATAAAACCCCAGCCCCCCAGTCCCGCGCGGCAGGCTGGAGAGG
>JAYURW010000068.1:0-7827 GCA_043756025.1 Novosphingobium sp. | reverse complement strand
GCGCAGCCGCAAAGCGGAGCGGCCGGAGCGGACCATCGTCCACCCCGGCCGCTGCCTGTTTCCAATATCTTGCCGATCAGTACTTGAGCTGGCGCTCGTACAGGTCGCGGTAGTGCTGGATGCGGGTGACGCGCAGGCCTTGCATGCCCGAGCGGTCGACCGCGCGCTGCCACGAGGCGAACTCTTCAAGCGTCAGGTTATAGCGCTCGCAGACCTCGTCGATGGTCAGCAGCCCGCCATTGACGGCAGCTACCACCTCGGCCTTGCGCCGCACGACCCAACGGGTGGTGCCGGGCTTGGGAAGCGAATCAAGAGTCAGCGGCTCGCCGAGCGGCCCGATAACCATTGCTGGCCTGATTTTCTGGTTTTCGATCATCATTGTCCTCGACCGCCGGTCATGGTTTTTCCGGCGATGGCGTTCTCTTTGCCCTCGGCAGCTTTTCCATCTGCTAAATCAGTTCGGTTAACGGACGTTGAGGATTTGCCTCCCGCCACGAAAACCGTGTTCCATTCGGCGAATCCACCCGGGATTGCCCCGCCATAACCCGCGCCCAGCGCCAGTTCGCGCGCCGCAGCGTGAGCCGCGCCCAGCCGGGCGTGCAGTGCGGACCATTCGAGCCGGTCACTTGGCCCGTCTTGCGGCGAGGCCGAAACCCGGCCGCGGAGGGTGTCCAAAAGGTCTTTTGCGAATTCCATGGACCATCCAATAAGGCCACATGGTCAAGATCAGGTAAAACCCGGCTTTACTCCCTGTAGAGAAATCTTACCAAATTGCTCACCCGGCCCAGGCGCTGATTTGACCAAAGCCTCAGCGCTTTTGCCATGCGCGGCAGCGCGGTGTAAGGGCCCGGCGATGAGCACTTCCACGCTACCTGATCTGGCCGATCTGTTCCAGCTGGCCCAGCCCTTGGCGGACAAGCGGATTGTCGTCGCGATGTCGGGCGGGGTCGATAGCTCGGTCGTGGCTGCACTGGCGGCGCGCAGCGGCGCAGAAGTGATCGGCGTGACGCTCCAGCTGTATGACACCGGCGCTGCGGCCAGCCGCAAAGGCGCTTGCTGTGCCGGCGACGATATTCGCGATGCCCGCAGCGTCGCCGACCGACTGGGGATTGTCCACCATGTGATCGATCACGAAAGCCAATTCCGCGAAGCCGTTGTCGAGCGGTTTGCCGACGAATACCTCGCCGGGCGCACTCCGATCCCGTGCATCCGCTGCAACATGGGGCCCAAGTTCACCGATCTGTTCGCGATGGCCCGCGAGTTGGGTGCCGATTGCCTCGCCACCGGGCACTATGTCCGGCGCACGCTGGGTCCGGCTGGGCCGGAGCTTCACCGGGCGCTCGATCCGGCCCGCGATCAATCCTATTTTCTCTATGGCACCACCGAAGCGCAGCTCGATTTCCTGCGGTTTCCCTTGGGGGGACTGCCCAAGCCGCAAGTGCGCGAGATTGCCGAATCCGAGGGGCTGCGCGTCGCCGCCAAGCCGGACAGTCAGGACATCTGCTTCGTCCCCGATGGGGATTATGCCAAAATCGTCCGAAGCGTTCGCCCCGAAGGCGGTCTGCCGGGGCAGATCGTCCATGCCGCAACCGGCGAAGTGTTGGGAACGCACAAAGGCATCATCCATTATACCGTCGGCCAGCGCCGCGGGCTGGAGATCGGCGGCCAGACCGATCCGCTTTACGTCACCGGGCTGGATGCACCGGAGCGGCGGGTGCTGGTCGGGCCAAAGATCATGCTGGCGGTTCGCGCCGCGCGGATCACCGAAACCAACCGAATCGGACCGCTGACAGATGGGCCGCTGAGCGCCAAGGTCCGCTCCATGGCGAAGCCGGTACCGGTGATGCTCGAAGGTCCGCTGGGCAATGGTGCAGACTGCACGATCCGCTTTGCCGGGCCCGAATACGGCGTCGCGCCGGGCCAGGCGGCAGTGCTTTATGCCGGGGACCGGGTGGTCGGCGGCGGCTGGATCGAATCGACTGAGGCCGCTTAGCTGCAGGCTTGCGCAATCAGGCAATGCCCCAAGAAGACCACTTCGTCCAGCGATCCAGCCAGCGCACATTCCCCGGCCTTGACCACTTCGCCGCTCACTTCGGCTTGCCCATCGAGCGGGATCACCAGCAGCCCGCCGCTATACCGCGCGGCAACCGCCGCAGCGGGGGCGCCGTCGAGTCGGTCGAGCCGAAAATGTGGCCCTTCGACCAGCATCGCGGAACCGCTATCGGCCAGCTGTTGGTGCAAATTCGCCGGATAGGGTTCGCCCCGCGCAACCGTTATCCCCGCATCCAGATGCAGCTCGCGCGGGCGGCCATAGTCATAGAGCCGGTAGGTGATGTCGCTGTTCTGCTGAACCTCGATCAAGCCGACCCCGGCCCCGATCGCATGAACGGTGCCCGCCGGAATGTAAAAGAATTCGCCCGGCGTTGCAGCGTGCCAGGTCAGCAAATGTTCGATGCTGCCATCCAGCGCGGCGGCGCGCATCGCTTCGGCGGACAAGGCCCGGTCAAACCCGATCCCCAGCTTTGCCTCCGGCTCAGCCGCGATCACCAGCCAGCATTCGGACTTGCCGCGATAACCGGCCGGGGCCTGCGCATCGGCCGGATGGACCTGAACCGACAGGGCCTGGCTGGTGAAGATATATTTGACCAGCAGTTGATCGAGCGCGGCCGGCGGCTCAAACCACACCTCGCCAATCCGCTCACCCACTGGGGCCGCGAACGGCGCGGGCAGGCTGGTCCGCCCCCACAGCCGCTCAACCATTCGGGTGGGCAAAACGGCGCTCATTGGTTGACCGCTCCGCTCAGCTTGCCGACCAGCTGGGCACCGGCCCGGGTCGTGACCAGCACGTCATCGCCGTCGACCACGATCACCAGATCGTCGAGGCCAATTGCGGAAACCCGCGGGCCGTCGCTTTCGATCAAGACATTGCGGCAATCGACCAGTTCGGCGTTGCTGGGGGCGCAGTTGCCCGCACCATCACCGCTCCGCGCGGTCAGCAGCGCATCCCAGTTGCCGATATCCGACCAGCCCATATCGGCGGGAACCATCGCGGCATGGCTGGTATTTTCCATCACAGCGTAGTCGACCGATTCGCTGGCGATTTCGGCAAAGGCTGCTGCATCGGGATAGAACCGCGACCCCTCGGCCCGCCCGGCGTGTACAGAGTCCAGCACCATGGCAAAAATATCGGGACGGTGCTTGGTCAGTTCGGTCAGAAACGTGCCAGCCCGGAACGCGAAAATCCCGCCGTTCCAGGCATAGCCGCCATCGGCCAGAAACGCCTTGGCCCGTTCAAGCTCCGGCTTTTCAACGAACCGCGCCACCCGAAAACCAAGATCGCCGAGGGCTTCGCCGCGCTGGAGGTAGCCAAACCCGGTTTCGGGCGCCTTGGCCTCAATCCCGAACGAGACCAGCCAGCCTTGCTCGGCCAACTGCGCAGCGGCCATGGCGGCGGTTTGAAACGCGGCAGCATCGGCAATGTGGTGATCGCTGGGGCAAACCAGCATGATCGCGTCTTCGGGCAGCCGCAGCGCCGCCAGCGCAATCGCGGCGGCGGTGTTGCGCGCTGACGGCTCGACAATCACTTCGCCGCCAACTCCGACTGGCCACTGTGCTTCGACATGAGCGAGATGCGCAGTTCCGGTTACCACGATTGGCGCGGCAAACCCGGCGGCGGGCGGGCAGCGGCCCAACGTGGCTTCGAACAAGGTGCCGGTCCCGATCAACGGCAGGAATGGCTTGGGCTTGATTGCCCGGCTGCGCGGCCACAGGCGGGTGCCACTGCCGCCGCACAGGACAACGGGATGGATCACAGGTTCGGTCATCATCGGGCGCCTAGCACAGGAGTGTAGTCATTGGGTTACCGCAGGTTCAGCCGGGCCAAGGTTCAAGCTGGCAGCCCGGCCCTTCGCGGTAGGTAGCTGTATGGCTAGCCAGCAGCGGGAACGAAGCTGTCACGCTCTTGGACTCGGCAACTTCTGACAAGCGGACAAGTTCCATTCCCGGCTCAAAATCCTTGGTGCAATCAGACAGTTCGCGCCCGCCGACAAACCGGCACGAACAGGCGACCCGCGCGCCATAGGCGGCGCCGGCATCGGCATAGCCATTGAGCGGCTTCCAGAACAGCGTCAGCAAGACTGCCAGCAAGCCTACCCCGAGCAGCAAAGCCCGGCGGCGCCAAGGCGATCTGGTGGCCGGATTCTGTTTGACGGTTGCCATTGTCGCACCTTTGGGCAAGGGAAGCAGGCGTCATGCCTCTGCCCGGTAAGTCCTTTATCCTTCCGTTGCTTGCTCTGCCAGCCCTGATCGGCTGCGGACCGAACACGGCTGCGCCGCCGCCTGCTCCGCTGACCGAAATCGCGCTGAAAGCGGTGGTTGAAGCGCCAGGCATCAACCGCGAGAAACTGGCCCGCGCCGTCGACGTGCTGTTCAGCGCGGCGGAAACCGGCGAAACCCGGGCCGTGCTGGTGCTATACAACGGCCGGATCGTGGCCGAGCGCTATGCGCCAGGCTATCATGAAAACACCCGCTTCATTTCGTGGTCGATGGCCAAGACCGTCACCGCTGTGATGATCGGCGAACTGGTTGCCGATGGCCGCCTGCGGCTCGATGAAAGCGTGCCGATCCCGGCTTGGCAGCGCAGCGGCGATCCGCGCGGCGAGATCACTTTGCGCCAGTTGCTGCAAATGCGCTCAGGCTTGCGCCACACCGAAGCCGGGGACCCGCCATTCAAAAGCGACGAAGTACGGATGCTGTTCCTCGACGGACGTGACAATATGGCTGCCTATGCCGAAGCCCAGCCGCTCGAAGCCGATCCCGGCACGAAGTTCGAATATTCCAGCGCGACCACTGTAATTCTGGCCGATCTGGCGGCCCGGTCGCTGACCGCCAGCACTCAGCCCGCGGTGCGCGTACAAGTGGTCCGCGATTATTTGCGGACCCGCCTGTTCGAACCACTGGGGATGAAAAGCATGGTCCCCGAATTCGACGCGGCGGGCACTTTGATCGGCGGCAGCCTGATCCACGGATCGGCCCGCGATTGGGCCCGGTTCGGCGAGTTTTTGCGCAACCGCGGCGCGGTCAAAGGGGCGCAGCTGGTGCCATCGGCGTGGATCGATTTCATGACCGCGTCCAGCCCGATCAGCCCCGGCTATGGCGGGCAGCTGTGGCTCAACCGAGCCCAAGGCGGCAGCGATCTGCAGTGGCCCGGCGCCCCGGCGAGTGTGTTCTCGATGAACGGGCACCTGGGCCAATATGTTATCGTCAGCCGCGAACACGGGGTCACCGTAGTGCGGCTGGGCAAAACCCAGGATAATCTCCGCCGCCCGGTTCACGCCGCGCTGGCCCAGATCATTACCCTGTTCCCCAAAGGAAAAGTAACGTGAGCGAGAAGACGGCATTGATTACCGGGATCACCGGACAGGACGGGGCCTATCTGGCCCGGCTGCTGCTGGAAAAGGGTTACCGTGTCCACGGGATCAAGCGGCGCTCGTCCTCGTTCAACACCGCCCGGATCGACGAGATCTATGAGGACCCGCACGTCCCCAATCCCAAGCTGACGCTGCATTATGGCGATCTGACCGATTCGACCAATCTGATCCGGGTAGTTCAGGAAACCCAGCCCGACGAAATCTACAACCTCGCCGCGCAAAGCCATGTCGCGGTCAGTTTTGAAACCCCCGAATATACCGCCAATTCCGACGCGATCGGCACACTGCGATTGCTCGAAGCAATCCGGATTTTGAAGCTGGAGCAGAAAACCCGGTTCTATCAGGCTTCTACATCCGAGCTGTATGGATTGGTCCAGGAAGTGCCGCAGCGCGAAACCACCCCGTTCTATCCGCGCAGTCCCTATGCCGCGGCCAAGCTCTATGCCTACTGGATCACGGTCAATTACCGCGAAGCTTACGGCATCCATGCCTCCAACGGGATCCTGTTCAACCACGAAAGCCCCTTGCGCGGCGAAACCTTTGTGACCCGCAAGATCACTCGCGCCGCTGCGGCCATAGCGCTGGGGCGGCAGGACACACTGTTCCTCGGCAACATGGATGCCCAGCGCGACTGGGGCCACGCCCGCGAATATGTCGAGGGAATGTGGCGGATGATGCAGCAGGACGAAGGCGATGATTATGTGCTGGCGACCGGGGTCACCACCACGGTCCGGCAGTTCGTCGATTGGGCCTTTGCTGATGCCGGGATTACGCTCGACTGGCGCGGCAGCGGGATCGATGAAAAAGCCTATTGCAAACTTAGCGGCGCATTGCGGGTGGCGGTTGATCCGCGCTATTTCCGCCCGACCGAAGTCGAGCTGCTGATCGGCGATCCCGCAAAGGCGCGACAAAAGCTGGGCTGGCAGGCCGAAATCGGGGTGCGCGAACTGGCCCGCGAAATGGTCCTGGCCGATCTTGAGACCATGAAAACCGCCAGCGTCGGGCTGGGCGGCTGATGTTTTCGCTCAGCGGCAAACGTGTCTGGGTGGCGGGTCACGGCGGGATGGTCGGCAGCGCGATTGTTCGCCGGCTGGCCAGCGAAGATTGCGAAGTACTGACTGCGGGCCGGGCCGAGCTGGACCTGACCGATCAGCGCGCGGTGCTGGGCTGGATGCACAACCAGCGCCCGCAAGTGGTGGTGCTTGCCGCTGCGCGGGTCGGCGGGATCCTCGCCAACGATTCGATGCCGGTCGAATTCCTGCGCGACAACCTGCTGATCGAGACCTCGGTGCTGACCGGGGCAGAATCGGTCGGGGTGGAGAAGCTGCTGTTTTTGGGATCGTCGTGCATTTATCCCAAGCATGCCGAGCAGCCGATCAAGGAAGAAGCGCTGCTGACCGGACCATTGGAGCCGACCAACGAATGGTACGCGCTCGCCAAGATCGCCGGGATCAAGCTCGCGCAGGCCTATCGCCGCCAGTACGGCTGCGACTTCATCAGCGCGATGCCGACCAATCTCTACGGGCCGGGCGACAATTTTGATCTCAACGCCAGCCACGTCATGCCGGCGCTGATCCGCAAGGTGCACGAGGCCAAGGCGGTGGGGGGCGACGTGGTGGTTTGGGGCAGCGGCACCCCGCGCCGCGAATTCCTCTACGTCGACGACTGCGCCGATGCCTGTGTGCACCTGCTGCAGAATTATTCGGCTGACGGCCACATCAACGTCGGTTCGGGCAGCGATGTCTCGATCATGGAGCTGACCCGGCTGGTGATGGACGTCCTCGGCTATGATGGCCCGGTGGTGACCGACCCGAGCAAACCCGACGGCACCCCGCGCAAGCTGCTGGACAGCGCCCGCCTGGCCGCGCTCGGCTGGCAACCGCAGACCGCTTTGCGCGACGGGATTGCCAAAAGTTACGCGGCGTTCCTGGATGGCGAAGGCCGCGGGCTTTAGGCCGGACTTGCAACGCCATCGCGGTCGGCCAGCAGGTCCACCGCCGCCGACCCGGTTTCGTTGACCAGCCCTTCAGGATCGGGATGGATCAGGATTTCCATCCCCGGAAATTCCTTGAGCAGCTTGGTCTCGATCTCATCCATCACATCGTGAGCCTCGCGCACGGTCATATCGGGATTGACCGACATGTGGAACTGCACGAAATCGCGTGTTCCCGACGAGCGCGTACGCAAGTCATGCAGGCCTTTGAGTTCGGGATGGCGCGCCACCACTTCGAGAAACCTCGCCTTGCGCTCATCGGGCCATTCGTGGTCCATCAGTTGCTCGACTGCTGCTTGCGAGGCGTGCCACGCGCTCCACCCCAACCACAGCGCGATGCCTAGCCCAAACACCGCATCGGCCCCGCGCACCCTGGCAAACTGATCGAGCGCCAGCGCGGCGATC
>JAYURW010000067.1:0-3547 GCA_043756025.1 Novosphingobium sp. | reverse complement strand
TCACCGCATTCTTGTCCTCGATGAAGTCGCCGAGATGGCTGTCTTCCTCGTCGCCGATCGGGGTTTCGAGGCTGATCGGCTCCTTGGCGATTTTCATCGCCTTGCGGACCTTTTCGGGCGGCATCGACAGGCGCTCGGCGAGCTCCTCCGGTCGGCTAATTCTCCTTTTGCTTTATCCCCACAATGTACGGATGATGATCAGCGCGATCAGAAGCAACAGCGCGGCCGCCAGACCGACAAGACAACCCCGCGCGAACGGGTTTTTCGGATCGAACAGGCCGCCGGTGCCTGAGCTGCCATCGCCCCAACCGCCGCCACCATTTCCGCCTTCGCCATCGTCGTCCACCCACGGCAATTGCGGGATCGCACCATCCGGCGTGGCGGGGATTTGCCACGGATTACCACCCAAGGCCTGCACCTTGTCCGAAAGCAGCGCGAGATAGTGCGTCATCGTCGGATGCCAGCGGCTGTTGCGCGGCATATGGGCCAGCCGCCAGCTCATCAGCGAGAACAGGCGTAGCTGATAGAGCAGCATGTCGCGCTTGGTCGAAACCGGGATGGCAAGGGTAAACCCGCCGAGCGTTTCGCGCCACATCCGGGCGTCGGCATGGGCGGCGGCGACTTTCTTCGGATCGGGATGCTGGACGACGAGCGCGAAATCGCCGTCGGTATCAAAAACCGAAAGATCGGTGACCAGCGCGCGGTTCTTGCCGAGGTCGAACACGCCCTTCCTGATCGTCGCGCCTGTCGCTGCCGGCGCGCCCAGCTCGGCCAGCATGAGTCCGGCCTCCGCGAGCGTGATCTGCTCGACCTTGGGTTGCGGGAATTTGATGTCGCGGCCGCGATTGGTGATTTGCCGCACCGACACGTCGAAACGCTGTCCCTTTCGGATCCCGAGCGGCAGCTCGACCGACAATACCCCGGTTTGCCGAAAGATGCATTTGGGGATCGGGATATAGCGCATGCCCCCACCGGGTATCTCGACCGTATGGGCATCGACGCTGCGCAGTTCGTGGCGCGGGTAGAAACGGTCGGCAAGTGCGACCACCTCCTCGGCATTCCAGCCGGGGATGTGGATGCGGGCGAAGCTGCCATGGGGGATATCGCGAGACCATTCGAGCAGCAGTTCGTCGGGCGGCAACAGATCTGTTATCGGATAAGGCGTGGCCTCGATCTCGAAGGTGTGGATCGCCGCGCGCGATGCCGCCATCCCGGGGTTGGCGACATCGCTGTAAGCGATGTTGCGCTGTGCCAGCTTGTCCGAGGTCGAAGGTCTGGAACCGCTGGGGATCGGCGTTCCGGCAAATTCGATCTGCGCGACCAGGCATTGATGCTCGCCGGTCAGCAAGGTGCTCAAGGATACCGCGCCACCGCCGCCTCCCGGAGTTAAGGGCAGATAATTTACGTCGAGATTGGTATCGAGCAGAACCCCGAAAAACTCCTCGCTATCGTTGTTGGCGATGGTCCGGACATTGGCCACATCGTCCTGATCATCGCGATTGGAATTGCGGTCTTGCGAGAAGCAGGGGTAGGACAGCCACTGCCCGCCCCCCTGGCCGGGAAGCGCGATGTGATTTGTACCAGGGGCGGTTCCGGGGTTTTTCAGATAGCCCTCGACCGGAACGCCTCCGGGTGCGTTGTAAGTCAACGCCGCAGTCGTTTGCGCGTTAAAAATGCGGAAGAAAACCCGAACGTTCGTCGCCGAAAGCAATGTGCCGTTCCGCCGCACGCGGGCCAGGGCGAAGTTGTAGACATTTGCGCCAGACACCGTCGTCGTGGGCAGCGGACTCAGCGCCGATGTAGCCTGAATGCCGCTCATTCCCTCAAACTGGCTGACGGTGATGTTGTCTTTCAATGCGTTGATGAAGGTGAACGCCTGCGCGCGTGAGGCGCCAACCGGCAGAGGCACTCCGTGCAGGGTTTCACCCGCAACCACGCGGAAGACCTTGAGATCGGAGCTGAGCCAGTGCGTATCATTGTTTTCCAGATCGAGCATGAACGGATTGGCCGATGTGACCAGCTGGAAAAAGGCGGTGTCGGTGAGCGGCGCGGGCACCGCGGGCGAAGCGAACGAGGCGTTGACGGGGACGGTCAGGTCGCCAAACGCGGTGCTGGAAAAATCGACATCATAGATGAAGGTAAAGCGTTGCAGCCGTTCGGGCATCGTCGGATCGTCGCTGAAAACCCCAGTTGGGGTTATCGTGATGATGCCCGTGCCAGTCGGAGTGACCACCGGAGCCCACGCCGGATTGAAGGCGCCGGTGGTGACTGGGCCGGTGGGGAACTGGCTCGGTTTCAGGCCGTCAACCGTTACCCGGACGACACCTGCGAAATGCGGGCCACCGGTGACCTCATCGACACCGAATGTGCTGCGTTCGAGATACAGGGTAATCGCCGGACGCGGTCGGGCGAGCCAGTTGGCGATGTTGACGTACACGGCTTTGATATCGTCGAACACGGCCGCATTGTCGTTGAAGCCATGATCTTTTTGGGCATCCGCGCCAACCCGCTGGATCGGGTTCAGCAGTGGAGCCGGCACAGGGGGCGGCGGTGGATAGGTCGATAGGACCGTGCTGTCACCGGTCACGTTGATGTCGACATAGTGATGGAAGGTAGCGCCCGTGACGATGCGGCCGACCCCGACCACGCGGCCATCATAAGTGCTGAGCGTGTTGACCGTCTTGAGCGAAGAGACGGCATCCGCCCCGGGCAAGCCGAGATTGCCGAAGGAAAATTCCCCGGTGGGCGAATCCGCCCCGCGCGATGCGTTTTCTTCGGTCTGGCCGGTCGCGATTATTTTTGGTTTCTCGAGGGTTCCGGCCAATGCCCGGAACTCGTCTTGCGAAGTGTCACCGTAGGGAGAGTTTTGCGCGTAATCATAGCCGATCGCATCCAATTGCGCTTCGCCCAGCGTCTGGCCTTCGTGCATATGGTCTGGATAGACGGTGATGTTGTTGCCGCCGCGCCGCAAAATCGGATGGGCCACTGCCGTGCTCGGCGTAATCGTCTGTGGATTGGAATCGGATTGGTTTTCAAACCAGACGAAATTTCCCGCAAACTCGGAATAATTGCTCGTAGCTCTCCTTCGCGTCGTGTCGGCGCGTTCGACGGTGAGCGGCGGGAAGTTGCGCGGAAAGTTTGCGGGCATGTGCGATCCCGCGCCATCGCCCGTGCCATACCAGCAGCGCATGGCGCGAACCCGCGGAATTTTCCCCGACATTTCGGCGCCAAGGCTATAATGGTCGCCTGTGGCGAACACGCCGCCGCCGGCATCCATGAAATTAGCGATGACGTTGATTTGGGGATCGCTGAGTGCACCGGTGGTCCCGGGCAGCCCCTGCACCGAAAGCCCGTTGAGGCCGATCAGCCAGATGACGTCGATATCGTTCAGGCTGAAGCCAGCTGGTAATGCATCAAAACGGAATGTCTCAAAACCCGGTGTAGCCGTGCTGTCATCGGCGCGATGCGCCTTGGTCACAGTCATGCCTGCGCCGGTCAATGTGTTGACAAGGGCCTCATAAGTGAAATCTGGGGCGCCCGGTGGAAC
>JAYURW010000066.1:0-21640 GCA_043756025.1 Novosphingobium sp. | reverse complement strand
AAGTGGCAGACGCTGGAGCACGTGTTGATCGATGGCGACCCGCAGGTCGATCAAATATTTGTTGATTTTTCGAAGACCGCTCCAGACGATGGATTGGGTGGGAGTAGGGCCAAGTCGTTCTATCTCTATCTGGCGGTAAAACCCGTCGCGGCTGACAGTGCGGGCAAAATCACCGAAACACTCCGCTGGCCGATCCTGTGCGGCCCCTTGCCGAATAACCGCACGGACAAAGCTGGCAAGCCCACGTTTGAGACCGACCAACCCTTTGCCGGGCTGACTTTGATCAAAGGCAAGTGCACCGCCGCAGACCCAGCTGCCTTGCAAAATGCTGCCGTGCAGAGCGAAGGTATAGCGCGGGCCGCCGGTTTCGCGATGATCTCCAGCCGCTGGATCAGCGACGGGGTGGACTAAAGCGGCCTACTTCCCCGCCGCCTGTTCGTGGTGGCGGATCACTTCCTGAATGATAAACCTCAGAAACTTCTCTGAAAATTCGGGGTCGAGCTGGGCGTCTTCGGCTAGTTTGCGCAAGCGCGTAATCTGGCGTTCTTCGCGGCCCGGATCGCTGGCCGGCAGGGCGTTGGTCGCCTTGTAAGCGCCGACTGCTTTGGTGATGCGAAAGCGCTCGGCCAGGATGTGGATCAGTGCGGCATCGATATTGTCGATGCTGGCGCGAAAGCTGTCGAGGGTTTGGTCGGTCATGGCGCTTTTGCTAGCATGAGTTTTTGCGCAAGGCCATTGCCTGCTTTGCACTTGCCAAGCGCCCGCTGCGCCGCCAATGCCCGCTGCATGAGCGCCGATGTGATCCCCTTCAGGCCCCGCGAAACCGAGCCTTCGCTCGGCCCCATCATGGCGCTGACTGCCAGCGGCATGAACGCCGTCAACGCCGTGATCCTTGACCGGATGCAAAGCGAGATTCCGCTCATCCCGGCTTTGGCGGGACACTTGATCGCGGGTGGGGGTAAGCGGATGCGCCCGATGCTGACTTTGGCCGGGGCGGCGCTGTGCGATTACCACGGCACGCGGCACCACAAGCTGGCCGCTGCGGTTGAATTCATCCACACCGCAACGCTGCTGCATGATGATGTGGTCGACGGCAGCGAAATGCGCCGGGGCAAGGCTGCGGCAAACCTGATTTTCGGCAATCCCGCCACCGTGCTGGTCGGCGATTTCCTGTTCACGCGCAGTTTTGAACTGATGGTCGAAGACGGCAGCCTGAAAGTGCTCAAGATCCTCTCAAACGCCAGCTCGGTGATTTCGGAAGGCGAAGTCGATCAGCTGACCGCCGCGCGCCAGATCGAAACCAGCGAGGACCGCTATCTTAAAATCATTGGTGCCAAGACAGCCGCGCTATTTGCTGCCGCCACCCGGATCGCCGCGGTCGTGGCGGAAAAGGGCGAGGCTGAAGAACGCGCGCTGGACGATTACGGCCGCAACCTCGGCATTGCATTCCAGCTGGTCGACGATGCCATGGATTATGATTCCCTCAGTGCCGAAATGGGCAAAGGCAAAGGCGACGATTTCCGCGAGGGCAAGATGACCCTGCCGGTGATCCTGGCCTATGCCCGCGGCAGCGCGGACGAGCGCGCCTTCTGGAAAGACGCGATGCTGGGCCACCGCGCTTCGGACGATGATCTGGCCCACGCGGTCGAATTGATCGCCCACCACGACACCGTAAACGCCACCCGCGAGCGCGCGCAGCACTTTGCCCAGCGCGCGATCAATGCGCTGGCCATGTTCCCGGCTAGCGAAGCCCGCGCGGCGATGACCGAGGCAGCAGAATTTGCCGTGGCGCGGCGGTTTTAGGTTTAGGCTAAACCCGGTTTCGGCGACTTACTTTGACGATCGTTTGCCGCGCTGCCCGGTGAAGCGAACGACTGCGCCGGACTTTATCCCGCCAGCAAGCGCCATCGCATCCCAGTTGGTCAACCTGACGCAGCCATGGCTGGCAGTTTTGCCGATCTTGTCAGGTTCGGGCGTGCCGTGGATTCCGTAACTCGGCGCATTGAGGTCGATCCAGACCATGCCGACGGGATTGTTGGGCCCGGGTTTGATCACCAATTTGCCAGCAGTGCGCGGACCCCAGGTCAACTTGGCCGGGTCATAGGTGTAATCGGGGTTCCAACCCACGCCGAGCACCTTGTGGGTACCGCTGGGTGATGGCCGATTGGCGGCACCGACCGTGGCCGGGTAAAAGGCGATCAGGCTGTCTGCCTCGTTATAGGCGAGCAGCGATGAATCCGACTTTGCGATATCGACCCGAACGACTTCGCCTTTGGAAAAGGGCGCGGGTGCGGCTTCGACAACCACTATGTTTGTGCCAGCGACTGCGAAATTGACGCCGGGATTAAGCGCGAGCAGCAAGGCCTGGCTCATGTGAAACCGTTCGGCCAGTGCTTCGAGCAGGTTGGCGAACTGGGGTCCGCCGGGCAGGGCAGCCAGCGCAACCAAGTCGTCGCCGGAACTAACGGTAAAAGGTCCGGCAACATCAGCAGGCGTGATGGTATAGCCGCGGGCCACCGGCGGGCGTGATGCGGGTTCGGCCAAAAGCGCCTGCCAGGTCTGACCGTCGATTGTGCCGCTGGCCGTCAGGTTGCGCGCCGATTGATAGGCCGCAATGGCATTCTTGAAGTTGCTGCCGAATTGCCCGTCGACCACGCCTGGCGAGAAACGCGCACGGGCCAGCAGGGCTTCGGCCCGGACGGCGAACAGGTTCGGCGGGGGATCCGCCGCAGCGCGCGCGCCGTCCACCGCAACAGGAGCGGGCGGCACTCTATCCAAGGGCGCCGTATTGATCCGGTTGATTGTGTCAGCGGCTGCCTGAGCTTGCGCCTGCTGCGATGCAGTCAAAGGCTGGCCGCCATCCGGCGACGTCTTGTCAGCATCCGAGCCGCAGGCGGCGGTTAGAAATACGATTGAAATCGAAACGAGGAGGTGGCGCATGATTTTCCCAAATGTTTGTGCTCAAACCCACGCGTCACGAAGATTGTTCCGCTGCGACAGGACGCGCGCGGTTGACCTCGGCCGGGTCAGAGGGCGTAGCCGTGGTGCTGCGGTTCAAACCAGCTGGTAATCACCTGAAATCGGGATAGTATCTGCCTCGGCCGCGACCGGCGGCTAGGGGGCATGGCGCGATGAAGCGTTCCTTGGCGATTGTGCTGACTATGGCGGTGGCGATGCCTGCTGGGGCGACGATCAATACTCTATCCGTCCACCACATAACGAAGAAGGACCTGCGGGAATCGGCCAAGCGCAAATGGCAGGAGCAGGCGTTTTGTCGCAAGGCGCGCAAGGCGAAGGGGCAATTGGCCAAGCTGGGATCGCTCAAAAAGGTCTCGTCCGATCAGCGCGAGCACTACATCTACCTGCTCGAACGCGGGGAGGAGGGCTGTCCCAAAGACATCGACCTCGCGATTGCGCTCGCTGAAACGCTGATTTCAGACCAATCGCTGTTGATTGCGCCGGAAAGTTACATGGCCCGGCTGCACGATCTGTTGCGGATCAGAAATCTGCCCACTGACCGGAGCCGCGCTGATGAACTGCAACGCTATGCCTGGCTCCGCGGGAGCTATCTTGCCAGTGGTGATCCAATCTGGACCGCTGAAGAACGCCGCGCCTTCGTTTTCCGCGATGATGTCTGGACAGAGGTCAGCAAAGCGATCGATGGCGGTTCGGAAAAATTCCGACTGCATTTGGAAGCGGTGCTTGATCCGCTTTCACCGCATTACAGCCCGGCCAAGGCGGTCGATCTGCTGGAGCGGTCCTACAACGCGGAGGATCGCTTGAAAGCGGCGCGGATGCTGCTCTACGGGCGCTCAGTCCCGGCCGATCGCCCGCGCGCCGAAGCGATCCTGTGGCAGGCGGCCAAGTACAATGACGATGCCGTGCTGATGTTGATCGACTTGTACCAGAGCGAGTTGGACGGCAAGGATCCGGCTGCCCGGTCGGTCGTTCTGATCAAACTGCTGCCGATCGTCGATCGCACCCCACCGGGCGGTGCAGCTGTGAGAGAGCGGATCGCACCGTACTTCGCGGATGGGCTAGAGAACCCTGATCCGACCGTTCAAATCGCCAGCGCCCGGCTGCTGGCCAAATGGGCCGGTCAGGGCACTCAATCGGGCCTGCAACCACTCATGGCCTGGATTGAGCCTCGGCTGGTCTCAACCGATGTTGCTAAGGCGAGCGAGGCCCGCTCCTTGTTGAGAATACTGGTCGAGGCGGGAGTAACTTCTGCCCATCCGATGATGAACCGGGAATATGCCCGCAACGGCGGTTTGATTGAGGCGGGGGACTGGACACCCGATTCCGCCAAGCCGGTCAAGTTTGAAAACTACATCACCCCCAATGACTACCCGGCCCGGGCCTTGCGCCAAGAACGGACCGGGGTTGTTAGAGCCACAGCGGTTTTCGGTCCTGATGGCCGGGTCTTCTTGATCGAGATTGTCGGGTCATCCGGCTCCCCCCATCTCGATCAGGCGGTTCGGGCGACATTGACGCGCCGGATGCGGCGAACTTGGCCGGAGTATCCGGGACGTTATGTCCGCGTTAAACTGCCTCCGATCCAGTTTCGGATCATTCATTTGGATGGCGATCCGCCCGCTGCGCCGGTCAAAGGTGCAGTGTTGGTGGATGCGAAGGAGATCCGTTGTCTAATTCTTTATTAGTCAAATCCACTCACCGTCTGCCACCAACACCCCGCCGTTACCCGCCCCATTCGTGCGGCGAACCGCACCGCAGATTCATACCAATTTAACCACGCAAACCCGACAGTCAGCCCTGCTTGGGGGCCAACGTTTGACCTGTCACCGGTCATAAAAACGAGGGTCGTAAAATGATGGAATACCATAACTCCCGCCCAGCCCGGATCATCGGGCCACTGCGCGAAGTCCTTACCCGTGAGAACCTGCCGCCGCCCGATACCCGGCGTTGGGTCGCCAGCCGCAAGGCGCAAGTGGTCGCCGCCGTCGAAACCGGCTTGCTGACCATTGAAGAGGCGATGAAGCGTTACCGGCTCAGCCTCGAGGAATTCTATTCCTGGCAGCGGGCGATGGACCGCGGCGGGGTGGCGGCTTTGCGAATTGCCGCGGCCAAGCGTCCGGCCCCGGCCACTGCCAAGCGCCCCCACGCGATGCGCGCGCTGCATTGAGCTTACTAAAGCCCTTTCCCAGCGGGGAAGGGTTGGGATGGGGGTTCGACGCTAGCCGAGACGCTCGGCGGTGCCTCGCTCCCCCACCCCCGACCCCTCCCCGCTGGGGAGGGGAGTTACCCCAACCGCGCGGCGCACCCTACCTGCCCCCCAAGCGGGGTGCGCCGCGCGCGCGGGGGCTTGACCATGGCCGAATTCCGCGCCAACCCAGTTGCAATCAAAAACCAGATTGAACCCGGGAGTTCCGCCTTATGCAACGCCGCCGTCTTGGCAAATCCGCGATTGTCGTATCCGATATCTGCATGGGTACGATGACTTTTGGCAGCCAGACCAACGAGGCCGAAGCGCTGCGCATTCTGGACGAATGCTTTGATGCCGGGATCGATTTTTATGACACTGCCGAAGGTTATCCGGTTCCGCCCGATCCCAAATGGGTCGGCCGGACCGAAGAGATCGTCGGCAAGTGGCTGAAGACCAAACCGCGCGAGGCGATCATTCTGGCGACCAAGGTCTCCGGGCCAAGCCACGTCTGGTTCAAATCGCCGATCCGCTCGGGCATGACCGCGCTTGATCGGCGCAACATTACCGTGGCGGTTGAGGCCAGCCTCAAGAAGCTCGGCACCGATTACATCGACCTCTATCAGACCCACTGGCCCGATCACGAACTGCCGTATGACGAGACGATGGAAGTGCTCGACGAGCTGGTTCAGGATGGCAAAGTCCGGATCACCGGCTGTTCGAATGAGACCAGCTGGGGCTTGATGAAATCGATCCAGACGGCAGAGCAGCTGGGCACGGTCCGCTATCAGACGATCCAGAACAATTTCAGCCTTAACAACCGCCGCTTCGAAGACGAGCTGGCGCAGGTTTGCCGTCAGGAAGGGGTCAGCCTGATCCCTTATTCGCCAATTGGCGGCGGGGTGCTTTCGGGCAAATATCAGGGCGGGGCGGCCCCCGATGGCGCGCGGTTCAGCCGCTATCTGGCGATGGAAGGGCGGCAGGCCGCGATGGGCCGCCGGTTCGTCAACGAGAAGTCCTTGAGTTCGACCGAGAAGTTCATGGCGATTGCGATGGACGCCGGGATGAGCCCGGTGACGATGGCGGTGGCCTGGTCCAAGCAGCACGATTTCGTTGCTTCGACCATTGTCGGGGTCAGCCGCCAGGATCAGGTCGCCGAAATCCTCGCCGCCGCCGATTTGGTGCTGAACGATGACGTGATGAAAGCGATCAACAAGGTCAGCCGTGAGGTGATGTACCCGATGGGTTAGGCCGCGCTGGGCGGCCAACCCACTATGACTTAGGCACGGCGTGCAGGAGGAACGGTTGAGCGTATCTACGGGGGTTGCGGCGGTACTTGCGCTGCTGGCGGCGCAGCCCGATTCTGCGGCACGGCCAGCTGCACCGCTGCCGATCAGTGCGCCGCAAAGTCTGGATCCCGGTGAGCCTGTCCCCGCTGAACCGGCCCAACATGAGGCGTCTCAACCGGCTGAGCTGGCCAGCCCTGATCAGCCATCGCCAACCGATGCGACCGGGGCGATCACTGTTACCGCGCGGCCTAAAAATGATCCGCTGATGGGGGTCAATGCGGTGTCGTTTGGACTGGCGCAGGATGTTGACCGGGCGGTGGTCGAGCCGCTTGCCAATGCCTATAAAAACGCGCTGCCCAAACCGGCCAGAATGGGCCTGGGCAATTTCATCCGCAATATCAGCTCGCCCATCGTGTTCATCAATGATCTGCTGCAATTGAAGCCTGGGCGCGCATTCAAGACGCTGGGGCGGTTTGTGATCAACAGCACCATCGGACTTGGCGGACTGATCGACGTGGCCAAGAACAAGCCGTTCTACCTGCCCTATCGGCACAACGGTTTTGCCAATACGCTGGGCTATTATGGAGTCAAACCGGGCCCGTATTTTTTCGTACCGTTCCTTGGTCCGACCACGCTGCGCGATCTGCTGGGCGGGGCGGTAGACGGGGTGATCCTGCCCTATGGGATCGGCGCGCCGTTTAACAAACTGTATTACACGGTGCCCAATGGCGCGATCCGTTCGCTCAACCGGCGGGTCGAATTTGATTGCCAGTTGAAGACCATCCGCGCCTCAGCTGACCCGTATGCAGCGGAGCGCGCCTATTACTTCAAAAAGCGTGAGGCCGAGATTGAGGCGCTGCACGGGCGCGGCACTGGGCCGGTGACTGCGGCGCAGTGTGAGGCTGAGGCGCTGGGAATGGATGCTGCACTGACGCCGCCGCCAGCCATTGCTCCCGCAGCAGCGCCCGCGCCGACACCGCCTTCCAACTAAGCGCCTGAGGCTCTAAGAGGCGCGGGTGAACCAGCTCCCGATCCATGCTGTACTGCCCGATCTGCTTGCCGCCCTGCGCGCCCGCGGCAATGCCGTGCTGATCGCGCCGCCGGGGGCGGGCAAGACCACGTCGGTCGCCACCGCCTTGCTGGCCGAGCCGTGGTGCAGCGGCAGCGTGATCCTGCTCTCGCCGCGCCGGGTCGCTGCGCGGGCGGCAGCGGAGCGGATGGCGGAGTTGTTGGGTGAGGCGGTAGGTGAAACAGTTGGCTACCTGACCCGGCTCGACAGCAAGCGCAGCGCCCGCACCCGCGTGCTGGTGATGACCGAGGCAATTTTTGTCGCGACGGTGCTGGGCGACCCCGAACTGGCGGGGGTTTCTGCCGTGCTGTTCGATGAAGCTCATGAACGCCACCTCGACAGCGATCTGGGGCTGGCGCTAGCGATTGAAAGCCAATCCGTGCTGCGCTCTGATTTGCGGCTGGTGGTGATGAGCGCGACTATCGACGGCGCGCGGTTTGCGGACCTGCTGTCGGACGCGCCGGTGATCGAAAGCGAAGGGAAGGCCCATCCACTGACACTTAAATGGCTGGGCGCACGGCCCGAATTGCGGATCGAAGACGCGGTGGCGAGTGCGATCCTCACCGCTTGGCGCGAGGAAACCGGGGATATGCTGGCCTTTCTGCCCGGCGTGGGCGAGATTGAGCGGGTGCGCGAACGGCTGGCGGATAAACTGCCCGCTGCGCTGGTTCTGCCGCTCCACGGCCAAGTGGAACCGGCGGCGCAGCGCACCGCGATCAAACGCGATAGCCAAGGGCGGCGGCGGATCGTATTGGCAACCGCAATCGCCGAAACCTCGCTGACGCTCGACGGGGTATCGGTGGTGGTCGATGCTGGGCTGTCGCGCCGGGCGGAATTTGACAAGGCTGCAGGAGTGACCCGGCTGGTCACGCACCGCGCATCGCAAGCCGCCGCTGCCCAACGCGCCGGCCGTGCAGCGCGGCAGGGGCCGGGGGTGGCCTACCGGTTGTGGGAGGAGGCTTCTCAAGCTGGTCGCGCGGCCTTTGATCCGCCGGAAATGCTGACCAGTGACCTTGCGCCATTGCTGCTCAGCCTGGCGCAATGGGGCGCGGCTGATCCGGCCGCGCTGCCTTGGCTCGATCCGCCACCAAGTGCAGCATTGGCCGCAGCAACGGAAACCCTGCGGTCGCTGTCCGCGCTCGATGATACGGGCAAGATCACTCCGCATGGCCGCAGTATGGCGGCTTTGCCGATGGGTCCGCAGCTGGCGCATATGCTGCTTTATGCTGCGCAGCATGGCGCGGCGCGAGATGCGGCATTGCTGGCGCTGCTGTTGCAGGAGCGCGGGCTGGGCGGGCGCGGTGAAGATCTGGCCGCGCGGCTTGACCGCTGGAAAGGCGAGCGTGGCGGGAGGGCCGAAGCTTCGCGGAAACTGGCTGGGCGCTGGGAGCGCGTCGCTACCGATTTGGTCGGAGGCGGCAACGGAGAAACGCCGCCGCTCGGCATACTTCTGGCAGAGGCATACCCCGACAACATCGCCCGCCGCCGTGATGTCAGCGGCGAACTATGGCTGACCGCCGGGGGCCGGGGCCTGCGGCTCGATCCCGCTTCGCCGCTCGCCCGCGCCGAATGGCTGGCAGTGGGCGAGGCCCAAGGCGAGGCCAAGGGCGCGCGGATCACCGGGGCGATTGCGCTGGATGAAGCGGAGGTAACCGGCTGGCTGGGCCACCGGATCGAGCGGCGGTCGGCCTTGCGCTGGATCGACGATGACGCGCGGGTTGAGGCGCTCCTGGAAGCGCGTTTGGGCGCAATCACGCTGAGCAAAGGCCCCGATCCTGCGCCCGATCCAGCGGCGATCCGGGATTTCCTGTTGGTCAAGATCGGGGCCGAAGGGTTGGCGCTCGTTCCGCTGTCCAAAGCCAGCCAGAACTTACTCAAACGCGCCCGTTTTGCGGGTATTGCTGCGCTGTCGGAAGCGGCCTTGCTGGCCGATGCGGCGGACTGGCTGGGGCCGTTGCTGACCCGGCGGCTGGACCAGCTCGACCCGGGCAAGTTGAACGAGGCGTTGCGGGCGCGGCTCGATTATGCCGCACAGAAATTGCTCGACCGGCTCGCGCCGCCGCAGTTTACCAGCCCGGCCGGGACAGCCCACGCCATCGATTATGACGATCTGGGCGGGCCATCGGTGGAGCTGCGGGTGCAGGCACTGTTTGGGCTGGATCGCCATCCCAGCTTTGGCCAACCGCCGCAGCCGCTGCTGCTCAAACTGACCGATCCGGGCGGTAAGCCAGCCCAGACCACCCGCGATTTGCCGGCGTTCTGGCGCGGTTCCTGGCGCGATGTGGTGAAAGACCTCAAGGGCCGCTACCCCAAGCACCGCTGGCCCGATCAGCCGTGGACCGAAGTGGCAAGTTTGAAAACGAAGAACGCGTTCAATGCTTCGACGGGCTCGGCACGAACGGAGACTTGATTTCCCGCGCGTTTCGCCGCAATTGCCGCTGATGTCAGCACGTATCTTTCAGCGCCCGAAAAACGCCATGCAATCGGGTCAGGCCCGCACCGGCGATTGGCTCCTCGAATTTGCCCCGGCAGAGGCGCGCATTGCTGATCCAGTGATGGGTTGGGCCGGATCGGGCGATACCCAAAGTCAGGTCACGCTGACTTTCGCCAGTCAGGCCGAAGCACAGGCCTATGCCGACAAGCACGGGATCGCGGCAGCCGTCCACGCCACCCCGCCGCGGCGGATGAAGCTGCAAACCTACGCCGACAATTTTCGCTGAGTGTTCGTCCCTTGAGGACGAAATAGAAAGCGGGCCCACCAGGTACCTGGGTCGCGCTGTAAGGCACGCAGCGGAACCCGCTTCCCGGTCTTCCGGAAGGGAAGGACCGTTTTGACCGCGCCCATTGCGGGCAAGTCACAGCTTCATTAGCGCAGCGAATCGGTCTTGGACTTGCGCAAACGCGACAGCGCCGTCATAGGACGCGCCGGGAGTCGGGCGGGCGTTTGCCTCCGCCAACTTGGTCAGGTCCGGAAGGAAGCAGCCACAACGGACAGCGACGGGTCGCTCGGCTCCTTCCCTTCCAGACAAAATTTGCCCCAAGCCGGACTGCAAATGGCGAATTTTTGCGCTTCCGGTGCTCACGGCCCCAATGGCCGCTGCGCTCCGGTTCTCAAAATCCACCATTTTCGCCGCGGCCGGAGACAAATCTTGTCTGGAAGGGAATCCCCTTCGACAAAGGTCGGGTGAGCCCTTAGTTTGGCACCAATGGACGATTCCCCCGAGACCTATGGCGACGAGCCCGACGACACCGGCCCCAGCGCAGCTGAGCTGGAGGCGGCTGGGCAGGAATCAATGTTTGGCGCGCCTGCTCCAGCAGCGCCTGCGCCAGCGCCGGTTGTAACCGCCGCTCCGGCGCAGCCTTACCGCGTACTCGCCCGCAAATACCGTTCGCAAACCTTTGCCGAACTGATCGGGCAGGACGCGATGGTCCAGACGCTGGCCAACGCGATCCGGCGTGACCGGCTGGCTCATGCCTTTTTGATGACCGGCATTCGCGGGGTAGGCAAAACCTCAACCGCGCGGCTGATCGCCAAGGCGCTCAATTGCATTGGCCCCGATGGGCAGGGCGGGCCAACGATCGATCCCTGCGGGGTTTGCGAGCCCTGCGTGGCGATTGCTGAGGGCCGCCATATCGACGTGATCGAAATGGACGCCGCCAGCCACACCGGCGTGGACGACGTGCGTGAGATTATCGAGGCGGTGCGCTATGCCGCCGTTTCGGCCCGCTATAAAATCTACATCATCGACGAAGTCCACATGCTCAGCCGCAACGCCTTTAACGCGCTGCTGAAAACGCTGGAAGAGCCGCCGGCCCATGTGAAGTTCCTGTTCGCGACGACCGAAGTTGAGAAGCTCCCGGTCACAGTCCTTTCACGCTGCCAGCGCTTTGACCTGCGCCGGATCCCCGCACCTTTGCTGGCCGAACATTTCGCGATGATCTGCGGCAAGGAAGGGATCGAGGCGGAGGAAGAAGCGCTCGGCATGATTGCCGCCGCCGCAGAAGGATCGGTTCGCGATGGCTTGTCGATCCTCGATCAGGCGATTGCTCATGCTGACCTCGGCGGGGAAAGCCGGGTTTCGGCCCAGCAGGTCCGCGATATGCTGGGGCTGGCGGACAAGAGCGCCCAGCGCGGTCTGTTCGCGGCATTGCTATCGGGTGATGGGGCCGGGCTGCTTGGCCTGATCGATCAGCAGTTTGCGTTCGGGGTAGAGCCGCTGGCGCTGATGCGCACGGCGATGGACCTGTGCCACCGGATCACCGTGGCCCAGATCGGCCAGAGCGGGGCCGATGGCGCCTCTGCCGAGGAACGCGCGGATTTGGCTGAATGGGCTGGGCGACTTTCGGCCGGGCAGCTTCACCGGCTATGGCAATTGCTGCTTAAGGGCCACGACGAAGTGCGCGCCGCGCCTGATCCGCTGGTCGCGGCCAAGATGGCGCTGCTGCGGGTTCAGCATGCTGCCGATATGCCCGATCCGGGTGCGCTGGCGAAGAAGCTGGAAGAAATCGCCGCGCGCGGGCCGGTTGCTGGGGTCGCTGGTGAAACGGCGTCTGCCGCCGCCGCACCGCAAGTGATGAGCTGGGCCGCGCTGGTCGAGCGGGTCGAACAATCCGACCAGTTGCGGCTTGCCCAGGTGATGCACGATTGGGTCCGGGTGATCGCACTGGCACCGGGCGAACTGACTTACGCATTAGTCCCCGGTTATCCCGGCGATGCCACTGCTGAATTGCGAGACGCGCTGCTCCGCGCGACGGGTGAACGCTGGCAGGTGACCCGGGCCGAAGGCGATGCCCAGCCCAGCCTGAAAGAACTGGCCGATACCACAAAGGACGCAGCCCGCGCGGCGGTGCGCAGCGATCCACTGGTCGAGGCTGCCTTTGCCGCGTTCCCGAACGCCGAATTGCTGGATGAAAGCCCCGATGCCCGTGTGGCGGGTGCGGGCGGAAAATGGAGACAGTGAACGTGAAGTCGATGGAAGAAATGCTCAAGGCTGCGCAGCAAGCCGCTGAAACGATCCAGAAGCAGATGGGCGAAATGCAGGGCAAGCTCGATGCCATGGAAGTCGAAGGCATTGCCGGCGGCGGCCTAGTGAAGATCCGCGCGTCGGCCAAGGGCCGGATCATCGGCGTGGCCATTGACGACAGCCTGATGCAGCAAAGCGAGAAAGGCATCCTCGAAGACCTGATCGCCGCCGCCTTCAACGATGCCCGCGCCAAAGCCGATCAGGTCAGCAACGCCGAAATGGCCAATATGCAAAGCGGCATGGGTCTGCCACCGGGGTTCAAACTGCCGGGGATGTGACCTCTCGATCCTCCCCATTTTTGGCGAATGCCACAAATGGGGAGGTGGATCGGCGTAGCCGAGACGGAGGGGTTTGGACGCTGGCCTTGATACCCCTCCGTCAGCCGCTTTCAGCGTCTGCCACCTCCCCATTTGCCGCATTCGCGGAAAATGGGGAGTATCTAGAAGTCTAGCGCCTCCGCTCAATCACTACCCTGCCCCTCACAAGCCCTAACTCCGTTCTTCCTGAGCTTGTCGAAGGACCGTTCTTCCTTCGGGCCGCATTGTCCGACGCACAAAGAAAAGGGCAGTGCTTCGACAAGCTCAGCATAAACGGTTTCTAGGTAGATTGTAGTTCGCTTGGGCTACCTGAATTTTGATAGCGCTTCCCGCGTCTGACCCCAGATTCTGCCATTCATCCCGCCGCCAACCGCACCCAAAATGGCGAACCAAAATGCTGCAAGGCCGTCGTTCAGCCACAAAAACACTAACACCAGAACTGCTCCTGCGATTGCGCCCAGGACTTGCAAGTTGGCAGTTGAGTCCCGCCCATACCTGGCAAGCAAGGCAGTGAGCGGTAGGCCGATGATGATCGAAGTCGGCACTATAACTGCCAAGGAAATTACCATCGGATAAACCAGTAGCAGGGGGATCGCCGCGCAGTTGATCATTCCATCGCCGCACTCGGTCATCGCCGTGATTGCGACCAAGAATGTCATTACAAGACCCGGCAACGCGGCGCAAAGCGATCCAATGAAGATCGCTTTGATCCCACCACTGGTTCGAGGTGGGATCCAATGAAGATCGCTTTGATCCCACCTCGAACCAGTGGTGGCAATTTCACCGCCCCCGCTCGATCACAACTCCACCCTTGATTACGCCATCGACGTTCTCAAGCTCGCGCACGTTCGCCAGCGGATCGCCGTCCACCGCAACGAAATCAGCGTAGCGCCCCACCGCAATCGTCCCGACATTGGCTTCCCAGCCCAGCGCCTGCGCGGCGTTCAGCGTCGCCGCGCGGATCGCATCCAAGGGCGTCATGCCGTAAGTTACCATGGTGCCAAACTGCCGCCCGACCAATCCGTGCGGCATTACCCCGGCGTCTGACCCGAACACCATCCGCACCCCGGCCTTGAAGGCCTTGCGGAAATTGTCGCGCTGCAGCTGGCCGATCTCGCGGTCCTTGCGCAGATTATCTTCCAGAACGCCGTTTTTGGCACCTTCGGCCTGGGTGTAATCGGTGTTGTAGATATCCATGCTGAACCAAACCGGGCGCTTGCGCTCAGCTGCCAGCTTGATTCCCTCATCATCGACCAGACTGGCGTGTTCGATCGTGTCGATCCCGCTTTTGATCGCAGCTTTGATCCCGGCCGAGCCGTGGGCGTGGGCGGCCACGCGCAGGCCCCACATATGCGATTCATCGGCAATTGCGGTTAGCTCGGGTTCGCTCAGCTGTTGCTGGCCGGGTTCGGTATTGTGGCTGAACACGCCGCCAGTGGCGCAAACCTTGATCACGGCGGAGCCATATTTGCGCTGGCGGCGGACCTGATATTTCAGCTCCTCGGGCGTATCACCCACACCTTCCATCTTGCCGGGTTTTTCCATGCTGGGCGGCAGGCCGGTCTGGTCGCAATGTCCGCCGGTGCTGCCCAGCGTATAGCCCGCCGCGACGATCCGCGGTCCGACCACATAGCCCTGATTGACCGCCTGCGCCAAACCGATGTCATTGCGACCCGCCGCGCCAAGATTGCGGACGGTCGTGAAGCCAGCGTCCAGCATCGCCCGGCCATTGCTGACCGCCGTCATCGCAAAGAAGCTGTCGGTATACTCAAGGGAACGCCAGCCGCCGATATTGGCCGGGCTGTCCAGATGGACGTGCATATCGATCAGGCCGGGCAGCAGGGTTTTGCCGCTCATGTCGATGTGTTTGACGTCGCTGCCCCATCTGATCGTGCGGGCATCGGCGATCCCGGTAATCCGCCCATCCGCGCCGACGAAAATCGCTGGATACTCGATATATTTTCCGGTGGTCACGTCCAGATACCGTGCGGCGGTGATCACGGTTTGCTTCGGCGCGGTATCAGTCGCTGCCGATAGCGCGGCTCCGCTGAGGGCGAGTGCGCCGACAAGGGCTGAAATCGTGATCTTGCGCATGGCGGCGAATCCCCGTTGCAGTTGATTTGCGCCATCCTGCTGCCACCGGCCGCGCTTGGCAACTGCCCGGCCATCCACAACTCAGATCGCGGCGGGCCATTGCACGAAGGCCGGGCCGCCCCCATATCCCGGCCCGAAGGCGATTTTCGCCGCGCATGGCCCCGGGCGATGGGCTGAACTGGACGGACTTATGACCAAACTTCTCCCGCTGCTTCCCTTGCGCGATATCGTGGTGTTCCCCGGCATGGTTGTACCGCTGTTTGTGGGCCGTGAAAAGTCGGTGGCAGCGCTCGAAGCAGCGATGGCGACCGAAGGCGACAAGGACATCTTCCTGCTCGCCCAGCTTGATCCCGGCTGCGACGATCCGGTGGAGGATGATCTGTATGATATCGGCGTAGTCGCGACAGTGCTTCAGCTGCTCAAGCTGCCCGATGGCACAGTGCGCGTGCTGGTTGAGGCGAAAGAGCGCGGGCGGACTGCCAGCCAGCGGATCGAACAAACCACTGCGGGCGAAATGGTGGTGGTGCAGGTCGAACCAGTTGAAACGGTCAGCGTCTCGGGCAACGAGGTTGCCGCGATGATGCGCTCGGTGGTCGAAAGCTTTGCCGAATATGCCAAGCTCAACAAAAAGCTGCCAGCCGAAGCGGGCGAAAATCTGTCCGAAATCGTTGATGCCTCGCAGCTGGCAGATAGCGTTGCCGCGCATATTCAGGCCAAGGTCGGCGACAAGCAGACGCTGCTGTCTGAGCCGGATCCGCTCAAGCGGCTGGAAATCGCCTATTCCTTCATGGAGGGTGAGCTCGGCGTGCTGCAGGTTGAGCGCAAGATCCGTGGCCGCGTGAAGCGCCAGATGGAAAAGACCCAGCGCGAATACTACCTCAACGAACAGCTCAAGGCGATCCAGAGCGAGCTGGGCGGCGGCGAGGGCGAGGAAGCCAACGAGATCGCCGAACTGCAGGCCAAGATCGACAAGCTCAAGCTGTCAAAAGAAGCCCGCGCCAAGGCCAATGCCGAGCTCAAAAAGCTTAAGACGATGCAGCCGATGAGCGCCGAAGCGACGGTGATCCGCAATTACCTCGATGTGCTGCTGGGCTTGCCGTGGGGCAAGCGCAGCAAGCTGAAGAAGGATATTGCAGCGGCCCAGACCGTGCTCGATGACGATCACTACGCGCTCGACAAGGTCAAGGACCGGATCATCGAGTATCTGGCGGTGCAAACCCGGACCAACAAGCTGAAAGGCCCGATCCTGTGCCTGGTCGGCCCTCCCGGTGTCGGCAAAACCTCGCTGGGCAAATCGATTGCCAAAGCGACGGGCCGTGAATTCATCCGCCAATCGCTGGGCGGGGTGCGCGATGAGGCGGAAATCCGCGGTCACCGCCGGACCTACATTGGCTCACTGCCGGGCAAAGTCATTTCCAACCTCAAAAAGGCCGGGAGCAGCAATCCGTTGTTCTTGCTCGATGAGATCGACAAGCTGGGTCAGGATTTCCGCGGCGATCCAGCTTCGGCGCTGTTGGAAGTGCTCGATCCCGAGCAGAATTCCAAGTTCCAGGACCACTATCTGGAACTGGACTATGATCTGTCGGACGTGATGTTCGTTTGCACCGCCAACAGTCTCAACCTGCCGCAGGCGCTGCTCGACCGGATGGAGATCATCCGGCTCGAAGGCTATACCGAGGATGAAAAGGTCGAGATTGCCGAACGGCATCTGGTCGCCAAGCAGATCGAAGCGCATGGCCTCAAGAAAGGCGAGTTCACGCTGGAAACCGCCGCGTTGCTCGATCTGGTGCGCTACTACACCCGCGAGGCCGGGGTGCGGACGCTCGAGCGTGAAATTGCCCGGCTGGCCCGCAAGAGCTTGCGCCAAATCCTCGAAGGCAAAGCCAAGTCGGTTACGATTACGCCAGAAAATCTGGGCGACTTCGCCGGGGTCCGCAAATACCGGTATGGCGTGGCCGAAGAAGAGCATCAGGTTGGCGCGGTTACGGGCCTTGCCTGGACATCGGTTGGCGGCGAACTGCTGACGATCGAAAGCGTCACCGTGCCGGGCAAAGGCATGGTCAAGACCACTGGCAAGCTGGGCGAAGTGATGAGCGAAGGCGTGCAGATGGCCTTCAGCTTTGTGAAGGCGCGCGCCCCGGCCTATGGCATCAATCCGCGGATCTTCAACCGCAAGGACATCCACGTCCACTTGCCCGAAGGGGCCGTTCCCAAGGATGGCCCCAGCGCAGGCGTGGGGATGGTCACCGCGATGGTCTCGACCTTGACCGGCATTCCGGTCCGCAAGGATCTGGCCATGACCGGCGAGGTTACGCTGCGTGGGCGGGTGCTGGCGATCGGCGGGCTGAAGGAAAAGCTGCTGGCGGCGCTGCGGGGCGGGATCAAAACCGTTCTGATCCCCGAAGAAAACGTCAAGGACTTGGACGAAATTCCAGACAACGTGAAAGCCGGGCTCGAAATCATCCCCGTTGCCCACGTTGATGAGGTGCTGGCCAAGGCATTGATCCAGCCGCTCGTAGCGATTGAATGGAGCGAGGCCGACGATCTTGCCAGTCAGCCAGCGGCGGTCCCTCAGGCCCCTCCGGCAGGCCCAGCGACGTCTCATTGAGCCCGTGCTGCATTGCAGCGAATCGGAACAGGCGGACCCATGCTGCACCGCGGTATTGGGCGAAGTAAGGCGCGGCTTGTCCTAAATTCAGCAGGAATGGCTGAAAATCGTGGATAATCGACACGTTTTGCTTCGGATATGCTTTGACAGACCCGGCAAAAGTCGCTCAATTCCGCCCAGTTTTCGAGGCGATTCACGTTTTCAAAGACCAAAAGAAAGGTAGGGGGTACCCGACATGAACAAGAACGATCTGATCAGCGCCGTCGCTGATGCCAGCGGCCTCACCAAGAGCGATTCCACCAAAGCTGTCGAAGGCGTTTTCGAAGCAATCTCCGGCGCCCTGAAAAAGGGTGACGAAGTGCGCCTCGTCGGCTTCGGCACGTTCTCGGTGGCCAAGCGTAAGGCTTCGACCGGACGCAACCCGCGCACCGGCGAACCGATGACCATCAAGGCATCGACCCAGCCAAAGTTCAAGGCCGGCAAGGGCCTGAAAGACGCCGTCAACTAAGACGATCGCGATGCTGGTCCGCGCGCCTCGCGGCCCGGCCAACAAAATCCGCCGCGCCACCTTCGGGTTGGCGCGGCGTTTTTTGTTTGGGGTGCAAATCCTCCCCCTCTGGGGGAGGTGGCCCGCTGAAAGCGGGACGGTGGGGCAGGCTTGGCCGCGTTCCCCCACCACCTCGTTGCACTCGGCACCTCCCCCGAAAGGGGAGGAATTAGGTGCATCGCATCAACCGCCCTTGGCCACCGTTGGCTTGCTAGCGAATGACACCAGCTTTGAGAAGATCCACGAAAGCGCCATTGCGCTGACCACCGCCGCTGCGGCAACCCAGGCCTGATTGCCGAGCACTTCCGACATCCAGACCAGCACGGTCAGGTGGACGCAGTACAGCGGCAGCGAGAAGTTGCCGAGCCACTCCATCGCGGTCTTCATCCCCTGCGGCGGTTGGGCCATCGCGACTAGCCACATCATCACCGGCAGGAACCCGATCACAAATACCAGATCACCGGTCGCCCGGTCCAACGGCAGGCTGGGCACAGCAGCAATCGCCGCAATCGGCAGGATCAGCGCGGCCCACCACGGCAGGCTGGGTGTCCGGAAGCCTTCGGTGTATTTGCGCCCGATCCACACCCCCAGAACATAGGCAAAGCCAACCCGCGGCAGCGCCATCCACCAGGTTTTCCAGCTGGGGGCGTTGACCCCCATGGTGTCGGCGCCGTGGAGTTGGACGGTGTAGATCAGCCATCCGCCCAGCACCGCGGCCAGCACCAGCATGGCATTGGTCGGGACCCGTTTGAGCACCAGCGCGTGGAGGAAGTTGGCCAGCAGCTCGTAAAACAGCGTCCATTGCGGCCCGTTGAAACGATAGAATGGCCCGGCTCCGGCCAGACTGGGGATCATCGCCAGATCCAGCGCGACCCACCATAGCAGTGTCAGCGGGTCGGCCAATCCGATGGCGAAGGCCCGAACCAACGCAACCGCGACACCGACTGCGACTAGCGGAAACAGCCGTTTGTAGCGGGCCCAAGTGAATTCAAACGCGCCGATCCCGGTCCGCAGCTTTTTCTCCGTCGAAACCGCCAGCACAAAGCCTGAGAGCAGAAAGAACAGATCGACAAACAGATAGCCGCGCACGAATGGGCCGCCGATCCGGTAAACAATGTCGAGGTGGTAGAACACTATCATGAACGCCGCGATGCCGCGCAGGCCATCGAGCTGGAACATTCGCGGCGAATGCGCCGGGGCCGAAACCGGGCTGTTCATCAATCAATCTCCCCCTGCTTGCCGTGGTTACAACAGCTTGCTCGGCAAAGATCAACTGCGCCAATTGGACCGGACTGGACGACGCGGGCGGCGCCCCCTATATGCAGCGCCAGATGAACCGTATTCTCCTCGCCTTGTTGGCCCTGTTCGCAGGGATTGCCGCGCAGGTTTCTCCAGCCGAAGCCCGCGTGCGCGGTGCGACGGAGATCGGTGCGACGCTAGGCCAACGTGCTGCAGCGCGGGCTGCGGCGGCGATCGAAGTGGCCGCTGCGTTCAGACCGGAGCTCCACACCGAAGCTTATGCCAGCTTAATTGCTGACCGGCCGCTAACCCGCGGGATACCGCTGGCCCCGGCTGTGCGCCTCGGGCCTGACCGCGCTCACGAATAACCAGAGCTGAAAGCGCCGCTTTGCTGCGGCTTACTGCGGGCGCCTACGCGCCGCGCAGCTTGGTTGTCATACCCAAAAATTATTCAGGAATTTCCCATGTTCGGCTCCATCGCCAAAGCTATTTTCGGCTCGTCCAATGATCGTTATGTCAAATCGCTTGATAAGACGGTGCAACTGGTCGCTGCTTACGAATCCACCATTGCTGCCCTGACTGACGAGGAATTGCAGGCCCAGACGCCCAAATTCCAGCGGATGTTGGAAGAAGGCAAGACGCTCGACGAGCTGCTGCCCGAGGCGTTTGCGACCGTCCGCGAGGCCAGCGTCCGGGTGCTGGGGATGCGGCATTTTGACGTGCAGTTGATCGGCGGGATGGTGCTGCACAAGGGCGAGATCGCCGAAATGCGCACCGGCGAGGGCAAGACCCTCGTCGCGACGCTGGCGGTCTATCTCAACGCGCTTGAGGGCAAGGGCGTCCATGTCGTCACGGTCAATGATTACCTCGCCCGGCGCGATGCCGAATGGATGGGGCAGATCTATACGTTCCTGGGGCTGACCGTGGGCGTGATCGTGCCCAACCTGTCCGAACCGGAGCGGCGCGAGGCCTATGAGGCCGACATTACCTATGCCACCAACAACGAGCTCGGCTTCGATTACCTGCGCGACAATATGAAATATTCGCGGGAGCAGATGGTCCAGCGCCCGTTTGCCTACGCGATCGTCGATGAAGTCGACTCGATCCTGATCGACGAAGCGCGCACCCCGCTGATCATTTCCGGCCCGACCGACGACAAGAGCGAGCTTTACATGTCGGTCGACGCGCTGGTGAAACAGTTCGAGCCCGAGGATTTCGAGCACGACGAAAAACAGAAAAGCGTCGTGCTGACCGAGGAAGGCACCGAAAAGGCCGAGCGGATGCTCGAAGCCGCGGGGCTGATCGAAGGCGCCAACCTTTACGATATCGCCAACACCCAGGTCGTCCATCACGTGAACCAGGCCCTCAAGGCCAACAAGATGTTCAAGCGCGACATCGATTACATCGAAAAAGACGGCAAGATCGTCATCATCGACGAATTCACCGGCCGCATGATGGATGGTCGTCGCTGGTCCGACGGGCTGCACCAGGCGGTCGAGGCCAAGGAAGGCGTTGCGATCGAGCCGGAAAACCAGACGCTCGCATCGATCACCTTCCAGAATTATTTCCGCATGTATCCCAAGCTCAGCGGGATGACCGGCACCGCGCTGACCGAAGCGCCCGAATTCTTCGACATTTACCGGATGAACGTCGTCTCGATCCCGACCCATGTCGATGTGCTTCGGATCGACGAAGACGATGAATTCTACAAGAATATCACCGACAAGTTCGGGGCGATCGCGAAAGAGATCAAGCACCGCCAGGAGATTGGCCAGCCGGTGCTGGTTGGCACCGTATCGATCGAAAAGTCCGAAATGCTCAGCGAATTCCTCGAGAAGGAGGGCATTCGGCACGAGGTGCTCAACGCCCGCTTCCACGAGAGCGAAGCGCATATCGTCGCGCAGGCCGGCCGCCTTCGCGCGGTGACCATCGCCACCAACATGGCCGGGCGCGGGACCGACATCAAATTGGGCGGCAACCTCGACTTTCGCATCGACGACGAGCTTTCGCAAACGCCCGCAGGTCCCGAGCGCGACGCCACGATCCGCGGCTTCGCCGAAGTAATCGAGGCCGAGCGCCAGCAGGTGCTGGCCGCCGGCGGGCTGTTCGTGCTCGGCACAGAGCGCCACGAAAGCCGCCGGATCGACAATCAGCTGCGCGGTCGCTCGGGCCGGCAGGGCGATCCCGGCCTGTCGCGCTTTTACCTCAGCCTCGACGATGATCTGCTGCGCATCTTTGGGCCTCAGACCGC
This sequence comes from Novosphingobium sp., assembly GCA_043756025.1. Lineage (GTDB taxonomy): Bacteria > Pseudomonadota > Alphaproteobacteria > Sphingomonadales > Sphingomonadaceae > Novosphingobium. The sequence continues at coordinate 41 of JAYURW010000066.1, read as the reverse complement.
CTTCGCGCGGTTAATGAACAAGAATCTGGAGGACGGCGAAG